>JANQQD010000142.1 GCA_028285185.1 Anaerolineae bacterium | reverse complement strand
AACGACTACACCGATCAGGTGATGGCGCCCCTGGCGCGCCTGGAGCAGACGCTTTTCGAAGAGATGACCGGCCGGCTGGCCGACGACGACAGCAGCCATCCGACGCGTTACGGCGACTATTGGTACCATTGGCGCGTGGCGGAGGGAGATGAGCACTGGAACCTGGTTAGGACGCAAAGCGGACCCGAGGGTCCGGCGGAAACGGTCATCGATGTCAACGCGATGGCCGCTGAGTATGACTATTTCGATGTCGTTGGCTGGGACGTGACGCTGGATGGCCGTCTGCTGTCCTATCAGACCGACATCACCGGCGGCATCGACTACGACCTTCATCTGCGCGATCTGGAGACGGGCGAAGCACTGGGCCCGCCCATTTCCGGCGTGGCGGAGGCCCTCTGGTGGCCGGACGGCCGAGCGCTCTACTACGTCGCGGTCGATGATGCGCTGCGCGCCTACGAAGTGCGCCGTCATGTCCCCGGCACCGACGCTCCGGACCAGGTGATCTACACGGAGACGGATCTCGAATACTCCGTCGGGATCAGTCTGTCGGCGGACAATCGCTATCTGGTTATCGGCTCGGGCGCCAGCGATACCTCGGAAATCCGCTTTCTCGACCCATATCCGCACGGTGCGGAGCCTTTCGTGATCCGTCCGCGTGAGCCCGGCATCTGGTACGGCGCAACCCATGCCGGCGGTCAGGTGATCGTCAGGACTAACGACACCGGCCCGAATTTCCGCCTGCTCGCCACCACGCTGGCAGACCTGGAGGCCGGCAACGAACCGACAGTGCTGATCCCGGAGCGGCCCGACGTGGTGCTGGATGGCGCGAGCATCTTCGCCCGCGCTATCCTGGTGACGGCGCGCCGCGACGGCCAACCCTATCTGGAGATCTACGACCGGTCGACGGGCGACCTGCGCGCCGTCCCGTTCCCGGAGCGCGCCTATTCCATCGGCAGCAGATGGAACCCCGATTACGACACCGACACCTACGTCTATACCTACCAGTCCCATATCACGCCCTACAGCGTCTATGCGCTCGACATGACCTCGGGCTCCTCGATCCTGCTGCGGCGCGAGCCAGTGCCCGGCGGCTATGATCCGGCGCGCTACCAGGCACAGCGCATCTTTGCCACCGCAGAGGACGGCACGCGCGTGCCCGTCTCGCTGGCCTTCGCGCGCGGCACGCCGATGGACGGCACCGCGCCGCTGTTGCTGGAGGCCTACGGCGCCTATGGCAGCGTCTACGACCCCTATTTCGACCGGACGATCATCAGCCTGCTCGACCGCGGCGTGATCTTCGCCTTCGCCCATGTCCGCGGCGGCGGCGAATACGGCGACCCGTGGTACGACGGCGGCCGCCTGGCGGAAAAGATGAACACTTACACCGACACGATCGCCGTCGCCGAACACCTAGCCGCCGAAGGCTACACTTCGCCAGACCGCATGGTGCTGACGGGCGCGTCCGCCGGCGGCCTGACCGTCGGTGCCGTCTTGAATCTGCGGCCGGATCTGTTCACCGCAGCCATCCTGAATGTCCCGTTCGTCGACGTGATCACCGTGATGATGGATCCGTCGCTGCCGCTCACGACCCTGGAATATCCCGAATGGGGCAACCCGGCGGTGGCGGAGGAGTATGCCTGGATCCGTGCCTATGACCCCTACTTCAATCTGGCCGACCGCGACTATCCGGCCATGCTGGTGCTGACCGGCCTTGGCGACGACCAAGTGCCCTTTTGGCAGCCCGCCAAGTACATCGCCCGCGTGCGCGCTCTGACGGGTGGGGCGAGCCTGGCGCTGTTGGCCACCGACATGGATTCCGGCCATGGCGGCGACGCCGGCCGGTACGAGGGCTACCGGCGCTGGGCCTTCCAGTACGCCTTCTTGCTGGGGGCCGTCGGGATCGGAGAATAGGCCTCAGCCGTCGTCATCGGAAACGCAGGCTGCGCTGGCGACGATCGCCCAGCCGGCCGCGAAGTCCGGCTCGCCGCAGAATTCACACTGCTCATGATGGCGCAACTCGAACACCCCACCGCACATGGGGAACCGGACGGTCAGTGTGTACTCCGTGCCGCCGGAGCCCACGGTGAATTCCTCGATTTCGTAGTCCACCGTGCGACCGTCGACCTGCCGGCTCTCGGCAAGTGACTCCGGCAGAGCCTCGCCGTGGAAGAGAACATCGATCCTTGGCGGCGACCGGACATCCGCAATTCCCTCCGGCAGAATCCGGAAGCCGGCATCGGTGACGTCCACCTTGGCCCGATCGCCGACTTCGATGGAAAAGCCGAGGGCGTGCTGGATCGTGCGCCCGGGCTGCGCCAAGGCGCCGCCCACCTCCCACGCCGTCGCCATGCCGGCGAGAGCGCAGACCAAGCCGATAGACACCCGTCGGTTCACTTTGCAGCCTCCATGGGACGGATCAATCGCCGTCACCATGGCGCCGGAAGATGGATTTCTCGTGGCCGGGCCTTCGCCAAAGCAATCGGGGGGCAGAGCGTCGTCCTCTGCCCCCCGGGATGGCGCCGCCTGCCGGCCGGCTACACCGCGCCGTGGCGGGTCAGCGGCAGGCTGCGGTAGCGGGTGCGCGTTGCGGAATAGACCGCGTTCACCACAGCCGGCCCAATCGGTGGCACGCCCGGTTCGCCCACGCCCGTCGGCGGCTCCTCAGACGGGACGATGTGCACCTCCACCTGCGGCATCTCTTCGATGCGCAGCACCTCATAGGTGTGGAAGTTGTCCTGATCCACATAGCCGTCGGTCAGCGTGATCTCCGACCTCAAGATGGCGCCGAGGCCGAAGCCGATGCCGCCTTCCATCTGGGCGCGGATCTGATCCGGGTTGATGGGCGTGCCGCAGTCCACGGCGCAGACCACCCGGTGCACCCGCGTGCGCCCGGCCTCGTCGACCGACACCTCGGCCACCTGGGCAACATAGCTGTTGAACGACTCCGCCAGCGCGATGCCGCGGAAGCGGCCCTCCGGCGGTGCCTCGCCCCAGCCGGCCTTCTCCGCCGCCAGACGCAGCACGGCCGCATGGCGCGGATGGCCCTCCAGCATGCCCAGCCGGTACTCCACCGGATCTTGGCCCGCGGCCTCCGCCACCTCGTCCAGGAACGCCTCGACGGCGAAAGCCGTGTGGGTCGACCCCACGGCCCGCCACCACAGCACTGGCACGCCCACATCCGTGGTCGTCAGATCGACCCGCATATTGGGTATGGCATAGGGCAGGTTGTTGGCCCCTTCGACGGAGGTCAGGTCGACCCCGTTCGTGACCATGAAGCCCTCGAACGGCGTGCCGCGAAGGATCGACTGGCCGACGATGTGGTTGTGCCAGGCCACCAGATTGCCGTCAGCGTCCAGGCCAGCACGCAGACGGTGCACATACATCGGCCGGAAGCGGCCGGCCCGCGTATCGTCTTCGCGCGACCACTGAACCTGGACCGGCGCACGCCAGTCGAGGGCCTTGGCGACCGACACTGCCTCGACGATAACGTCAGCATCGGCCACGGCACGACGGCCGAAGCTGCCGCCCGTCTTCATCACGTGCATCCGCACCTTGTCCGGCGTGACTTCCGCGATGCCGGCCGCCACGGCCTGGTAGAGATCGGGCAACTGGTGCCCGCCCCAAACCTCCAGCGTGCCATCCTCGTTGCGGCGCACGACGGCATTCAGCGGCTCAAGCGCCGCATGCGCCAGATACGGCACCTCGAAGGTCGACTCCAGCACCGTCTCAGCGGCTGCCAGCGCCTCCTCCACATTGCCGTCGTCGCGGGCCACCGCCTGGCCCGGCTCGACCGCGAGCGCGCGATACTCTTCCAGGAGTTCGGGCGTGCTGCGCGTCTCTGCACCGCTCTCGTCCCACTCCGTCACCACGCGGTCTCGCCCCTGCAGGGCGGCCCAATAGTGCTCGCCGACCACGGCCACGCCGCGCGGGGTTTCAACCACGTCGACCACACCGGGCATGGCCAGCGCTTCCGCGGCGTCGAAGGACACGAGCGTCGCCCCGAACCGCGGCGGGTGGATCATCACCGCCGTCAGCATGCCGGGCAGCTTGATATCGATGGTGTAGTCCTGCCGGCCTTCCACCTTCGGCCGGGAGTCATAGCGCGGCAGCGTCTCGTTGCCGATCAGCCGCCACTCGCCGCGTGCCTTGAGCTGAAGGTTGTCGGGAAGCGGCTGCCCTGCAGCCAGTTCCGCCAGTTCCCCGAACGTGGCGCTGGCGCCCGAAGCATGGCTGACGATACCCTCCGTCACCGAAATCTCATCGGCAGACACGCCCCACTCTTCCGCCGCCGCCGCCACCAGCATCGCCCTGGCGGCCGCGCCGGCCTGCCGATAGCGGTCAAACGACGAGGCCATCGCCGTGGAACCGCCTGTACCCTGGATCGCTCCGCCCCAGGCCAGATTGCCGTAGAGCGCCGGGTTCCCCGCGGCACCTTCGACATTCATCTGGTCCCAGGCGGCATCCAGCTCCTCAGCGACGAGCGTGGCGATGCCGTTGTAGCTGCCCTGGCCCATCTCGAAATGGGCCGACAACACGGTCACGCGATTGTCTGTCCCGATGCGCACATAGCCCGCGAACGGATTGGCGGGGGCCGCTTCGGCTACCGGGCCGGCGGCGCGCGCCTGGCCACCTGTCAGATGGTACCCGACCACGAAGCCGCTGGCCGACGCGATGGCGCCGATCAGGAAGCCGCGGCGGGACGACTGGATGGCAGTGTTGCGTAGCAGTCTGGCCAGCATCTCACCCCTCCAACTTGTCGGCGGCGGCATGTACGGCCGCGCGGATGCGATGGTAGGTGGCGCAGCGACAGATATTGCCGCTCATCATCGCGTCGATGTCTTCGTCCGTGGGGCTCGGGATGTCGCGCAGCAGCGACACGGCGGACATCACCTGGCCGGACTGGCAGTAGCCGCATTGCGGCACGTCCAGTTCCACCCACGCATCCTGAACGGCCTGGGCGACTGGATCGTCCAGCCCTTCAACCGTTGTGATGGACGCGCCTTCGACCGTTGAGACGGGCGTCTGGCACGACCGGATGGGAAAGCCGTCCATGTGCACGGTGCAGGCGCCGCAAACGGCCAGACCGCAGCCGAACTTTGTGCCGGTCATGCCCAGCACGTCGCGAATCACCCAGAGCAGCGGCATGTCTGGATCGACATCCACCGTATGCTCCGTGCCGTTGATCATGAGGGAAACCATGCCTTAACCTCCCTGCCGTCGTCCGTGGCTCTGAACAGATTGTCCGCCTGCTGGCGGCCCCCCTGTTGCGCCGCAATGCCGCACTGATCCGAATTCAAAGTGAAGTGGTGCCGATGCCCTTGGCGACGACTGAGTGGTGCAAGATGCCGCACTGATCGTCGCCGCCTTCCTCGGAGCACCACGCCGACTAGGTTGGCGATATTGCTGCGAACAGTAAGGAAAGCCCTATCCTGGGATTCACAATTCCAGGTTCGGTTCCGTAAGGCCACCCGCACGGCGGCCTTTCCGTTGGAGCATGTGTCGCTGCTCCGTTTGTAATGGGGGCATGCGGCACTGGCATCATTCCCGCCGCCAACTTCATCGGCGGATGGTCGATCGGGCAAATGGCGTGGCCTGAAGAGGCTTCCAGGTCACGCATATGAGCGGTGGCGAATTCGCTCCTGTTGTCACGCTTCGCCTAGCAAGCTTCCAGCTGCCCGTTTTCCGCACCATCAGCATGCGGAACCAAGTGCTTGATTGGATCGCGCCTCAACGAGGTTAGCGCGGTCACGACTGTCAGCTGCATGGTCGGCCACCGGGGCGCGCCACGACCGTCCTTGGGCAGAACGGTCTCCCCGCAACCGGTGTGATCCGGGCACCCGAGGGGGCCGCCCCGTCTCTTCGATTATCAGTCGTAGGGACCGCCGCCGGGCGTTGCGCCCACATCATTGTTATCATTATTATTATCGTCATCTCGGTCTCGTTCGCTATCACCGCCGCCGCTGTACAAGCCCCAATGCGGTTCGCTGTACGTGCCATAAGTCTGTTGATCATATGCGCAGTCACCGGTCGTTGCTGCCGCTGCGAGGCTACCCAGCAGGGCGAGCCGCGAGCGCTCGACCTTCTCGCCGGCGCCATCTTCAGCCGTCATGTTCTCTGTCTCGTTGTCGGTCATTGGTCCATTCCTTTCCAACGCGTTGAGTTCCCTAAGATTTTCAGAGCGCCGCTCCTGCGCCCGCGATGGTCGATTGCGCGTCATCCGCAGCCGGTAACCCCGACGGTGAAGACGAGCGCGAGCATGAGCGGTGCGAACTCCTGCCCGGTTCCGCCGGGGGAGAAGACGCGGTGCGGCATGCGCCGCCGCGCCCAGCGCGACAGCAGGCGCACGGCCAGGTGTCCGAAGAGGCCCAGGATCGCCGCGGCTGAGGGCTCGCCGCCGGCAAGGCTGGCCAAGGCGACGAGCAGTGCTGCAAGCGTCAGCCCGATTTCAAGCCGGCGCAGGTCTAGCCGCCTGCCGCCGGGTGCTGCGAGAGGCCGTCGGGCGACGCAACAGCCGGCCCCAAGGCACGCGAGCTTTACCGGCAGGTACGCCACATTGATCGCGACGGCATAGGCGGCCAGCAGCAACATGTCGTCGCGCCCCAGGGCCGCCAGCACGGTCGCCGCGGCCAAAGCCGCCAACGAGGATGCGGCCGTGGCACCGGTCCATGAGGCTGCGGTGTGCCGGGTAGCGTCACGCAAAGCGACGGCCAGGACAATGCGGTAGCCGGTGCCGCCGACATAGAAGAAGCCAAAGCAGAATGCCAGAAAGAAGGCGGCCTGCAGATGCGGCCACGACAGCACTGGTGCCGCAAGAAGCCCGAATGCCGCAGCGCTCACGATCGCCGACGCGACCCGGAGAAGGAACACGCGCGATGGCGTGGACGACAGTATGGCAGCGGTGCTCATCACCAAGACTACCTCCGGTTCCGATCGGACAAAGGATGGGTGCAACGAATACCCGGCCGCCGCAGTCCGCCCCCGACACGGTGCCGGATGTGCGAACGCCGGAGCGGGTCACCAGCGAGGCGCCTGATGTAGACAGGGCTGCATCCGGAAACCTGAAGAAATCAGACAGTTCTTATGAATCCTGCCGCTCGTGCGTCTGTTGGTGCACGGCTGGGCAACCGCAAAATATGGCAAGCCGCACGCGGCCAATACGACCTGGCTTGGCTATTGCGTTCGCATTCTTCTCGCCAGTCGCTCGGTCGTCAGGACATTAGAATGGAGTCCGGACCTCTGGTGAATCCAGCCTGCGCCGCACACGCGGATACGCACCCTGGCTGATCAAGGCCCTGCGGATTGCCGATCCCAGTCCACAGCCACAGTGTTGGCGCCGCAGACGAGCACACCGACCCGCTCGCCAGGCCTCGCCCGATAGCCGCCGGACAGAAGCGCGGCAAACGCCGCCGCGCCGCCAGGTTCAACAACCACCCGCAGCACCTGCCACAGCGCCTTCTGGGCCTGCAGGATCGCTTCATCCTCAACCAATACCGTGTGATCCACGAACTTCTGCGCGATGGGAAACATCACCCGGCCGATCTGCCGTGGTGCCAGCGAGTCCGCCGCAATTCCGCCGGCCTCCGCGTCAACCGGGCATCCCGCCTCCAGGGCGCGCGTCAGCGTCGGCGCGGCGATCGGTTCGACACCCACCACCCGGGTCCGGCCCGCATACCAAGCGGCAATCCCGCCGATAAGGCCGCCGCCGCCGACCGCGACCAGCAGTGTATCGAGGTCCGGCCGCTGGTCTTCCAATTCCAGCGCCACCGTGCCCTGACCAAACAAGGTTGCCGGGTGGTCGTAGGCATGAATGGCCATGGCACCGGACTGGACCTCGTACTCACGGCTTGCCGCCAGGGCATCGGCATAGCGGTCCTTGCCAACCACCAGATCGGCGCCGTATCGCCGGATCTGCTCCACCTTTGCCGGCGAGGCGATCGACGGCACGAACACTTTGGCGCTGACGCCACAGCGTTTCGCAGCATAGGCCACGGCCGCGCCATGGTTGCCGCCGGACGCGGCCACGACCCCTGCCGCCGGCACTTCCCGCGTCAACAGATTGGTGAAAGCACCCCGCACCTTGAACGATCCGGTGTGCTGCAGCTGTTCCAGTTTCAGGACCAGCGCCTCGCCCGACAGCCCGAAATCCCGCGCCTCTACCTCGATGACCGGGGTCCGCCTGACGAAATGCCGGATCACGGCATCAGCGGAAGCGATCGCCGCGCGATCGACAGTATCCGTCTTCATCGTGCCCCTCCCCGGCGCAGCCACCACCGTCACGCCCTCACGCACTGCGGTGTGGCTCACCCTGCCAACATACTGGCAGCAGGGTTTCCATGAAATAGCTATTTAGCTATATATAGGCATCCCAGACGCAGGCGAAGATCTACGCCGACTCTGGGGGCACGGGACACCGGACAGGCCGTTGAAGACAAGCGCCAAAGCAGCGCGAGCGCAGCGCAAGCATCAGCACAGGATGGGCCTGGGCGGCCCTTCCGACGAAAGAGGAGAAATAGGGATATAGCTATATGACGTTGATCCACTTCGGACGGGCTCTGGCGAACGAGCGGCGGCTGCAGGTTCTGCAGTGGCTGAAGGATCCGCGCGCCCACTTCCCATCGCAAGTCGACGGCGACCTGGAGGATGACGGGGTCTGCGTCGTGCTGATCGCAAGGAAGCTGGGCGTGAGCCAGCCCACGGCCACCGAGCACCTGAAGATCCTGGCGCGCGCCGGGCTGGTCCGGCCGAAGCGCATACGTCAATGGACGTTCTACAAGCGGGACGAAGAGGCAATCGCCCGTATCGCTGATGAGGTGCGCGGCGCGCTTTGAACGGCAGGCCGGCAAGGTGGCAATCGGCGGCTATGGCATTCCCCTCAAGCGGGCAGCATAGCGGCCCGGGCTGACTCCGAGGTCACGGCGGAAGGCGGCCACGAAGGCACTGACACTGTCATAGCCGCATTCAAGCGCCGTCTCGGTCACACCGGCCCCCATGGCCAGTCGGTGGACCGCGTGCACCAGACGAGCCCGCCGCCGCCACGCACCGAACCCAAAGCCGGTTTCCCGCACGAAGAGCCGCGCCAGGGTGCGCTCGCTGGCACCGGTGCTGTGGGCCCAATCGGCAAGTGTCCGGTTGTCGTCGGGTGCTGCCTGGATGGCCGCAGCAATGCGCGCGATGCGCCGGTCGGCAGGCCAGGGAAGGTGCAGCGGCGCCGGGGCCAAGCGGCCGATTTCATCCAGCGCGACTTCGACCAGCCGGCCGTCGGGTCCCGCTTCGTCGTAGTCGCCGGGAAGGCGCATCACCCGCAGAATCAATTCCCGCATCAGACGGGTCACGTGCCGAACGCCGCAATCGGTTGGGAGCTCGGGCCGGGCATCAGGCGACACATAGAGGGATCGCATGCCAACCGCCTCGGGCATGACAATCGCGTGCACCGTGCCCGCGGGGATCCAAACCGCGAATTGCGGCGGCACAAGCCAGTTGCCGCGCTCCGCCGTGACCGTCATCGACCCTGCGATGGCGTAGAGCAGTTGATGGCGCCGGTGCCTGTGCTGCGCAATGTGGTAACCGCGCGGATAGTCATACGCGAAGGCGACCAGCGTCCTCGGGCTCTCCAGGTCATCGTCGTGCAGCGGTGGAACGAGTTGGCCGGCAGGCGACATAACTCGGCATTTTAGCGCAAGTACGACACAGGGCAGAATGCGAATAATGGGGCTGCACCGTGGCACACACGAAGGGTTGCCCCTTGCCGAACACCGGACTGCGCCTTGCCGCGCTCAATCTCGGGCATTTCTACACCCACCTGTTCCTGTTGCTGCATCCGACCGTGGTACTGGCGATGGAGCGGGAACTTGCCGGCAGCTATGGCCAGCTGCTGCTGCCGTCGACGGCGGCCTTCGTTGCGTTCGGCCTCGGCACGTTGCCGGCCGGCTGGCTGGGGGACCGTGCCCCGCGGGAAGGCCTGATTGCCGCCTTCTTCCTCGGCCTCGGGCTGGGTGGCGGCATCGCGGCCCTGGCGCCGAATGCGTGGCTTCTGGCCCTCGGGCTCGCCGTCATCGGCCTGGCGGCGTCGATCTACCATCCCGTCGGCATCGCCATGGTGGTGGAGGGGCGCGAGAAGGTCGGCCGCGTGCTGGGCATCAACGGCGTGTTCGGCAATCTCGGCGTGGCTGCCGCCCCGCTGGTAGCAGGCGGGCTGGCGTCCGGGTTCGGTTGGCGCGCCGCCTTCGCCGTCCCGGCAGTGGTGGCCGGTCTGACGGGTCTCGCCTATCTGGCGCTGGTCTGGCGCGATGGCGCCAAGCGGCGGCTGGCCAAGCCGCCGCCGACACCACCGCCGGAGCCGCTGGCACCCGCCGACCGCACCCGACTGATCGCCGCCCTGGCCATTGCGTCGATCTGCGGTGGGCTGGTGTTCCATGGCACGACTGTCGTGCTGCCGAAACTGTTCGACGATCGAGTCGCCGGGGGCTTGTTGGCTGTCGGCGGCATGGCCTCGTTCGTGCTCGCCGTCGCCGCCTTCACCCAGATCGCTGTGGGCACGTTGATCGACCGCTGGCCCATAAAGCCGGTCTTCGTCGCCGTCGTGTGCCTCCAGGCCCCCCTCCTGCTCGCGGCCGGCGTCGCCGATGGCCCCGTGCTCCTGGTCATCACCCTGGTGTTGATGGCCAGCGTCTTTGGCGAGATCCCCATCCACGATGCCTTGATCGCACGGCACGCGGCAAGCGCGTGGCGGGCGCGCCTCTATGCCGTGAAATACGTGGGCTCGCTGGGCGTCAGCGCGGCGGCGGTGCCGCTTGTGGCCGGTCTCTATGGTGACGACGCCGGCTCAGCGGCCCTGTTCGGTGTTCTGGCGTTGTGCGCAGCAGCGGTGGCCGCGGCCGCCCTGGCGCTGCCGCGGCCACGGCAGGCTGTGCCGGAACCGGCATAGTCAGCTCTCGCGAAAGCCGCAGCCAGCGAGGCGGCCGCGGTCAGCCCGCCATCTCCGGTGACGTCGCAACGCGCCCGTCGGGGGTGGCATCTGGACGGCCAGTCCCGACGGTCTGTCGTCGATCGCGATGCGTCACCATGCGGCCGTGCAGATCGGTGATAATCGCACTGCCGGTCTTCACGAACAGGAACGGCAGCAGCGCGTGGACAAGGCAGGCAGCGGCCCCCAGCACCATGCGCAGGCTGAAGCCAGCGGCCACCGTCAGATGCTCGCCATAGGTCTCACCGACCGAGGCCGGGTGCTCGGTGAACAGTCTCCGGATCATCCAACCCTCTCCTTATTCTTCTTTCGCCTGACCGGATGCGGGGCCGACAGCGAAGGGAGGCGAGGATAGGGTGGACACGTGAGAATGGGTTGGCGAATTTGGCAGGAAAATACCGATATGCTAGAATCTGATTCTAGCTGGACATGACTATCACGAACTGTGTTTCATGGATCGGATCGATCGGCGAATTCTCAAGTTGTTGCAGTGCGATACGACCCGGTCGATCGCCGACATCGCTGAACAGGTGGGGCTGTCGACCACGCCATGCTGGCGGCGCATCCAGAATCTTGAGGCTCAGGGTGTGATCCGCAGCCGGGTGGCACTCCTGGACCGCGGCAAGCTGAATGTCGGGGTCACGGTGTTCGTGCGGATCAAGACAAGCCAGCACGATGCCGCCTGGCTGGAGCGTTTCGCGCAAGCAGTCGCGACGTTTGAGGAGATTGTCGAGGTCTACCGCATGAGCGGCGACATCGACTATCTGCTGCGCATCGTGGTGCCGGACATTGCCGCCTATGATGCCATCTATCAGCGCCTGATCGCCGCCGTGCCCATGTTCGACGTCAGCTCCAACTTCGCCATGGAAGAGATCAAGTGGACGACGGAGCTGCCGTTGTCCTATGCCGGCTAGGCGCCCGGCGACCGGCCGCAGCGGAGGGAACCTGCCATGCTTGAGGGCAAGGTGTGTGTCGTCATCGGCGGCGGTTCGGTCGCCCCGGGCTGGGGTATCGGCAAGGCGATCGCGGTCGCCTATGCGCGCGAAGGCGCCCGAGTTGCCGTGGCCGACATCACCCTTTCCGCGGCAGAAGAGACGGCTGGCCTGATCGTCGACGAGGGCGGGCAGGCGATTGCCGTCGCTGCCGACGCGGGCGGCGAGACGGCAGTTCAGGCGCTGATCGACCGCACGATCGCGGAGTTCGGCCGTATCGACGTGCTGCACAACAATGTCGGCATCGGCAGGGCGGGCGACCCGGAAGCGACGACGGCGGAAGACTGGCGGCGCATCGCGGACGCCAACATCACCGCACTGCACATCTCCGCCCTGGCGGCGCTGCCGCACATGAAGGCGCAGCGATCGGGCGTGATCCTCACCACCTCCACGATCGCGGCGCTGCGGCACATCGGCTATTCCCACATGCCCTACGGCGTCACCAAAGCTGCGGCCATCCAGTTTTCCCGTCTGATGGCGGTCGAATATGCGGGCTTCGGCATCCGCGCCAACACCATCGTGGTCGGCGTCATGGACACGCCGCGCGTGCGTGTCACGCTGACCGGTGCCTATGGCGGCGATGAGGAGGCCATGCTTGCCCGCCGCCACCGCCAGCCGCCGCTGGGCACGATGGGCAATGCGTGGGACGTGGCCAACGCCGCGGTATTTCTGGCATCCGACAAGGCTCGCTATATCACCGGCACGGAACTGGTGGTCGACGGCGGCTTGACGGCGACGACGCGGGTGTAAGAGCGGCCGCAATTTGATGCAGGCCGTGGTTCCGCCCGCTCCAGCGCACTAAAGTGCGCGCCCGTCCGCAGCCGACAGGCCCGAACCATGAGCGTCCAGACCCGGATCAAGCGCACGACAACGCCGGAGATCGCCGCCCGAAAGGGAGCCGAGCCCATCGTCTGTCTCACCGCCTACACCACCCAGGTGGCGAAGCTGATCGACAGCCATGTGGACCTGATCCTGGTCGGTGACAGCCTGGCCATGGTGCTCTACGGGCTGGACAGCACGCTGGGCGTCACGCTGGACATGATGATCGCCCACGGCAACGCGGTGATGCGGGGCTCAAGCACATCCTGCGTGATCGTCGACATGCCGTTCGGCACCTATCAGGAATCGAAAGAGGTCGCGTTCCGCAATGCGGCCCGCGTGATGTGTGAGACGCGCTGCCAGGGCGTGAAGCTGGAAGGCGGCACGGAGATGGCCGAAACCGTTGCCTTCCTGACCGAGCGCGGCATCCCGGTCTTGGGCCATATCGGCCTGACACCGCAATCGGTGAACCAGATGGGCGGCTTCCGCGCCCAGGGCCGATCCGAGGAGGCAGCCCGCCGGATCGTGGCGGACGCGCATGCCATTGCCGAAGCCGGCGCCTTTGCGATGGTGATCGAAGGCACGATGGAGCCGCTGGCCCGCGAGATCACCGGCGACATTCCGATCCCGACAATCGGCATCGGCGCCTCGCCGCAGTGCGACGGCCAGATCCTGGTGACCGAAGACGTGATCGGCCTGTTCACCGAATTCACGCCGAAATTCGTGAAACGCTTCGGCGAGATGGGCCAGCTTGTGGCCAGCGCCGCCGAACAGTACGCCACAGAGGTGAAGAGCCGACAGTTTCCAGGGCCGGAACACTGTTTCGGCGCCCCCAAGCGGGATTGATGGCGACCATGGCGCCCGACCCGCTGCCTATCGTCCGCACCGTTGCCGAGCTGCGACGTCGCATTCGCACCTGGCGGGATGAAGGGCGAAGCATTGGGCTGGTTCCGACCATGGGGGCATTGCATGCCGGCCACCTGGCGCTGGTCGAAGCTTCAACCCGGGCGAACGACCGCACCGTGGCCACCATCTTCGTCAACCCCAAGCAGTTCGGCGCCGGCGAGGATCTGAGCCGCTATCCGCGACGGGAAGCGGAAGACGTCAAGGCGATGGAGCGCCAAGGCACGAACCTGGTTTTCGCTCCAACCGTGGACGAGATGTACCCGAAGCGCCATGCGACGACGGTGAGCGTAACCGGACTGACGGAGAGCCTGGAAGGCGCACACCGTCCCGGCCATTTCAATGGTGTGACCACGGTGGTGACGAAGCTGCTGCTGCAGGCATTGGCCGATCGCGCGTATTTCGGCGAGAAGGACTATCAGCAGCTTGTCGTGATCACCCGCATGGCACGGGATCTCGACATCCCGGTTGAGATCGTCGGCGTGCCGACGGTGCGCGAGGCCGATGGTCTGGCCCTGTCATCCCGCAACGAGTATCTGACGCCGGCTGAGCGGGCGATCGCGCCAGCGCTGCACCGCGGCCTTCGCGACACGGCAGAGGCCATCATCGCCGGAACGCCGATCCGTGAGGCGGAAGAGAACGGCAGGGCCGCCGTCCTCGCCGCCGGCTTCACCTCAGTCGACTACCTCGCTTGCCGCAGCGCGGACGACCTGGAGCCGATTGAGACCGTAAACCGTCCTGCCCGCGTCCTGGCTGCCGCGCGCCTTGGATCCACCCGACTGATCGACAACATCGCCGTGCCCTGCGGATGACTGAGCGGCTCGGTCGGTGCACGGTGAGGATGTTCAAACGCTGCCGATGCTCCGCCTATGGCCGCACGACGCGCCAGATCTCGAACCGTCCAGCCGCCCGTCTATGGAAGTAGAGGGAGCGGCCGTCGGGAGAAAAGGTCGGCCCCTCCACGAAGCCCTCTGCAGCTTCGATCACCATGGGCGGCGCGAACGGCATGTCCGGACTTGGGCGGCGGGCCAGCCAGATCCGTGCGTCGGCCAGAGGCGGTCTGCCCACCATCCTTGTGAATGCGAGTTCAAGCCCGTCGCTGGACAGGGCGGCGGCATACTCCAGCGCACCGGTGTTGACCGCAGCGAAGAGATGGTCATCGCCCTGTGACAATCGGAAGCCCTCCGATTCCATACGGGCGAGACGCAGGTCGGCGGCCTCTGGAACGGGTTCACCGGCGAACTGCCCGTCGGCGATGATCAACGCGTCGCCCGCAGCGGAGATCTCCACATCGAAGACGACGCGCCCGAGGATCCCAGGCGAAGCCGCCACGTGCAGAGCAACATCGTCGACTCGTCCAGCGCTCCACCGTCCGCAATAGACCGAGCCATAGGTCTGGAAGTACTGCCGCGTTGAGATGAAGCAGAACCCGCCATCGGTCGACATCGTCGCCACACCGTCAAGCGTGTCGCTGTTCGCCCCCTCGACCAACCCGCGATACTGGAAGGTCAGGTCGTCAATGCGGTCCGCCCAATGCAGGTCGGTGAGCTCAACGGGGTGGTTGCGGTTGTTGAAGAACAGGATCTGCCCGTCTCTGGACAGGAACGGTTCCATCGTATCGCCGTCATAGCCGAGGATCTGAACCGGTGCAGGGTTGCGGAACGACGAGTGCCCGGCCTCGTCACCCGCTGTAGGTGTCGTAATGGTCAGCCCAAGCGCGAAAGCGAACGCTCTGGCCCCTGCTGAGGTCCATCTTGTCCGTTCGCCCTCGCAAAGGGCCGTGTTCACGGTTGCGCGCCGGCGTCAACGAGGTCGAGCCAACCTTCGTGAACCGCACAGCGGATTGCGTCTGCGCCGATCGCTCGCGTCCGGCCCAACGTCGCCGCGGCGCCGAATTCGAGTGCGCTGGTAGCCACCATCCAGAGCTGATTGCTCTGCCCGTCGCCTTTGCTGAAGATGACCGAGAGGTTCTCCGGAGCCTCCGGCAGAACCATCATGAAGCTGACGATCTCCGCATCGCCATCTGCCCGGGCAGTGCGGGCCACGATCCGTGGCAATTCCACCGGATCGCCGAAGGCCGGAATCACGCTGCCGTCGGCCATCATGATCGCCCATTGTCGCGGGGCCTCACCGTCTTCGATGCAGTGATCGACATAGGTCCGCCTCGGGCCAAGCCAGAGTTCCAGGTGATCATCGTGCAGCCAGCTCGCAGCGCCGGCAGCCCAGCCACGCTGGCGCACGGAAACGATCAACTGATCGGGCGCGATCATCGCGACGCGCATCCAGCCACCGTCCGGGAAGATGGCATCCGGCTCGCCCCAGATGGAGTAGCCCGTGCCGGCATTCGGGCCGATCTCCAGAGCGCAGGTGCCCAATACGACGTCCGTGCCCGCCGTTTCGGCCACCTCGGGGTCCAGCATGGGGATTGGATGAAAGGCGTATGACGACTGTCCAGCGTCATCGGGCCCTACCTCCGGCGTATCGCACTGCGGCGACCACCATCGGGTCTCGCCTGAGAGCCGGCGCCAATCCCAATGCGCATCGCTTTCGTTCAGGCCGACGGTCCAATACCCCTGCTCGCTCTCCGCCATCAAGCGCAGGGGCGAAAGCTGCAGTTCCCGGGACTGCGACCAGCGCCAGTTGGACCCGCCGTGCTGCGTATGGGTCAGCCGGTTGGCTGAGACGGTCACCACATCCTCACCCATCCCGGCAGCGCCGTAACCGTCGTTGCACAGCTCCAACAGTCGTACCGGCGCCTCGTCAGACGCCAGCAGCCAGTACTCTTCCGCATGTGGACGGCAGGGCCACGACGGGTCCGGGCTCGGCAGGGCCAAAGCCGCAACACGCAACGACTCGCCCGCCGCCCCGGTGCCGGCGTCGAGCACCTCACGCACCGTGCAGCCCGGTCTATCGGCACACAAGCCTTGTGCTTGATCGTCGGCCCAGGCAGCGGATATCGAAGCCAGCAGCAAGGCCGCCGAAAATCCGCTGAAGGTCGTCGTCGCCCGCTTAGCCACTGCCATCGTCACTCTCCTGCCGCTGTAGGTGGGCAAAGCCTACACGCGGACTGACCTCGCGCCCCGGATTTCGTCCGCGCATTGCCTTCGCCTTCGGCGATACCTATCTTGCGGCGCGTCCCCCGAGCCAAGATGTATCCAGAGACTGCATGTCCGCCAACCTCGACCATATCCGCAACTTCGCGATCATCGCACATATCGACCACGGCAAGTCGACCCTGGCCGACCGGCTGATCCAGCGCTGTGGCGGGCTGGAAGACCGCGAGATGAAGAGCCAGGTGCTCGACAGCATGGATATCGAGCGCGAGCGCGGCATCACGATCAAGGCGCAGACCGTGCGCCTCGCCTACACGGCGCAGGACGGCGAGACCTATCAGCTGAACCTGATGGACACGCCGGGCCATGTCGACTTCTCTTACGAAGTCAGCCGGTCGCTGGCGGCCTGCGAAGGCTCGCTGTTGGTGATCGACGCCAGCCAGGGGGTCGAGGCGCAGACGCTGGCCAATGTCTACAAGGCGCTGGATGCCGACCACGAGATCATCCCCGTTCTGAACAAGATCGACCTGCCGGCCGCGGAACCGGACCGCATCAAGGAACAGATCGAAGACGTGATCGGCCTGGACGCGACGGATGCCATCGAGATCTCGGCCAAGACGGGCCAGGGCGTTGAAGAGCTGTTGGAAGCGATTGTCACCCGCCTGCCGCCGCCTTCGGCCGGAGAGCTCGAAGCACCGCTGAAGGCGCTCTTGGTGGACAGCTGGTACGACCCCTATCTCGGTGTCGTGGTGCTGGTGCGCGTGGTCGACGGGGCGCTGAAGGTCGGGCAGAAGGTGCGGTTCCTCGGTACCGGGGCGGTGCGCGAGATCGACCGCGTCGGCTTCCTGTCGCCGAAGGGCGTGCTGGTGAACCAGTTGGGCCCGGGCGAAGTCGGGTTCATCACCGCCGCCATCAAGGATATCGGCGAGACCAAGGTCGGCGACACGATCACCGAGGACCGCCGGCGTACCGAAACGCCGCTGCCCGGCTTCGCCCCCAGCGTGCCCGTCGTCTGGTGCGGCCTGTTCCCAGTGGATGCCGCCGATTTCGAGCGTCTGCGCGACAGCCTGGGCAAACTGGCCCTGAACGATGCGAGCTTCCATTTCGAGCCTGAGACCTCCGCAGCACTCGGGTTCGGCTTCCGCTGCGGGTTTCTCGGCCTTCTGCATCTGGAGATCATCCAGGAACGGCTGGAGCGGGAGTTCGACCTGGACCTGATCACGACGGCGCCGTCGGTGGTCTACCGCGTCCATCTGACCGCGGGCGGCACACTGGAGCTGCACAATCCGGCCGACATGCCGGAAGAGGTGAAGATCCGCGCCATGGAAGAGCCTTGGATCAAGGCTACCATCCTGTTGCCGGACGAGTATCTCGGCGGCGTGCTGCAGCTCTGCACCGAACGCCGCGGCGAGCAGATCGAGCTGACCTATAGCGGCCATCGGGCGATGCTGGTCTACCGCCTGCCGCTGAACGAGATCGTGTTCGACTTCTACGACCGGCTGAAGTCAATCAGCCGCGGCTATGCCAGCTTCGACTATGAGCTGGAGGGCTACCACGAGAGTGACCTGGTGAAGATGGCGATCCTGGTCAACGGCGAGGCTGTCGATGCCTTGTCGATGGTTGTGCACAGGGTCCAAGCCGAACGGCGCGGACGTGCGCTGTGCGAACGGCTGAAGGACCTGATCCCGCGCCAGCTGTTCAAGATTGCCATCCAGGCGGCGTTGGGGGGGCGCATCATCGCGCGCGAAACGGTGTCGGCCATGCGCAAGGACGTGACGGCCAAGTGCTATGGTGGCGATATCACGCGCAAGCGCAAGCTTCTGGAAAAGCAGAAAGAGGGCAAGAAGCGCATGCGCCAGTTCGGGAGCGTGGAAATCCCGCAGAGCGCCTTTATCGCCGCGTTGAAGATGGGCGACGAGTAGAACGGGGAAGTAACCGGATACGCCGGTCAGTCCACGTCGTGGACCACCATGATCATGTCGACCGACTGCCCGTCGTTTGAAAGCGGCAGGCGGAGCACCGTGAACCGCCGCCTCAGGTCGAAACGGTTGGTGTACTCGACGGCACAAAGCTGAGGCTCGCGGCGTTCCACAAGGTCGGCGTACTCTTGCCAGACCTTTTCGCTGTAGCGCTTTGGCAGCAAATCCCGGACATGGCGTCCGGTCACCTCAACGCCATGGATATCGCAGACCTTCGTTCCCGCCAGACGACAACGGAAATCCAGCGGATTCCGCAACACGTCCACCAGCAGGATCAAAGGCAATACCGGCGTCAGATCCCAAGGGTCGAAATCGGCGCGCCGCGGCGCCACGCGCGCTCCGCGCCGCTCGTCCCAGAACTGCATCACAAAGCGAAGGCGCCCGCTCTCCATCGGCCGCAGCGGCAGCCGCGTCATGGCGACTGTCCGATCGCCCCCCGACAGCAGCGAGAGGTCGCCCATGGGATACAGGTCGAGCTTGAGCGGTTCTCGCGTCATGGCATCCCATGGTATGGCATCGCCCCCCTGCGTCAACCTCTATAAGTAAGAGGTTATGACCATTAACAAACTTATGGGTTGTCAATCCTGACCGCCCTAGCGACGGTTCAGCCAGTGCTGGAATGTTCTGGAGACGGGCACTCGGGGTGGGACACTTGGCTGGACGCCGTCAAAAAAGCGCCGATGCCGAGATCCTCGCCCCCGGAGGGAACAAGCGGCAGAGGGTCATATTGGTTGAATCGCCGCCACGCGGGCAAGAGCGCGACATTTGCGCCCACAAAAAGCGGCCTCCTGTCATAAGGCCGCTAACCATATCTGGTGCGATAGCGGGACTTCCGTGTTTCGGCGGCGTCAATCAGACGCCGCCGCATATGGGCATTGGCAGGCAACCCGCCAGCACCTCATCGCACCGCTAAGCTTGCCCGTACGATTCCCCCTTGGCGCGTCAACCGTTCACGGATGTGGGCCACCATGGCGCCAGCAATATCGCGGCCGGTCACCTGTTCGATCCTCTCAAGACCTGGCGCCGTATTGACCTCGCAGACGATAAGCCCGCTGTCGTCGAACAGCAGATCTACGCCGGCGATCTCAAGACCGACGGCTGCCGCCGCCGCCGTTGCAATCGAGGCAATCTCCGGCGTGATCGGCGTCGGGCAGGACGCCGCGCCGAGGCTGACATTGGAGCAGAGCTGGTGCCCCTCAGCCAATCGGATCATCGCGCCGACTGCCTGCCCCCCCACCACGACGACGCGAAGATCGCGGCCATGGCTGCTGTGCACATAACGCTGCGCCAGAACCGGCCCTTTGCCCTCAACTTCGGCGAACCGCGCGGGGAAGTCTTGCGGCGTTTCGCACAGTCGCACTTTGTGCCCCTTGCTGCCCATCGCGTTCTTCAAGACCAGCGGATAGCCGAAGACATCGCCCAGCCAGTCCGTCGACACCTCTGCCGTGACAGGCAATGTGAGAGGCGTGGGTACTCCCTGGGCGGCCAGTGTCAGGGCCGAGCGGTACTTGCTCTCCGCCAGCGCCAATGTCTTCGGCCCCGGCACTGTCAGCACTCCGCCGGCCTCTCCGGCTGCAAGCAGTCGCTTGCCCGACTGGCCCATCTTGGTGCCCGAACGGGCAACCATGGCGAGCGGCCGCGGCGTGGTGCCTGCGATCAGCGACTCCGGCTCGACTTCGTCAGGGTGGACGATGCGGGCGGACAACCCGGCACGCTCTGACGCCTCGATCAGTCGACGGCCGTTATAGGACCGTCGCAGGACATCCATCTGCCGGCTGCGGTAGACAAACCAAAGGGCCGAGTTGTCGCGGGGCGCAGGCGCTTTTCGATCGTTGTGCACGAGATGCATGACATCACCCTCCGGCCGCGTTGTCACGCGGCCTGCAGAAGCCTCGGGCGCTGGATAGCGGGGGTCGTCAGCCGCGCCACCGTCTCGGGACATTGCAGATCGTTCTGGCCCAGGCAGGGCAGACCGGTCGCGGTTTCCGCCTCCCGCATCGCCAGCGGTGAGCGGGTGAGCAGACCGGCAACGGCCATGACCCGATGCCCTGCCCGCCGCAGCCACGCCGCCCCGGCTTCTGCGCCCATGGCATCGCCGGCTGCGAAGATCACGCCTGAGAGCAGGCTGCGGAAGCTGGCAGACCGCAGGATCTCGGCCGTTTCGCTCTGGCGGAGGCCGTCGGCGACTTCAATGACGATCGCTTCGCAGCCAGCCGCCTGAACGTCGGCGATCAAACGCCGAAGCCCGAGCAGAATGTCGTCGACCGGGGCGCGATAGGTCGTCCCGAAGCCCGCATCGGTGAAGTCGCGCACCTGAGAGGCGCCCGCATCATGAAAGAACCAGAGATCGCCGCCCGCCCCGGTTCCGGTGACCTTTATCGCCGCCACTTTCTTGCCGGCCAGCGCAAGGCCGCGAACCAGCATGGCGACCGAATGGGTCTTGCCGGCATTCATCGACGTACCGCAGACCGCTACGACCGGAATACGAACCGGCTCGGGCGCCGTCTGGACGGCATAGTCGGCGAGGTTGATCCGGGTACCGTCATGGCGGCAGGCGGCCCCAAGGATCTCGACCTGCGTCGCCTCACGCATGCGCTGATGGGCGCAGCGCACATGGCCGACGATGCCGCCGGCGGCGACCAGTTCGGCCGGCCCGACCGTTTCCGGGCAATCGGCCTCGAACTGGTCCGGCGCGTAGCGTGCCCCGCAGGCGACCAGGATCTCGTCCCCCGCAAAGAGCTTGGCCCGACGCCCGTCCGGGCGCTCGATATTCGCGTGCTGGCCGACCTCCGATACCCTGGCGATCACCAGATCGCCGGGGCGCAAGGCCGTCGCCCGCTCGTCCAGCTGGGCGATATCCGACTGGTCGACCCGCCGCGTTGCAAAGGATGGCTTAAAGCGGCCCAGCAGTTCGGCATCGAGAGTTTTGATCGTCATCGGTGTTGTCTCCTTTGGCATTCAGCCTTCAGCAGGCGTACATGCCGGGAGAACGAGGGCCCGGCCGGTCTATTCCAGCCGGCCGGGCCTTTTTCTCACAGACAGCGATCGCCCTCGAAACTCAGCAGGCCGTACCCGAAGATCTCGTCCCGCCCAGGGGCCCCCAGATCATGCGCACTGCCCGTTATCAGGCCGCGGGCTGCCGGTGCGTTGCCGCCGGTCTGGGCACGTGCGCGCAACAACGCGGCTGCGACAAAGGGTACGGCGAAGCTGCTGCCGGTATAGCTTCGCTGCCCCCCGCCGGTCCCGACGGACACGACATTCACGCCAGGCGCCGCGATCTCAACATAGCTGCCACGGGTGCCCTGGCGATATGGGCGGAACCGCCGGTCGACCGCGGCGACCGCCATCACTTCGGGATAGGCTGCAGGATAGGCGCTGTCGCCCCCCGGTCCGCCGTTGCCGGCCGCAGCCACCAGGTTGGCCCTTTGGGCGGCGCGGCGGATGCCCACCTGCAGCACCTGGTTGGCGGCCCCTTCGAAGCTGAAGGCGATCACCCGGGCGCCGCGGCCGATGGCCCAGTCGATGCCGCGGATGATCGTCGCCGCCTCTGCCAGCGGGGCACCGTCGCGCATGCCGAACACCCCGGCGGCCAGCAGGCGTGCCCCAGGTGCCAGGGGGCGGGCATCGGGTGACACACGGCCCACCATCAAAGTGGCAATGGCGGTTCCGTGGTCGGAGGGTGCAGGTGAAATCTCGGGCCGCACGAAGCTCTCCGTTTCCACCTGTGCACCCGCCAGGGCGGGGGTCTGGGCCTGGACAGCCGTATCGATCATCGCGATCGGGGCGCCGCGGGTGCACGCCCCATCTGGAAGACTGCCCAGACCCACCAGTCGCGCGCCCCAGCAGGCTTCCCCCTCGCAGCCCGTGCCACCGGCATCATAAAGGTGATTGAGGTCGAACACCGTGTTGGGGACGAGGCCGCGGGCAACACCCAGTGCCTCTTCAGCGTCCAGGCCAGAGGGTGCCGACAGGATAGTCAGGGCGCCGTCAAGGCTGGTCAGCGGCAGTTCGGACAGCACTTGAAAACCGGCTGAGATCAGCGCCGCCCGCCCCGCAGGCGCCAGGCCGACACCGATGATCTCGTCTTCCACGAAATTGTCGTCACCATCCCCGAAGAGGGAATCGAAGAACTCTTCTACTTCGCCACGATCCCCGCCGGAACCGCCGGGAGGGGCCGAGCCGCGGCCGCCTCCAACACCCCCACCGACGGCATCCGGGCCGTCATCGTCGCCGCCGACAGCGTCCGGGCCGTCGCTGTCGCCGTCGTCACCGTCGTCGCCATCGTCTCCGTTGTCATCGTCGGCGTGGGCGGACGAAATCCAGACGATGGTGCCTTCCGGCCCGAACTGCGGCAGGCCCAGCAGTGCCAGTATTAACAGGAGCTTCATCAAAATCGGCATTCCACTCTCCCCAGAGATTCCCCTGCTGCGACAACGACGCGCATTTGGAAATAATCCCGATGTCCCGGAATAACACCTGAACTGCGACGTTGTCGCGACACGAGAGGCCAACCCGGATCGACCATGTACGATGAAATTAAGGCCGAGATGGTGGCGTTGGTCCCGCGCTTGCGCCGCTTTGCCTACGCACTCGCGGGTTCGAAGGAAGAGGGAGACGACCTGGTGCAAGCCGC
The DNA here is from genome assembly GCA_028285185.1 of Anaerolineae bacterium. Classification (GTDB taxonomy): domain Bacteria; phylum Pseudomonadota; class Alphaproteobacteria; order DSM-16000; family Inquilinaceae; genus JACKIG01. Next base: position 1,551 of record JANQQD010000142.1, on the reverse strand, counting down.
CTGCGTGAAGGCTCTCAGCCGGCTCGATCAGTTTGAGCCCGGCACCCGGCTGGACAGCTGGATGTTCCGAATCATCCAGACGACGCGGCTTGACCGTCTGCGCACCAACGCCCGGCGCGACACCGAGGCAGACAGCGACCTGCTGGAGCGTGTGTCCGATGGCGGATCGGCGGTGCGCCTGATGGAGGACAGACTGACACTGGCCCGCGTGCGGTCGGAAATGGCCGCGCTGCCGGAAGACCAGCGCACGGTACTGGCGCTCGTCGCCATCGAGGGCCGCTCTTACAAGGATGCGGCCGAAATCCTGGAAATCCCTGTCGGTACGGTGATGAGCCGGCTGGCACGCGCGCGGTCGCGACTGATCGCGCAGATCGGGGGACCCGCATGATGACTGCGAACTGGACCGAAGAGGAAATCGCCGCCTGGGTGGATGGCGCCGCCGATCCCGCCGAAGCGGAGCGGGTGGAGCAGATCCTCGCCGATGATCCCGCGGCCCGCGCCTATGCCGAAACGCTGCAGCAGGCCAACCGCTCCCTGAAGTCGGCGTTCGAGGCGCCGATGGACGAGCCCGTGCCGGCGGCCATCAAGGCCGCCATACTGGGCGAACCCGGCAAGGTTGCGCAGTTCCCCCGGCGGCGTTCGGTTTCGACCTGGGTCCCGGCTGCCATCGCCGCCAGTCTGGCCCTGGTGGTCGGGCTCGGCGCCGGGGGCTTGCTGCAGACGGAGCCCGCACCCGGCACGATCGCAGTTCTGGGCGATGCGCCGATGGACGGGCCGCTGCACGCCGCGCTGGAGACGCTGCCCAGCGGCACGGAATCGGCCAACGGTGTTCGCCCCATGCTGTCGTTCTACGATGGGGACGGCCGCGCCTGCCGGGAATTCGAAGTGGCGGGCGAACTGCCGCAAGAGCTTGAGTTCGGCATCGCGTGCCGGACGCCGGCGGGCGCGTGGCATGTGGAGATCGTCGTGGCAGCCCCGGCGGCCGAAACCAGTCCGGAAGGCACCTATGTCCCGGCGTCGGGGCCTGCGTCGGATGCGCTTGACGCCATGCTGGATGCTTTGGGTGCCGGCTTGCCGCTGGCGCCGGATGACGAGGCGGACCTGCTGGAGGCGGGCTGGGACGGCCCCGCCGATTGAGCGGCGGACGGTGACGGACCGCCAAACAGTTGGGGTATCACTGAACACAAAGCACAGGCCGCAAGGAACAGCAGCGGTGTCGTGAAGGTTCCGCTTGCCGCGGCGATCTCTGCGAACAGGATGGGGCCGATCGCGAACCCTGCGAAGGTACCGACCGAAGCGACGCTGTTGGCCTCTGCAATGCGGTCCGCAGGTGCCGCCTCGGTGACCTGGGCCAGCAGAATCCCGTTCCAACTGGCAATCACCAAACCCAACCCGACAACGACGGCAACGAGCAGTACGGTCGGGGTGGCCGCCGTCACCAGTGCAAGAAAGGCGATCATCGCGGCCGTTGCCAGGGCGAGAAAGGGCAGAACCTTCGAGCGTAGGCCGGCCCGGTCGGCGAGCCAGCCGGCGGCGATCCGCGCCGCGGTG
>JANQQD010000138.1 GCA_028285185.1 Anaerolineae bacterium | reverse complement strand
GGTTGTCACGCGTTTTGCTCCCTCGCCTACCGGCTTCCTCCATATCGGAGGGGCTCGAACCGCCCTGTTCAACTGGCTCTATGCGCGCCACCATGGCGGCCGGTTCGTGCTGCGCATCGAAGACACCGATCGTGCGCGGCACTCCCAGTCCGCCGTCGATGCCATCACCGATGGCTTGCGATGGCTGGGGCTGGACTGGGACGGCGAAGCGACGTCGCAATTTGCCAGACGGGATGCCCATGTGGCGGCTGCCGAACGCCTGCTGGCATCCGGGCACGCCTATCCCTGCTACTGCTCGCAGGATGAACTCGCGAAGATGCGGGAGGAGGCGCGCGCCGCGGGCCGGCCGATGCGTTATGACGGGCGCTGCCGGGATCGCGACCCGTCGACGGTCCCCGCCGGCATACCGCCGGTGACCCGCCTGAAGGCGCCCCAGTCCGGAGAAACGGTCATCGACGATGCAGTTCAGGGCCGTGTGGTGGTCCGCAACGATCAGCTCGACGACATGGTCCTGCTGCGCGCCGACCGCACGCCGACCTACATGCTGGCCGTTGTTGTCGACGACATCGACATGGGCATCACCCATGTCATCCGCGGCGATGACCATTTGACCAACGCCTTCCGTCAGACGCAGATCTTCCACGCCTTGGGGGCGCCGCCGCCGGTTTTCGCGCATGTGCCGCTGATCCACGGGCCTGACGGCGCCAAGCTGTCGAAGCGCCATGGCGCCCTGGGCGTCGAAGCCTATCGCGACCTGGGCTATCTGCCGGAGACGCTTCGCAACTACCTGCTCCGGCTCGGCTGGGCTCACGGCGATGACGAGATCATCTCGACGGATCAAGCCGTCGCCTGGTTCGATCTCGACGGCGTCGGCAAAGCCCCTGCCAGGCTGGATCTCGCGAAGTTGGACAATCTGAACGGACACTACATGCGTGCAGCCGACGATGCCGCGCTGGTCGAGGCGATCGTGCCTCGACTGAATTCGGCTGTCGGGCGGACTCTTGACCGGCCAGACATCGACCGCCTGACCCGCGGCATGGATGGCCTCAAGCAGCGCGCAAAGACACTTGCTGAACTCTCTGATAATGCTATATTTTATGTTTCGGCCCGCCCGTTGGCCATGGACACCAAGGCACAATCCCAGCTGACGCCAGAGGCGCTGGGCACGCTGTCACGCGTTGCCGCCAGTTTTGCGGCCCTGCCCGAATGGTCCATTGCCGCCATGGAAGATGCGGCCCGGGCGGTGGCCGAAGACCTGGGCCTCAAACTCGGCAAGCTCGCCCAGCCTTTGCGAGCGTGTCTTACGGGAGCGACCGTCTCACCCGGCATCTTCGAAGTTGCAGCAGTGCTAGGCCGGGATGAGACGCTGGGCCGGCTGGCCGATGCCGGCGTTGCCATTGATGACGCCCCGGCGGGCACGCTTGATTGATATTGTCCAGGCCAAATTCTATGTTGTCAGCAAAGTAAGGAAGCTCACAAACGCGCACGCACGGACGCTAAGAGGACGCAATCGATATGGCCGAGACGCAACAGCTCGCTAAGGAAACGTCGGAGAACAACACCGTAACGCTGATCGACAACGCCACGGGCAAGCAGGTCACCATGCCGGTGCTGGACGGCACCGAGGGGCCTCGTGTCATCGATATCCGAAAGCTCTATCAGGAAACCGGGATGTTCACCTTCGATCCCGGGTTTACATCCACAGGATCATGCGAGAGCGGGCTTACGTTCATCGACGGTGATGTCGGCACGTTGATGCATTGCGGGTATTCGATCGACGAACTCGCTGAAAAGAGTGACTTTCTGGAAGTCTGTTATCTGCTGCTGAACGGCGAACTGCCGAACAAGGCGCAGATGGAGGAGTTCGAATACGCCATCACGCGCCATTCCATGATCCATGAGCAGCTGCACAGCTTCTATCATGGGTTCCGGCGCGACGCCCACCCAATGGCCATCATGGTTGGGGTGGTTGGCGCACTCTCCGCCTTCTATCACGACAGCACAGACATCCGCGACGAGCATCAGAGAATGATTGCGAGCCGCCGGCTGATTGCAAAGATGCCGACGATTGCGGCCTGGGCCTACAAGTACTCCATCGGCCAACCGATGATCTACCCAAGGAACGATCTGAACTATGCAGAAAACTTCCTGCATATGATTCAGGCAACACCTTGTGAGAACTATGAGGTAAATCCGATCCTCGCCAGAGCGATGGACCGCATCTTCATTCTGCATGCCGATCATGAGCAGAATGCATCGACCTCCACGGTTCGGCTTGCGGGTTCCTCACAGGCCAATCCGTTCGCCTGCATCGCCGCGGGCATTGCCTGTCTCTGGGGCCCTGCCCATGGCGGTGCCAATGAGGCGGTGCTCAAGATGCTGGATGAAATCGGCTCGAAGGATCGTGTCGGCAGCTACATCAAACGCGCCAAGGACAAGGACGATCCGTTCCGCCTGATGGGCTTCGGGCATCGGGTCTACAAGAACTACGACCCGCGGGCCAAGGTGATGCGCGAGACGTGTCACGAGGTTCTCGATTTCCTTGGCATCAAGGACGAGCCGTATCTGGATCTGGCGATGGATCTTGAGCGGATCGCGACGGAGGATGAGTACTTCGTTGAGAAGAAGCTGTATCCGAACGTCGATTTCTATTCCGGGATCATCCTGCGGGCCATGGGCTTCCCGACCACCATGTTCACGGTCATCTTCGCGTTGGCGCGGACAGTGGGCTGGATCGCGCAGTGGAAAGAGATGATCGAGGATCCGGTACAGAAGATTGGCCGTCCGCGGCAGCTGTACAACGGCTATTCGCACCGGCCTTACGTGCCCTTGGACCAGCGTGGTTAACGCCGGCCGACGCCCGCTGCGGCGGCCCACGCGGCCGCCGTGGCCGCCCGCAGCACCGCCTGCTGTCGTGCGTGGCGGGATGGCGCTACGGCTGCGGCGGCGACCGGCCAACGAGAACCGGCCGCCTTTGGCCTACCGGTTTCGGCAGGGCCTGTCGGTTGCGGTCGTAGCCCTTCTTCTCATCGGCATCATGGTCCTGTCCAGCTAAACCGGCTGCCACGCGCCCCGCAAGATTACCCGGCGATTTGAACGGCCGTGTCCGACGTGTGGCGCAATAGGGACAACGCCGTTTCAGCCGCCCGTTCGCTGGGCGGCGCGCCACCCTGCCCCAGTTCGGCCGAAACTGTGCCGAGGGCGGAAACCTGCGCTTCCCGGGCTTCGGCATCGGTCAACAGCCGCCTGACGGCAGCCTCGATCTTGTCCGGCGTGCAGTGCTGCTGCAGCAGTTCCGGCACCGCGCCCTGGTCGAGTATGAGATTGACGAGATTGGCATATTTCACGGTTATCAGCGGCCTTGCCAGCCATGCCGACAGCGGATTGACCTTATAGGTGATGACGGCAGGCACACCGGCTAGGCCCAGTTCAAGGGCCACCGTTCCGGAAGCCGCGAGCGCTGCCCGGCTGGCGGCAAAGGCGTCATACTTGTCACGGTCGCTGAGCGTGATGACCGGCTGTCCCGGCCAGCGGGCCACCGCCTCGCGCACCGTGTCCTCAACCGTGCTCACCGTGGGGACAGCGAGGCGCAGCGCCGGCTCCACGGCGCAGAGCCGGTGCACCACGACGTCGAAGATCGGCAACAGACGCGACGTCTCACTGCGCCGGCTGCCCGGCAAGACGGTCAGCAGCGGGGCGTCGGGCGCAATGCCATGGGTCTGTCGATAGCGCGCACTGTCCCCTTTGTCGGCCCCCCTTTCGATGATCGGGTGTCCGACAAAGGTCGTCTCAAGGCCATAGCGCGAGAAAAAGGCGGGCTCGAAGGGAAGCTGCGCCATCACATGGTCGACGAGGCGGGCAAGCCTGCGCGCGCGGCCCGGCCGCCAGGCCCAGACCTTCGGCGCCACGAACTGGACGATCGGGCAGTTCCGCTTGCCTTTCAGGCGCGTGGCGATACGCGAGCTGAATGCCCAGCTGTCGATCGTGACAATCAGATCAGGGTCCGCCGCCAGCGCCGCATCGGCCGTCTGCTTGACGCGCCGCAACAGCTGTCGGGCACGCGGCAGAAGCTCCGCCATGCCCATGACAGCCAGTTCGCCGACGGGAAACAGGCTGTCGAGCCCTTCAGCGGTCATGCGGTCGCCGCCAATACCGGCGAATCGGATGCGTCCCCCGGTCAATCGCTTCATGGCCGCCATCAGACCGGCCCCCATGAGGTCGCCCGAGGGCTCGGTCGCCGTCAGAAACACCAGCGGGCCGCTCACGGATCCCCCTCGATGCCGGCGAGGAACAGTCCGGACCGGTCCGCCGATGCCACGGTCGCCGTCCGGTCGATGATCAGGGTCGCTCCGGCGGCAATGGCGATCCCCGCCAAGCCGGCGGCGGCGGCCGCCTCCACCGTCCCGACGCCGATCGTGGGCAGGTCCAGACGACGGTCCTGCTGCGGCTTCGGGACCTTCACCAGCACGCCGCCGCGCCCCTTGCGGGCCAGTGCCTTTGTTCGCGCAATCATGGCGTCGGTGCCTTCCGCGGCCTCCACGGCCAGTACCAGGCCCTGCTGCACCACGGCGCCTTGGCCGACATCGAGCCGGCCGATTTCGGTTGCGATCCGCCAGGCGCGATCGATATCGAGCTGCTCTTTGGCATCGGGCCGCCGCCGGGTCATTGGCCCCGGCGTCGCCAGCAGGTCTGGCGCCACCTCATGGGCGCCGACCAGCCTGAACCCCTCGCCCTCCAAGCCACCGGCGATGACGTCCAGAAGCCCGGCATCGCCGAGACGGTCAAATCCGGCACGGGCGAGGAAGGCCGCACCGCGGGCGTCGGGCATCAGCTCGCGCCATGACGGTCGCCTTATGCTGCCGGCAAAGCACAGCTCTTCCACGCCGGCCTCGCGCAGGCGCTTGAGCGCCGTGCCAATGGCGCCAAGCCGCAACCAAGTATGCTCGTCAGCATCTGAGACGCAGTCGGGATCGGTCTGATTGTGAAAGGCCAGAACGAAGACGTCGCGGCCTGCCGCCCGGCATGACGCGATCAGGCACCGGGGCAGCGCGCCGCCCCCGGCCAGGACGCCAAGCTTAGGCTGCATCCGGCAGCTTTGGTTTCAGAATCTTCAGATCGCTGTCATGCTGAAGAAACTTCAGCAACTCTCGCACTGTCGATAATGAGCCGAAGCGACGCTCCACCTCGACAAGTCGCTGGGACCATTCGCCAGCATCATCGAACAGCACGCGATAGGCGCTTCTGAGCGCATTGATCTCGTCCCGGTCAAAGCCGTGACGCCTCAGTCCCACCAGATTGAGACCCGCCAGATAGCCGCGGTCGCCCGTGACGAGGCCATAGGGAATGACATCCTGGTCAACACCGGTCATGCCGCCGATCATGGCGTGATGCCCAATTCGAACGAACTGCCGGACCGCGCAATAGCCGCCGAGCCGCGCGTGGTCGCCGACAACCACATGCCCCGCCACAGCGGCGTTGTTGGCCAGAATGACGTCGTTGCCGACATCGCAATCGTGGGCAACATGCGCCCCAGCCATAAAGAAGCCATCGTCGCCAACGCGGGTCACCATCCCGCCGCCCTCGGTGCCGGGGTTCATGGTGACATGCTCGCGGATGGTCACGTTGCGGCCGATCACCAGCCGCGAATCCTCGCCCTTGTACTTTAGATCCTGCGGTCTGTGCCCGATGGACGAGAAGGGATAGATGACACTGTCCGCACCGACGATGGTCGTTCCCTCTACGACCACATGACTGATCAGCTGGACACGATCGCCGAGTTCGACCCGCGCGCCGACAACGCAGAAAGGGCCGATGACAACGTCTTCGCCGAGGCGCGCAGCAGGATCGACGACGGCATTCGGATGGATGGTCGAAGCCATCAATAGTCCCGAATCATTGCAGAATAGGTCGCCTCGGCGCAGAGACGGCCGTCGACCTTGGCCTGACCGGCGAACTTCCAGACCGTCTTGCGGTGGTGCAGCCTGTTCACCTCGATCCGTAGCTGATCGCCCGGGACGACGGGCCGCCGAAACCGCGCGTTGTCGAGGGACATGAAATAGACGAGCTTGTCTTTGGCATCCAGTCCGAGCGACTGAACTACGAGAACCGCCGAGGTCTGTGCCATGGCCTCAATGATCATCACGCCGGGCATAACGGGCTGGCGCGGAAAATGGCCCTGAAAAAACGGCTCGTTGATCGAAACGTTCTTGATACCCGTGGCGCTGATCCCCGGCACGACATCCACCAGGCGATCGATCATCAGCATCGGATAGCGATGCGGAATCCTCTCCATAATCTGCAAGATGTTGATCTCTTGCAGAGCGTCGCTGGTCGCGGCAGCGTCCATCTCAGAGTTCAACCTTTCTCGTCCAGCAGCTTCATCAACCGAGTATAGTGGCGCCAGAACTTGCGGATCGGCATGGCTGGCGTCCCGCCCCATTCCTCCCCGGGCGGTATATCCCGCATGACCCCGCTGGAAGCCGCCAATTTGGCACCGGCACCGATCTTCAGGTGACCGGCGAGCCCGGTTTGCGCCGCCAGAACCACAAACTCCCCGAGCTTGGTACTGCCTGCAATACCCGATTGAGCGACGATCACCGATCCGGCACCGACCTCAACGTTGTGCCCGATCTGTACCAGATTATCAATCATGGCCCCGCGGCGGATCACGGTGTCCTGGGTGGCACCACGATCGATCGTGACATTGGCACCGATCTCCACATCGTCTTCGATGATCACGCGGCCCGTCTGGGGAATGCGGACATGGCCGCCGGCCCCCATGGCGAAGCCGAACCCGTCCTGGCCGATGCGCGCGCCGGGATAGATGGCCACGCGCTGGCCGATCAGGCAGTGGCTGAGTGATGCGCAGGCACCGACAGAAGACCCTGCCCCCAACACGACGCCCGGTCCGATGACGGCATTGGCGTCAATCCGGCAGTCCGCGCCGATCTCTGCTCCCGCCCCCACGATGACGCCGGGTCCGATCTCGACCGTGGCGTCGACAATGGCGGATGGATCGACAAGCGCCGTCGGCGCCACTCCGGGAGTGTTCCCCTGACGGGGGTAGAAAGCTTGCGCCACCAGCGCGTACCCCCGATAGGGGGCGTCGCATGCGAGGGCCACAGTCGCTTGCGGTACGCGTTCGACGAAGGCTGGATGGACCAGGCACGCACCGGCTCGCGTCTCAGCAAGCGCGGACAGGTACTTCTTGTTCTCCAGGAAACTGATCTGATCGGGGGCGGCCGTTTCCAATGGAGCGACATCGACGATCGTCCGATCCGGGTCGGCCCCTTCGGCGAGGCTCGCACCGGCGATTTCCGCCAATCGCCCCAGCGTGATGGGATCGGCTACATTGAAGAATCTTGGATCCGCCATACTACCCCGCCGCGCCGCATCTCATGCGGCTGTCCAATCTACTCCGTCGGCACAGTGACGTCGACGGATGGCAGCCTCTCGTCCAGGCGACGCAAGGCTTCCGCGCTGATATCGAGCGCGCTGTCGACCCAGACGATCTGGCTCTTGCCCAGCACCATGTTCGCCCCCCGCTCACGCATGATCTCGGCGATGACCTCCAGCAGCACCGCCTGAACCTGCTCCATCGCCCGCGACTGTGCACCTTCCAGCGCGATGCGGCGGCTTCCCGCCTCGCGCTGCGCTTCGGCTACGCGCTGTTCGAACTCCGCGCGCCGCTGCGCCATCTCTTCCGGTCCGAGGGTCGCCCGATCTTCCGCAAGGTCCTGGTTTATCTGCCTCAGTTCCTGCTCAAGCGCGACGAACTCCTCCTGATATGCGGCGCGCACGCTTTCCAAGGCCGTCTGCACGGATCGCGTCGCCACAGCATCCTGCAGCACCTGTCGATAGTCGACGACCAGGATGACGGGCTGCGGAGTGGCCGTGACCGGATCCTGGGCTCCGGCACGGCCCGGGAGCCAGACGGCCCAGCAGAACACCAGTAAGAAGATCGCAGCGCCGAGCTGCATGGCCTTAGAATCTCGTGCCGAAGCTGAAGCGGAATGTTTCCGTCTCGTCGAAATCCTCTTTCAGGACCGGGAAGCCGAAATCGAGCCGTACCGGGCCAAAGGGCGATTCCCATGACACGCCGGCACCAACGGACACGCGCAACGAGTTCGATTCGAAGATCTGGTCTGCCGGACTGCCGCCAACGACCGACTCCTCGTCCACATCCGTCAATACGCCGAAATCGGAAAAGCCGCGGCCGGTGATGCCGAATTCCTCCGGCAGGCCCAGTGGGAACTCCACCTCGACAGTTCCGACGGCAAACGTGTTGCCCCCCAGCGCGTCACTGTTCCCGTCCCTTGGGCCGATGCCCGCGGTCTCAAATCCGCGCAGATTGTCACCGCCGACGAAGAAGCGGTCGTTGATGCCGACATCTTCGCCGATGCCGAAGATGTGCCCGGCCTCAGCCCCCAAAGAGAGGACGACCTCCTCAAGTACGGGGAAGTAGACGGAGCCACCGACAGTCGTAGAGAGATACGTGACGTCGCCACCGATCCCGGCGAATTCGTTGCCGAAGGTCAGAATGTAACCGTCGGTCGGCTGAATGCGACTGTCGAGCTGATCGTACGTGATCGTATGGCCGACGAGCGACCGCACCGTCACACCTTCCTGATCGCGGATGAAGCGCGATGCGAAGGGCGATACGTTTTCGACCTCGCGGCGCTCCAGCAGATAGCGAACCGTCTGTCGCAGACGGTCAGCCAGCGGATACCCGGCGCGCAACGAGAAGCCCAGTGTTGTCTCGTCGAACGAGCTTTCGTCCTGATTGTCATTCGTGATGCGAAAAATATCGAACCCGCCTGAAAGATCACGTTCAAACAGATAGGGTTCGGTGAAGCTGAGATTGATCTGGCTGGACGACCCGCTGAGCGTGCCGGAGATCACAAGCTCCTGCCCCTGCCCCAGCAGATTGCGCTCACGCAAGCTGATATCGCCGATCGGGCCATCGTTCGTTGAGAAGCCGGCGCCAATGGACAGCTCGCCGGTCGACCGCTCGGACACTTCGACCTCGATCACCGTGCGATCGGGCGCAGAGCCTGGAACCGCATTGACTTCCACATCGCCAAAGAAGCCGAGGTTGCGGATACGCGCTTCCGACCGTCGCAGCCTTGAGCTGTTGAACGGATCGCCCTCGACCAGCTCGATCTCCCGACGAATGACCCTGTCGACCGTGCGAACATTGCCGATGATGTCGATCCGTTCGACGAAAACGCGCGGACCTTCGTTCACCTCATAGGTCACGCTGACGGTCAACTCGTCCCGGTTGCGCGTTACCTGTGGACGCACATCGACGAACGCATACTGAAGATCGCCGACGGCATTTGTCAGAAGCGTAATGGACTCGTCGACTTCATCGGCGTTGTACCACTCGCCTTCTTCGGTCGTAACGTCCGACCGCAGGTCATCCACATTCAGGTTCGGCAGGGTGGTCACGATATCGATCGTCCCGAACCGATACCGTTCCCCTTCGTCGAGCGTGAAGGTGATGAAGAATTCCTCGCGGTTGGGTGTCAGCTCCGCGACCGTGGAGATCACGCGGAAATCCGCATACCCTTCACGATAATAGAAGCGCCGCAGCAGTTCTCTATCGAAGTCCAACCGATCCGGGTCGTAATTGTCGTCGCTGGTGAGGAAGTCGAAGAACCCGGTCTCCGCCGTCAAGACCTCGTCCCGCAGCTCGCTATCACTGTAAGCCTCGTTGCCGATGAAGCTGATTCGGCGAATTCCGGTCAAAGGGCCTTCGTCGATCTCGAACACCAGATCGACCCGGTTCTGCTCGAGCTGGATGACCTTGGGTTCCACGCTTGCCGCGAACCGGCCGCTGCGCCGGTAGACCTCCAGGACTCGGGCGACATCGTTCTGCACCCGCGTGCGCGTATAGACGACCCGCGGACGGGATTGGACCTCCGCCTCCAGGGTTTCGTCGTCGATGCGACGGTTTCCCTCAAAGGCGATCCGGTTGATGATCGGGTTTTCGATCACCGAGACGATCAGGATCGTCCCCTCCCGGCTCAGGACAACATCCGCGAAGAGGCCGGTACGAAACAGGCTCTTCAACGATTCGTCGATTTCCTCGGGATCGAACGGATCGCCGGCCCGCACCGTCATGTAGGAATAGATCGTGGCCGGCTCGATCCGCTCCGCCCCCTCAACCCGGATTTCGGCGATGACGTCATCGGGCGTTTCCTGAGCGGCAATCGGCGCACCGATCAGGATGGCTATCAACGCCACGGCGCATGCCACATGCCGTGCGATGCCGGCCCCTGTTCGGCGGCGCCACAAACGTTCCCCATTACGCACGGCTGGCCTCCAGAGCGATCCGTCGAAGGTCAGGAAGTGATCTGCCTGATGAAGTCAACGACCCCAACAACATGCACGAGGTCGTTCCAGGTGGCAAAGATCATAAGTGTTAGTACCAAAGCCAAGCCGATACGGAAACCGTATTCCTGCGCCTTCGGACCAAGGGGTCGTCCACGAATTGCTTCGGCAGCGTAGTACAGGAGATGACCACCATCGAGCATAGGAATGGGGAATAAATTGATCAGACCCAGATTGATCGACAGGACGGCCATGAACCAGACGAATGCGACGATGCCGATCTGTGCCACATCGCCGGATATCTGAGCGATCCTGAGCGGCCCGCCCAATTCGTCGGTCCCGCGCGTGCCAACGATGATCTGGCCGACCACCGTCACAGTCTGCACGATCAGGGCAGCTGTTTCCTTGCCGCCCAGCACGATCGCCTCGCCGAAACCGTACGGTCCGGTTTCCACCGTGATGCCGAGACGATAGATCTCCCGTGGCGTGCCGTCCTGCGCCGTCTCGACAATCAACTGCGGTGCCATCGGCACGGTCAACGACTGGCCGTCGCGGTCAATCTCCAGCGTCAGTTCCCGCCCTTCGCTGGCGCGAACGGCCATGGCGAGATCGGCAAACCGATGGATAGCCTGCCCATCAATACGCGCAACCCGGTCTCCGGCCTCTAGGCCGGCCTCTTCCGCGACGCTGTCGGCCACGACATCGCCCACGACCGCCGGGGGAAAGGGATGGCCATCGAAGGCAAAAAGCCCGGCCAGGACGACGGCCGCGAAAAGAAAGTTGGCCAGCGGTCCCGCCGCCACGATCAGAGCCCGGGCGCCAAGCGGCTTGTGATGGAACGAGACGGCCTTGTCGGCTTCCGTCAGGCCCGACATCGTCTCTTCATCGTCCGGGCGGGAGGCGGCGTCGACATCGCCGAAGAACTTCACGTAGCCGCCAAGGGGAACGGCGCTGATCTTCCAGCGGGTCCCTCGGCGATCGGTGCGCCCAAACAGCTCGGGCCCGAAACCGATCGAGAACACTTCGACGCGTACGCCGCACCGTCTGGCGACCCAGAAGTGCCCCCATTCATGCACGAAAACCAGGACGCTCAAGACAATGAGGAAGGGAATGGCGTAGTCGAAAATGAGGTCCATGAGTCAGGGAATCCAATCGCTTTGGCGCGCGTGGCTTGCCGTCTACAGGGAGTCTACCACTGCGCGCGCCGTATGTCTGGCCATCTCGTCAATGGCATACACGTCCGCCAGACTGTTCATTGCATGCACCGGCGTACGCTCCAATGTCTCGCCGACCACACGCTCGATGTCCAGAAACCCGATACCATCGGCCAGGAAGCTGTGCACCGCAATCTCGTTGGCGGCGTTCAGAACATTTGGGGCGCCGCCCCCCTGGCGCAAGGCTTCACGGGCAAGGCGCAATGCCGGAAACCGCTGCTCGTCGGGTGGCTCGAAGTCCAGCCGGCCCACTTCCGCCAAGTTCAGCCTCTGTGCCGGGGTCGCCATCCGTTGCGGCCACGCAAGGGCATAGGCGATCGGCGTACGCATGTCCGGCGATCCCAACTGTGCCAGAACCGAGCCGTCGGCGTATTCCACCATGCTGTGCACGACTGACTGCGGATGGACCAGGACATCGACCTTGGTCTCCGGCATGCCGAAAAGGAAGGCCGCTTCGATGATCTCAAGGCCCTTGTTCATCATCGTGGCGCTGTCGACCGAGATCTTGGCACCCATGTCCCAGGTTGGATGGGCGACCGCCTGTGCCGGCGTCGCCTGGGCCATCGCCTCTCTCTGCCACGTCCGGAACGGGCCGCCCGAGGCCGTCAGGATAAGCCTGTCGATCTGATCTCGCCCGGCCAGGTCGATCACCTGAAAGATCGCGTTGTGCTCGCTGTCGACCGGAACCAGCGTTGCGCCATGGCGGCTCACCAGATCCAGCATCAGCGACCCGGCACAGACCAGACATTCCTTGTTGGCGAATGCGACGGTCGCGCCACGCCGGGCGGCCGCCAGAATTGGCGGCAGGCCGACCGCGCCGACGATGGCGGCCATGACCCACTGGGCCGGGCGCTCAGCTGCGGCAACCAGCGCCTCGGGTCCGGCCGCTACTTCGATGCCGGTGCCCGAAAGCGCTGCCTTCAGAGCTGCATAGGCATTCGGGTCGGCGACCACGGCCACGGCCGGCCGGAGCCGGCGCGCCTGCGATGCCAGCATCTCGACGTTGCGGTTGGCGGTCAGGGCCTCAACAACGAATCGATCCGGGTTCCGTTCGATCAGATCGATGGTCTGGCATCCGACGGAGCCGGTGGAGCCCAGGATCGTGATCCTCCTTGGCTGCTGCTCCGGCAGTTCCGATATGGCCGTCACCACCATCCAATCGTCTCCCCAACCAGTGCCTGAAAGAGCGCCAGGAACGGCGCTGCGGCCAGAAGTCCGTCGATCCGATCGAGCACGCCGCCGTGGCCCGGAATCAGTTGGCCGCTGTTCTTTACCCCATAGCGGCGTTTCATGCCCGATTCAAATAGGTCACCCAGCTGCGCAACCAACGACACGGCCACAGCCATCGCAAGACCGACGATCGGCCTCGATGCCGCAAACAGCAGTCCGATCGCGCCAGCAAAGCAGACTGCCCAGACGATGCCGCCCGCAACGCCCGCCCAGGTCTTGTTCGGGCTGACCGCGGGCGCCAGCTTCGGACCGCCGATGATACGCCCGGCCGCATAGCCCCCGACATCGGTGGCCCAGACGGCGAAGAACAGCCAGCAGACCAATCCCAGACCGATGTCCGGAAGCCCCCGCAGCCAGATCAGGGCGATGATCCCACCCCCGATATAGGGATAGGCAAAGGCAGCAGCTCCGGCGCGCCGCCCGCCCAGTCGCATGAAGGCGCCCGCAAGGACCAGACCTACAGCGGCCAACCCCGCTGCTCCCGCGCCCGGTCCCGCCGCCATCGTCGTAACTCCGGCCAGCACCGGGGCTGCGCAGCCGGCGACGTCGCCGACCAACCCCAACTCGGGCGCTACCATCCGCCCCCATTCCACGGCCGCTGCAATGCCGACGACCATGATGAGAACGGCAAACGTTATGCCACCCGCATACGTGGCAGCCAAGGCCAGCGGCCCGAGAGCCAGCGCGGACAGTATCCTGAGACGCAGCTCGCCGGGACGCCTATTCACCGCTGATTGTGGCGCCAAACCGTCGCTCTCGCCGCTGAAACTCTTGGATTGCCCATTCCAGGTCGGCCTTGGAGAAATCCGGCCACAGGGTGTCGACGAACACAAGCTCGGCATAAGCCGCCTGCCAGAGCAGGAAATTGCTGATGCGCTTTTCCCCACTGGTTCTGATGATCAGATCGGGGTCGGGCAGATCGGTGGTGAACAGTCGCCGCGCAAGTTCGGCTTCGTCGATGTCCTGTGGCGCGAGCGTGCCGGCCGCCACCTCCTCCGCCAGCCCGCGGGCGGCGGCGGCGATTTCCTGTCGGCCGCCATAGCTCAGCGCAACCGTCAGGTTCAGCGACCGATTCTCGCGCGTCAGCCTTTCGGCATGGTCGATGAGATCAACGATATCGGTGGCCAGTCGCCGACGGTCGCCGATCACCCGCAGCCTTACGCCGTTTGCATGAAGCTCGGCGACCTGGCTGCGCAGGTAGAAGCGCAACAGGCCCATCAGTTCTGAGACTTCCTGGGCCGGCCGCGTCCAATTCTCAGACGAAAAGCCGAACAGCGTCAGATAGCCGACACCAAGTTCAACGGCCGCCTCGACCGTCCGCCGTACCGCATCGGCGCCCCTGCGGTGGCCGAAGGTCCGTGGCCTCTGGCGCGCGACCGCCCAGCGCCCATTGCCGTCCATGATGATGGCCACATGGGCGGGCAGCGAGGGCGCATCGTGGGGGGCGGGCGACGGCATCGGCGATGTTCGATCGCAGGCACTACACCTGCATGATCTCCTTGTCCTTCTGGGCCAGCAGGTCATCGACCTGCTTCACGTGATCGTCGGTCAAGCGTTGGATCTCGTCGCCCAGGTGCTTGTGCTCGTCCTGGGAGATCTCGTGATCGCGTTCCTGGCGCTTCAGATTGTCCATACCGTCCCTGCGGACGTTGCGGATGGCCACCCGGGCCTGTTCGGCATATTTGCCTGCGACCTTGGTCAGCTCGCGGCGCCGCTCTTCGCTGAGCTCCGGGATCGGAACCCGCACGAGCGAACCGTCGGCCTGCGGGTTGAGACCCAGCCCGGAATCGCGGATCGCCTTCTCGACCGCCTTGACCATGCCGCGGTCCCAAACCTGGACCGTCAGCATTCGCGGTTCAGGAACACCGATCGTGCCGACCTGATTGATCGGCATCGCCGCGCCGTAAGCCTCGACTGTCAGTGGCTCCAGCAGACTGGTGGAAGCCCGGCCGGTGCGCAGGCCCGAGAACTCGCGCCGCAGCGCTTCAAGCGCTCCATCCATGCGCCGGGAATACTCCTTGAGGTCGACATCCGCCATGGGATCATTCCTCCTCCGTTATTGTTGTAAAGCGCCCACGGCCGACGACGACATCGGCAAAAGCACCAGGCTCCTGAACGGAGAACACCACGATCGGAATCCGGTTCTCGCGGGCAAGGGAGATGGCAGAATGATCCATCACCCGCAGATCCTTCGACAAGACGTCCATATAGCTCAGCGTCTCGAATCGCTTGGCGTCTGGCGCGGTCCGAGGGTCGGCGTCATAGACACCGTCCACCTGCGTTCCCTTCAAGAGGGCATCGCAATCCATCTCCGAAGCCCGCAGAGCGGCGGCCGTATCGGTGGTGAAGAAGGGGTTGCCCGTCCCCGCGGCGAAGATGACGACCCGCCCCTTTTCCATGTGGCGCACGCCGCGCCGGCGGATATAGGGCTCACAGACCGTCTGCATCGGGATCGCGGACAAGACGCGCGTCTGCACGCCTTCCCGCTCACAGGCATTCTGCAGCGCCAGCGCGTTTATCACGGTGGCGAGCATGCCCATATAGTCGGCGCTTGCCCGTTCCATCCCGCGGGCAGCGCCCGAGACGCCGCGGAAGATGTTGCCGCCGCCGACCACGACCGCCACCTGAACACCCAGGCTGTGGACCTGCCGGATCTCCGCAGATATGCGGTCGACCGTCTCTGCGGCGATGCCGTAGCCGCGATCGCCCATGAGGGCCTCGCCCGACAGCTTCAAGAGCACCCGGCGAAAGCGCACGTCCCCTTGCATCGGCTGATGGCCCCCGATTGTCCTTGACTCCGCGAAGCAACGAAATGGGCAGACACCGGAGGCGGCTTACCCCTCCAGCGTTGCGGCAACCTCCGCAGCCAGATCGCTCTGCTTCTTCTCAATGCCTTCGCCGAGCCTGTAGCTGACGAAGCCGGACAACGTCACCGGAGCACCAAGATCTTCCGCTGCTTTTTCAACGACCTGGCGCACGCGGCTCTCGCCGTCTATCACGTATACCTGCTCCAGCAGCACGACATCTTCGTAGTACTTGCGCAGGCGGCCTTCCACCATCTTGCCGATGATCTGCTCCGGCTTGCCACTGGCCCGAGCCTGGTCTTCCAGCACCGCCCGCTCCCGATCGATCGCGGTTGGGTCGACATCCGCGACGTCCAGGGCTTCCGGACGGGCGGCGGCGACATGCATCGCAATCTGCTTGCCCATAGCGGACAAGGCCTCTTTATCGGCCTGCGATTCCAGGGCAACCAACACGCCGATCTTTCCCATGCCGGGTGCTGCGGCATTGTGCACATAGCTGGCGATCACGCCGTCGTTCACCGCCAGATGGGCGACACGCCGGAGGCTGATATTCTCTCCGATCGTCGAGACGAGGTGCGTAACCTCGTCCGCAACGCTGTGGCCGGCACTGGGCAACGATGCCGCCTTCAGGTTCTCAACATCGCCGTCAGTTGTAGCGGCCAGATCGGCGACTGCCGCGACAAAGGTCTGGAACTGGTCGTTGCGGGCAACGAAGTCAGTCTCGGCATTGACCTCGACGACCGCCCCGCGCCCGTCCTGCACGGCCACTGCAACAAGCCCTTCGGCCGCAACACGTCCGGCCTTCTTTGCCGCTGCCGCCAGCCCCTTCTTGCGAAGCCAGTCGACGGCAGCTTCCATGTCGCCGGCCGTCTCGTTCAGCGCCTTCTTGCAGTCCATCATGCCGGCGCCGGTCTTGTCCCGGAGCTCTTTGACCAGTCCCGCCGTGACCTCGGCCATCGTCGTCACCCCATTGATGTGTCGGCCTCGGTGCCGACCCTTCGTTTCTCTGCTGAGGTCCATACCCAGCACCGCCCACCGGCCGCAGCCGGCGGCGGTGGAACCGGTCAGGCCTCCGCGGCTGCGTTCTCGCTCTCCGCCGGCGCGGCGTCGTCCGCCGCCGGCTCTGCTTCTGCCTCAGAGGGCACGTCCTCGTCCGGGGGCGCTTCCATCTCGCCCAGATCCTGGCCGGAGGCCACCATCTCCGCCTCAAGCCCTGACAGCACGGCCGACGACAGGAGCTCGCAATAGAGATCGATCGCGCGCAACGCGTCATCGTTGCCGGGGATCGGATGGGTGATCCCCGCAGGGTCGGAATTGCTGTCGATCACGGCGATCACAGGGATGCCCAGCTTGGTCGCTTCCTGGACGGCGATGTCTTCCTTGTTCGTGTCGATGATGAACAAGAGGTCGGGCAGCCCGCCCATGTCGCGGATCCCGCCAAGCGCCCGCTCCAGCTTGTCGCGCTCGCGGGTGAGCTGCAGCAGCTCTTTCTTGGTGCGCCCGGTGTCCGACTGGGACAATTGCTCGTCCAGATCCTTCAGGCGCCGGATGGAGATCGAGATGGTCTTCCAATTGGTCAGCATGCCGCCAAGCCAGCGATGGTTGACGAAGTGCTGGCCGCAGCGGCGGGCGGCATCTGCGATACGCTCCTGCGCCTGGCGCTTGGTGCCGACGAACAGCACCCGGCCGCCATTGGCGGTCACGTCGCGGGCAGCCTCCAGCGCGCGGTAGAGCAGCGGCACCGTCTGCTCCAGATCGATGATGTGGACGCCGTTACGGACGCCGAAGATGAACTGTGCCATCTTCGGGTTCCAGCGGCGGGTATGGTGGCCAAAATGCACGCCAGCTTCCAGGAGCTGGCGCATGGTGAAGCTTGGCATCGGCATGCGTGTCTTTGTCCTTCTTCCGGTTCGTCCTCCGCGGGCCTGGTCCGTTCGGGCTCATGCTTGTGCAAAAAAGCCACGCCGGACACCGGAAGCAACCGGCCGAGTTCATCGGCGACGGTCAGCCCGCGTGTGGGATCGTGGAAACTGCGGGTTGATAGCCCGACGCCTGCTGCATTGCAAGCGCCGGGCGCGATCATCGGGCCTGCGGGCTACAACTCTACCACTTCAAGCACGCCCGATATGGCCTTGATCGCCGCCCGGCCGCGCGGCCCGACGGCATAGCGTTGCGGCAGCCGGATCTGAACCTCCCGCTCCCAGTCCGTGCGCACGCGAACGCTCACATCGGCCCGTCCGGGCCCTTCGCGATCCAGCAGCGCACGCAGGTTGGGCACGGCAGCCTCGGTTTCGACGAAGATCTCGTAGGCGGCGCTGGTGTCGCCCACGGCCCGGTCCAGCGGCTCGACACCGGTCACCGTGAACCGGTGGCTCCCGTCCTCCTGCCCCTGGACCTCGGTCGTCACCAGCACGGCGCTGCCCGTCTCTAGCTGCGGACGCGCGATCGCCAAGACCTCGGAAAACAGCGTGACGTCGAAGCTCGCCGTTGCGTCGGACAGGGTGACGAAAGCATAGCGCTTGTCGGATTTGCTGATCCGCTCGCGCTTCGCCATCACGATGCCGGCCATGCGCAGCGTCTCCGTGGTGCCGGGGCGGACCCGGCGGGTTGCCTCGGCATGGGTCACCACACTGAGACGGCGCACCGGATAGCCGTCGATGGGATGGGCGGAGAAGTAGAAACCGATCGCGTCGTGTTCATGGGCCAGCCGGTCGAGCGGTTCCCAGTCCGGCGTGTCGGGCAGCGTCGGATGCTCCGGCCCGCTGTTGGCTCCACCGCCGAACAGGTTGACCTGACGGCTTTCGCGCTCTTCCTTCGCCGCATGCGAGAACCGCACGACCCGGTCGACGGCCTCGAAGATCTGACGCCGGTTCGGATGCAACGTATCGAACGCGCCGGCCCGGATCAGGCTTTCCAGATGGCGCTTGTTGACGTGGATGGATTCAAGCCTCTGCGCGAGATCGAAGATGCCGGCATAGGCACCGCCGGCGCTCCGCTCTGCTGCCAGCGCTCGCATGGCATCCGCCCCAACGCCTTTTAGAGCCCCTAGCGCGTACCGGATCGCCCGCTGCCCGCCTTCCGTGACTTCGATGGAGAATTCCGCAGCTGATCGGTTGACGTCGGGCGGCAGCAGCGGGATCTCCAGCCGGCGCAGCTCTTGGCGGTAGACGCCAAGCTTGTCGGTGTTGCCCATATCCAGGTTCATGGAGGCGGCGAAGAAGGCTACCGGATGGTTGGCCTTCAGGTACGCCGTCTGATAGGCCACGACGGCATAGGCCGCGGCATGTGCCTTGTTGAACCCGTACCCGGCGAACTTCGCCACCTGCTCGAAGATCGAAGCGGCGCGCTCACCATCCACACCCCGCGCCACCGCCCCTTCGATGAACACCTGCTTCTGCGCTGCCATCTCAGCCGGGATCTTCTTACCCATGGCGCGGCGCAGCAGGTCCGCGCCGCCAAGAGAATAGCCCGCGAGCACCTGAGCCACCTGCATCACCTGTTCCTGATAGATCATGATGCCGAAGGTCTCTTTCAGGATCGGCTCAAGATCCTCGTGCAGGTATTCAACCGGCTGCTCGCCGTTCTTCACCTTGATGAAGGTCGGGATGTTGTCCATCGGGCCCGGGCGGTAGAGCGCCACAAGCGCGATGATCTCCTCGAACCGCGTCGGTTTCAGGCGGCGCAGAATGTCCCGCATGCCCGTGCTTTCCAGCTGGAACACGCCGGTCGTCTCACCGCGGCCCAGCATGGCGAAGGTCGCTTCGTCGCCCAGCGGCAGCCGGTCCAGATCAGGCACCGGCCCCCCTTCGCTGTCGCCGATCATGGCAACCGCCCGGTCCAGCACCGTAAGCGTCTTCAGCCCCAGGAAGTCGAACTTCACCAGGCCGGCCAGCTCGACATATTTCATGTTGAACTGGGTGACGGGCATGGAGGACCGCGGATCGCGGTAGAGGGGCACCAGCTCTTCCAGCGGCCGGTCGCCGATCACGACGCCGGCGGCATGGGTCGATGCGTGGCGGTACAGGCCCTCCAGCTTCAATGCGGTGTCGATCAGATAGGAGACAGTCTCGTCCGTCTCGCGCTGCTCGCGCAGCTGCTCGATGGACTCCACCGCCTCTGCCAGGGTCGTGGGATTGGCCGGGTTGTTGGGGACCAGCTTGCAGATGCGGTCGACCTGGCCATAGGGCATCTGCAGCACCCGGCCCACGTCGCGCAGCACGGCACGGGCCTGCAGCTTACCGAAAGTGATGATCTGCGCGACGCGGCTCTGGCCGTATCGCTCCTGGACGTAGCGGATCACCTCGTCCCGCCGGTCCTGGCAGAAGTCGATGTCGAAGTCCGGCATCGACACGCGCTCGGGATTGAGAAACCGCTCGAACAAGAGGCCGAGCCGCAGCGGATCGAGATCGGTGATCGTGAGCGACCAGGCGACCACGGATGCGGCGCCCGAGCCGCGCCCCGGCCCGACCGGAATGCCATGTGCCTTCGCCCATTGGATGAAGTCGGCAACGATCAGGAAGTAGCCGGAATAGCCCATACGCGAGATCACGCCGAGCTCGAAGTCCAGTCGCTCGCGATAGGGGCGCGCCACCTCTTCCCGCTCAGCATCATCCATGCCCTCATGCCAGACGCGGGTCGCAAGGCGCGTTTCGAGCCCCTTCGCGGCTTCCGCGCGCAGCAGCGCCGCCTCGTCCGTGTCGTGGGCATCGGAGACATGGGGCAGGATGGGCTTGCACTTTTCCGGCATGAAGGCGCAGCGGCGCGCGATCACCACTGTGTTGTCCAGAGCCTCGGGCAGATCGTCGAACAGGCTGCGCATGGCACTGGCCGGCTTGAACCAGTGTTCCGGCGTGACGCGGCGCCGATCGGTCTCGCTGCGATAGCTGCTGTCGGCGATGCACAGCAGCGCATCATGCGCCTCATACATCGCACGTTCGCTGAAATAGACGTCGTTCGTAGCCACCAGCGGCAGGTCGTGCCGGTACGCCAGTTCGATCAGTTCCGCTTCGATAGCGTCCTCTGCCGGTTCGCCGTGGCGCATAAGCTCAACGTAGAGGCGGTTCGGGAAAGCTGCCGCCAAACGAGTGAGCGCCTCTTCCGCCTCCTGCGCCTGCCCGTCGGCCAGCGCGCGGCCAACCGGCCCCTTCGGCCCTCCCGTCAGGGCGATCAGACCGTCGCTGAACTGCGCCAGCTGGTCCCAGCCGGCCTGGGGCTGCTCGTCGGAGGCGCTATCCAGGAAGGCATGGCTGACCAGCGCCATCAGATTGCGATAGCCGGCTTCGTTCTGCACCAGCAGAACGATCTGATCGGCCGCCTGAAGGCGTGGGCTGCCATTGCCGTTGCCGTTTTCGTTGCCCCGCTGCTGCCGCCTGAGCGCCAGCTGCGTCCCGATCACCGGCTGGACACCGGCGGCGGACGCCTTCATCGCGAATTCCAGCGCGCCGAAGAGATTGGCGGTGTCGGTCACGGCGACCGCCGGCATGGCACCGTCGACGCACCGGCGCACGAGCTCGTCCAGCGTGATTGCGCCCTCTGCCAACGAGTATGCGGAATGAACGCGAAGGTGGACGAAATCTGCGTGTTGCATTACTATAAGTTCCAGGCCCTTTGCACAGTGTGTGGTTGAGTCGGCGCCAGCGTCATCCTGAACGTTGGCGGAACATTCGCCCGTCTGCACCGCGCCACGGCTTTGGAGGCCAGCATCCGATGATTGCCATGTTGAGCCGCAGCTTCTCTGCCCCCCTTGCGGCGGCTGTGTTTGCCCTTTCCGCGACGGCGACGGCGCAGACGCCGACCGTTCCGCTCGGTGACTATCGCGCCGATCCGGCCACGGTCACCGTGTCGGGCATTTCCTCGGGCGGATATATGGCCAATCAGTTCCATGTCGCCTTCTCCGACCTGGTCGTCGGGTCCGGCGTCGTTGCCGGCGGGCCATACCGCTGCGCAGCCCATGGACCCAGCTCGCAAGGGGAGTGCAACGCCGTGACACGGTGCATGCAGTTCCAGGATCGGGTCCCCCTGGCCTTCTGCCCGTCATTGCCACGCCATCCGTTCTACTTCGGCACCATCGACTTCACCGGCCCGCCGGACATTGCACCGCTTGTGCAGGACACGCGCGAATTCGCCGCGCGCGACGCCATTGCGGACCCGGAGAACCTGTGCGGCGACCGCATGCTTCTGCTCTACGGCGAGTTCGATGAGCTGGTGCCCGAGAGCATCGTGCGCAGCCTGGACGACTATCTCGAAGCCGTTCTGGACTGCGGGGCGGATCGCCCGCCCGCCATGGTCGAGCTCCGCGAGCTGCCCGGAGCAGCGCACACCATGCCGATCGACGACCGTCCGGATGTGGAGTGGTCCTGCTCGGAGTCGGAACCGCCCTACCTTGGGGAATGCGGTTACTCCGCCGCGGCGCAGATCCTCGACTTCCTTTATGTCGAGCCAGCGTCGGCCGCAGAGGCAGCCACTGGCGGCGCCAGTGGGCTCTTGCGTTTCGCCCAATCCGATGCCGTTGATCAGCCCGCATTGGCCGCGCTTGCCGAATACGGTTTCCTTTATGTGCCCGATGCATGCGTTGGAAACGCGTCGTGTCGCCTACACGTGGTGTTTCATGGCTGCCGTCAATCAGCGCGATCAGCCGAGATAGGAGAGACCTTCGTCCGCGACGCGGGCTACAACGACTGGGCAGAGGCAAACCAGACCATCATTCTTTATCCCCAGGTCTACCATCCCGACGGCAGCTTCGATCACTGGGCGCTATCGAACCCCAGGGGCTGCTGGGACTGGTGGGGATACACAGACGGAGACTATGCCACGCGCAGCGGCGCGCAGATGGGCGCGGTCAATGCGATGATCGACATCCTGACGGACGGGGAACCCTGAAGGACAGCATTGCCGGCGGCTGGCCAATGGCCGTACTCAAGTCGGTATGGAAGCACGGCACTTCTTTCTTCTGATTTCGGCCATTGCCCTGTTCGCGGCCGTTTTCTCACCGATCCGGCTACCGGTGTTCCTTTTGCTGCCGGCGATCCTGCCTGAGATCTTCTGGCAGAGCCTGAGCGTCCGCATCTTCCTCAATACGCTGGTGATCGCCGTTGCCATCGTCGCGCTGAGCGGCGTGCCTGCCGCTCTCTTCGAGCGCACTTGCGGCCGCCCTAAAGGCGACGATGTCACAATGGTGGTCTGGGCCAGTACGGCCGCCCTCTTGGCGCTGTCAACCTGGCAGGTCGGCTGACCGGCCCCTCAAAGTAGTACCGGCATTCGACGATGGTCGACGGCGCAGATCCTCTGGATCACCGCGGGGTGCGGCCGGTGGACCAACCCATGTTCATAGGCGACGACCTGCAGTCTGCCTTCGACGACTTCAAGCAGTTCTCCGGGCCTCAGCAAGAAGTCGGGGTTTCGCGGCCGGCCGAGAGACTCGTTGCCCTCGGCAAAGGTCTCACAGATCAATACGCCTGCGGCCGAGAGCGACGACAGTAGAGCCGGGAACAGCGGTCGGTGGAGATAGTTTGTCACAACGATGCCGCCAAACTGGGATTTGGCGAACGGCCAGGGAGATCCGTCTTCCAGGTCATGGGTCAGGACCTCCGAACCCGGTCGGCCAGCGAGATCGAGAAGGCCGGAGCAGTCGCGGTCGACCGCCACGACCGGATGACCGCGGTCGAGAAAATGTCGCGCATGGCGGCCCTGGCCGGCGGCAAGGTCCAGCACTTGGCCACCGGACAGGATCAATGGGCTGAACCGCACCACCCAGGCCGACGGCCCTTTCTTGTCGTCGCTCATGTCACGAGACGCCTTGCATGCCCACCGGCGGCTCCATGCCGGCGCTCCGCAGGGCAATCCAGAACGCAAGGCGGACAAGCGTCAACCAGAATGCCGCCAGAAGCGGAAGAAATGTCGCGTTGACGAAGCTTGGGGTGATCCACCGAACCGCAGACAGAATCGGGTCGGTCACCCGCACGAAGAACCGCCAGATGTAGTTGGTCCAGTCGGCGGGGACGAAGAGGGCAAAGCCGAAGCGGGCGAGCATTGTGTAGGCCAGCGCCGCCGCCAGGTAATTGGGTACGTGGTAGTACCAATATGTCCAGAACGGGTTGTCCAAACTGCCCCCAACCCCCTGCCCCGCTCGCCTGCCTCAAGCCAGCGTCTCGCCGCGGGGAACGCGGATGGCGTCCACGAAATCCTGCATCTCTTTCGACGGCGCTGGCGTCACCAGGCTGACCAGCCAAGTGACGACGAAGGCAACCGGGATCCCGAACAGGCCGGCTGAGATATTGCGCACGCCGAACCAGCCGACATTGTTGGCGACGACCTCCGGCCCGTCGATCGTGGTCATGCCAAGGGTCTCGACACCGTATTCCGGGAAATAGCGGCTGACGATCAGGTAGACCAGGCACACACCGGTGCCCGCGATCATGCCCATGACCGCGCCGGCCGATGTCGTGCGCTTCCACCAGACGCCCATGATCAACGCCGGGAACAGGCCCGAGGCTGCGATGCTGAAGGCCCAGGCGACCATCGACAGGATTCCCGCCGGCTGGGTGCCGGCCGCGATCGCCGCCAGGATCGCCACCACGATCAACAGCGCGCGGGCCACGATCAGCCGGCGCTGTGTGCTCGCCTTCGGGTCGATCATCCGGTAGTAGATGTCGTGGCTGAGCGCATTGGCGATGGCCAGCAGCAGCCCGTCCGCGGTCGACAGCGCCGCCGCCAGCCCTCCTGCAGCCACAAGGCCGGCAATGACATAGGGCAGCCCGGCGATCTCCGGCGTGGCGATCACCACCACATCGTCGTCGATGGCGAAGTCCGCGAAGCGGATGATGTCGCCGACACCGGCAGCCTGGCAGGCCTCGAACAACTCCTGCGGCGTTGCCGGATGAACGCCGCAGACATGCACCAGGTTCAGCTTGCCGTAGACGAAGACCCATTCGGGCAGATGTTCGGCCGCATCCAGGGTCGAGATGTCGGTGCCGAGCACGTTGGAGTAGATCTCAAGCTTTGCAAACGCGGCGTAGGCCGGCGCGGTGAAATAGAGGATGAAGACGAAGAGCAGCGTCCAGGCCACCGATTTCCGAGCCTCGCGCACGCTCGGCGTAGTGAAGTAGCGCATCAGCACATGCGGCAGCGAAGCCGTGCCGATCATCAGGCACGCCGCCAGCGCGAAGAAGTTCAGCGGGTCGTAGTGGACGAAGGGCTGTGTGTGCGACCGCGCCCCTTCCAGATAACCGCCCGGCACCGCATGGGCCATCTCCAGCGCCGTGATGTCCTGCAGCACTTCGCCGTACATCAGCTGCGGCACAGGGATGCCGGTGCGCTGGGCCGACAAGAGGACCACGGGAATGAGATAGGCGATGATCAGCACGATGTACTGCGCCACCTGGGTCCAGGTGACCGCGCGCATTCCGCCCAGCATGGAACACAACAGTATGCCGATCAGCCCGACAAAGACGGCCACCTCGAACGGAATGCCGAGGAAGCGCGACGCGATCACACCAGTGCCCGTGACCTGGGCGACGATATAGGTGAACGACGCGCAGAACAGGATGAAGATGCCGATGGTGCGGGCGAAGCCGCCGCCGTATCGGGCGCCGAGGAAATCCGGAACGGTATAGGCGCCGAACTTGCGCAGGTATGGCGCAATCAGGACCGCGACCAGCACGTACCCGCCCGTCCACCCCAGCACGAAGGCCAGCCCGTCATAGCCCAGCGCATAGAGCGTGCCGGCCATGCCGATGAACGACGCCGCCGAGATCCAATCGGCGGCCGTTGCCATGCCGTTGAAGAAGGCGGGGATGCGCCGGCCGGCGACGTAGTACTCCGACACCATCATGGTGCGGCTGAGGATGCCGATGCCGGCATAGACCGCGATCGTGAAGAACACGAACAGGTAGCCGATCACGGTATCCGGGACGCCAACCTGCTCCAGGATCGCCAGGAACATGACGAAGATGGCGAACCCGACCGTGTAGACCCCGTAGATGCGGCTCAGGTTGCTTGTCAGATCTCGACCGGCCATGCGGCGTTCCAACTCACTCTTCTTCAGCCACTCCGCAATCCTCATCGATCCGGTTCTGCCGATGCGCGAACCAGAAGATCAGGATCAGGAAGATGATCAGAGAGCCTTGTGCGGCGGCGAAGAAGCCGAGGGGAAATCCAAGGAAGACCATCTCGTTGAGAGGCTCCACGAAGACGTGGATGCCCAATCCACCAAGAAGCCAGAGTGCAAGGGTCGTCAGCATCAAACGCCGCGACAATCCCCAGTGCCTTGCCGCCGTTTCAGGCGTGATCGGCTGAGAGCCGTCCATTGGTGTCTGTCCCCCCTCAGGCCGCGAACGGATGTTCGGATTAGCCCCTATCCTGTATCGCAGTTGCGCTGGGACATTTCCATGCCGAGGCGATGGCAAAAGGCAAAAATTGACGGTATCGCGCCCTCGAAGGCGGTGTACCGCCCCCGCCAACTGCATGGCGCCCTGGCGGAAGCGCAATCCCTGACGACGTGCCTTCGGCCCATATGCGATGGCAGGCAAGAACGACCAGGCCGGTCTGTCGGCAGGTCGATGACGGTCGCCGACGATGTCCCGGCAGGCAGGCCGATGTTGCACGCCAACAGCGGTGACAAGGGGAACCGTCATGAGATTCGTCATCTTCCAATGCCAGCGCGATCGGGACATGTTCGTCGTCACGGACGACGAACATGCCGTCAGGCTGCCGAAAGAGCTTTCCCACCTCCACGGCCGGCTGGAGCGCGTCGGCGCCTTTCCCGAAATGGGCGAGGACAGGGTCGCGTTCGACGAGACGCTGGCGAAGAACAGCATCACGCATCAGGGTTATTACCTGTTCGAGGCGAAGAGCTTCGATGCTGTCGCGGAGCCGCCGGAGACCATGCCCGGCTAGGATGCCGCGCAACCGACTGCCCGGGGGCCCGAAGAGGTTCCCGGCCGCGGAGCCGCATAGGGCGCGCCGTCGCGGTGCGGCGCGCCTCGCTTGGTTTGAGACGCGATCGGGTCTAACATCTGTGTGATTGAGAGCCATAATTACGTTCGAAAGCCGTGATAAGACCCATCTTATCGCGGTCGGCTGTTCCAACCTGTCCGGTGAAACGCGGTTGTCCGACTGCGGATGACCCACAGATTTGCAGACGAAGGCGGGACGACGAGCCGCCGATCAATGGAATTGACGGGGGTCGAGGGTGTAATGGGGTTCTTCGACGTCTTTTTCCGTCCCGACCTTGAGGAGCAATCCGAGAAGTCGGAGATCATCGACGCCGCAAACCTGCTGCAGATTGGGGAATTCCAGCTTCTGCAGCTGGCCTATAAGCAGTGGTATGGCGAAGAGCTGCCGGCTGAGGGCGTGGATACGCTTTTCTCGGCTTACATGCTGCGCCAGCACGTGCCGGTCTGGGCCCGGCATTATGCGCGCAGCGTTCTGCAGCAGCACAGCTATGGCCGCATCGACATCAACGACCCCAGCTACCACCGCTATGACCGGGACTATGTGACCCACGTCCCTCAGGGCGTCCGGCGGTTTTGTCTCGCATCG
The DNA here is from genome assembly GCA_028285185.1 of Anaerolineae bacterium. Taxonomy (GTDB): domain Bacteria; phylum Pseudomonadota; class Alphaproteobacteria; order DSM-16000; family Inquilinaceae; genus JACKIG01. The sequence continues at coordinate 12,399 of JANQQD010000138.1, read as the reverse complement.
CTGTGGTGCGGCCTGGTCATCTTCGGCGGGGTCGCACTGGCAGCCCTCGTCAGCCAGGACGGGGTCAGCCTGCTGCCCCCCTATTTCGACCGGTCCGAGGTGGCACCGCCAACCGGCGTAAATCCCGACGCCGATTAGCCAGTTGCCCGCCGAGAGGTTAAGGTGCCTTCGCACGGTGCTGAACCGCCCGCTAAAGTGGGAGCTGCAGCACAACCAGAGAATTAGAGGCGCGTACGGATGTTCGGCATTCCGGAGGCGTGGGAAACGCCCATCAACATCGTCTTCCTGATCGTCATGGTGATCATCGCGTGGTCAGGCATTCGATACCGGGATGCCGAAGGCAACACGGACATCGTCCGCCTGTTGTTCGGGTCGATCGCGGCGACCTATTTCTTCCTGGTGCTGCTGACCGATATCCTGGGAATCGCGCTGTTCTAGGTGCCTGCGGCCACAAGACGTCGCCGAGCCTCTGGGCCAAACCTCTGGGCCAAGCCTCAGGGTTTGTGCATCCGCTGCTGCTCGTCGATCTCCGGCATGGTGAAGACCCTCTCCTCCTCCGGCAGTTCGAACTGGCTGACCAGATGGCGGATCCGGTTCTCAACACTGGACGGTTCGGGATTGTGGATGATGCGGTGCATAATGCCCGGGCCTTCCACCGACTCGCGATCAACCTGGACGGAGCTGACATAGCTTTCCAGCGCCTGTTCGTGACGGCCCGTGCGGTCATAAAGGATGCCGAGATTGGCATAGGCTGCGGCCAGCGCGCCGCGGCCTGTGGTATCGTCCTCGACCAGCGTCCCTTCCAGGAAGTCGATCAGGTACTGGAACTCGGCCTCTGCCTCGTCATAGCGCTCCATCTGCAGAAATGCGATGCCCCGGCCCATGAGGGCTCCACGGTGGTCCGGCTGTGCGACCAGGGCCGCGTCAAAGTCTTCCAGGGCCTGCTCCCATTCTCCGGAAGACAGATGGATGTCACCCTTGCGCACCTCATAGTCGCCGGGCGGCGTGTCGAAATAGTCCACGCCGATGGTCAGAATCCCGACGCCCAGCATCACAAGAAGCATGAGACCGAGTGTTCGTCCGCTTACGGGTAGCTGCATCGATCAAGCCTTGAACAGAGTCCAGGTGTAGAGAAGCGCGATGATGTAACACGCAAGCGCTGCGGTGATGCCAGCCCGCTTTCTCAGCCGCTGCCGCTCTTCCTCGCCGATATCGGGTCTGCCCAGCTTACGCGCCGCCCGGTTGACGCTCATCATCCAGATCAGCCGCCGCGCCGGGAAGAACAGCGCCACGGCCAAGGCGGCCGCCCAAAGCCACATGTAGTCTTCTGTGAGGATCGATTCCATTGCCGGCCTGTTCTCGGCATCACCCATCCCACAGGATCACGGCGAAGTCCTACGGCCATGTCCGGGGAAAACAGAGAGGGAGGGGCCATCGGCCCCTCCCCGTACAAGTACAAGCGACCTTGCTGGCGGTCAGTCGCCGCCGCCCGCCGGCCGGCGGCCGCCGGCCAGATCGCCGATATCCTCGGTCAGCGCCTCGATCTCGCGCGCTGGGACCGTCGACATCTCCAGCTTGTAGGCAAGCAGCCACATCATGGCCACGCCCAAGACCCAGAAGAGGATCTGCCAGGCCCAGATCGACGGGATACCGAAGACCCAGGTTTCCGGCGCGTTCGGCGCACCGAAAATCGTGTTGCCAATGACGGCGCCCGGCCCGATGCCGAAGATCGACCAGGCAATCGCCGCGGTCCATCCCAGCGGGACGAGCTTCTTCTTCGCCTCTGAGATGGCCGTGTGCTCCCGCAGGAAGTTGTGGAACGTCATCCTGTGGGCCCGTGCTGCTTCGTCCTGCGTCATCGCCGACACGATGATGCAGACCGACGCGTTCAGGAGCATGCCCCAACCGGCGGAGTGGATCGTCCACGGCCACCGGCCCCAGAGATCCAGGCCCAGAGCGCCGAGGATCTGGATGCCGAAGCTCTCCGTGAAGATCACGCCGAGCAGGCCGAAGAACAGGCCCCAGCTTGCGCCCTGACGGGTGATCCACGGGATCCAGCAGATGCCTGCCAGCGACACCCACATCTGGAACCCGAAGGCAACCGCCAGACCGCCCAACAGCACCAGTGCGTCGGACGACACCGTCGCCACGATCAGTGCGGACACGACGATGAACGCGACACCCATGCGGCCAAACAGCTTCTGGGTGGCGTGCGAAGCCGTCGGATTGAGATACCGCTTATAGAGGTCGCGCGTCAGGATCGATCCTGCCGTGGACATATAGGCAGCACCCGTCGACTGCATCGCTGCCAGAGCGCAGACCGCCAGCAGTCCCACCAGCCACGGCGCCGCATCGGCGATATGGTTGAAGTAGTACGGGACGATGCTGTCCGGGGCACCGGCGACCGACTCAGGCACGACCAGATGGTAGTAGGTCGCTCCCTCAAGGGCGGCCTCGTCGCCTTCCTTGAAGGCATCCATGGCCGCGGTGCCCGCCTCACGCTGCGCCACCAGACCGCCATCCCCGATAAGGGCGATGATCTGGCGCGTATCGATCTGGCGGATGAAGTTCTGATCGGCATTCTCCTCAGAGGTATAGAGCTCTAAGGCGTTCTCCGGCCATTCGTAGACCTCGGCCGTGCCGCGGTCGATCATGCCCTGCCACAGCTCTTCGTTCTCGTTGACCAGCGGGTTGGCCCCCAAGAGATGCGCGCCCATGCCCTGGAACGCGGTGAAGAAGAACAGGATCAGACCGATGCAGAACGAGGAGGCCCACACCTGCTGTGGCGCGAACGGCTGCGGATTGCGGTTGCCGAACGCCCACATGGTGAAGGCAGGAGCCGACTGGATGCCCATCAGCGCCCACATATAGCTGAGCACCATGATGCCGGTCCAAAGCCCGCCGACAGGCGTTTCTTTGCCCAAGCCGGCAGTAAACTGAACCACGCCGGGAATTGCGAAATACGAGTTGTACTCGCCCCCCTGCCAGCGGTTCACCCAGGTTGCCCCCTCCTGCGCGCTCTGCGCCGTCGCCAACTGGCCGAAGCCCTCATTGAGCGCTCCCCAGCCACCGATCGCCGACAGCGCGATGATGCCGGTAACGACGATGCCGAGCCCAAGCAGGATACACTGCACCGTGTCCACGTAGGCCACGGCTCTCAGCCCCCCGGATGCCACGTAGATCAGCACCACCAGCGACAGGATCCACATCCCGATGTCCTTCGGGACCAGGTTGTCGGTGAGGACCTGGAACAGGAAGCCGGACGCGCCGAGCTGCACGCCCAGATAGGGGATCGAGAACAGGAGCGCCACGAAGACGACCAGGATACGAATGAAATCGCCCTGGTAGTAGTCGGAGAGCATTTCGCCCGGCGTGACATAGCCGAAGCGCTTGCCGATCATCCACTGACGTTTGAGGAAGATGACGCCCGTGAACGGGATGGTGATCACATAGAAAGACGCGTAAGCGTACTGGAACCCGTCACGGTAGACCAATCCGGGATGGCCCATGAACGTCCAGCCCGAGAAGGACGTCGCGGTTGCTGCCAGAATGAACACCCACATCGACAGCCGGCGGCCGGCGATGAAGTAGTCGCTGGCCGTCTTTGTCATCCGCATACCCTTGATGCCCATTGATATACAATAGGCCCAATAGAGTCCTACGAAGACAAATAGCCATATTACTTTTGCTTCCACGGCATTTACCTCCCGCTGTGGTCAGCCAGGGACGATCACGTCGTATCGCCTCGCCCCCTAAGCGATGGCGGCCTCGATGGAACTCAAACCCTAAAACGTCCCATCAGGTCGCTAACGCCAGTGGTTTGGGACCCACCCAATGCGCCCTTTACAGACGACTCTCTGAGGTGGGGTGGGCCTATCATCCGACTGCCCTTCCCTTTTAGGCACAGCAGCCGACAGCGAGTTCACAACGACCGGTCGCTTTTATGAGATTTGGTTACGATCGATCGGCGGACGCCACTGCGGACGCGCAAGGAAGTTATGCAATCGTGAGCCCGTCGGAAAAAAGCTACTACGACTGCGAAGTTGAGCGCAACATCCCAGTAGAGTTTCTTCGCCGAAGAAATCGTGGTAGGAATGGGGGTCGTCTCTTTTGCGGACGCTTCTGCGTGTGTCCTTTGGCGGTACGAGCCAGTGCCTGCGAGTCGTTCGCGCGGGCAGCCAATTATCCAGTCGGTGAAATCGCCGCCGCGTGGGGCGATTTACGGCGTGTATGCTTACCTAGCGAGTCCTAGACGTGCCTGCGTACAGACTGTCTAGAACACATCGGCCGTGAACTCGACACGCAGTTTAGTCTTCAGATTGTCGACGGATTTCAGCGCATCGATCAGCTGATCGTGCTCTCGCTTCAACATCTCGTTCGGGTAGATGTAGTACCCGACCTCGCGATCGCTCTGAAAGTCCTCGATCTGCTGGCGCAAGAGGAACGTCGTGAACTGTCGGAAGGCGTCCGCCAGATAGTCGCAATCGTCGGGCGCCAGCGCGTCCCGTTCGCCAAGCGCGGCGATCCGGCCGAGCGTCGTGGTATCGGCAATGCCCGACTTCAGCGCAAGAAGGCGCATACCTTCGACCAGTGGCAAGAGCGCCCCCAGCTTAAGGTTCAGCCGGCCGTTGTGCCCCTCACCGTCGCGTTCCAACAGCAGCCGGTTGAACCAGCCCAGCGGAATGCCGTGATCGCCGGTGTTGCGGTAGAGTTCATGCAGGAAGCCTTGCGACCGCGCCATCACCTCGGTCACGTGCCGGCGCAGCTCGAACGCCAGATCATGGCGCCCGCTGACCGACCGGAAGTCGAAAAAGAGGTCGAACAGGCGCGCGGCAAGGAAGTTGCGCTTGCGCGACCACATCACCGTCTGGTCACGCCACTGGGCCGCGGTCTTGCGCCAGACCGGATTGATGGCCATCACATTCCCGCGGCACAGCGGAAAGCCGATGGCATCCAGTTCCGTCGTCATCCGTTCGGCGAGGTCGATGAAGAATTCATCGATCGCCGTGTGGTCGGCATCGGGATAGTCGGCCAGGATGAAGCCGTTGTCCTGATCGGGGAACAGGAAGTTCTCCCCACGGCCGCCCGAGCCCATCACCAGCACGGCAAACTCCACCGGCGGCGTGCCCTTGCCTTCGGCCTCCATCGCCTTCAGTGCGGACGCCACGACGCGACGATAGATGTCGTTGTTGATGTCGGTCAGCAGCTGCTGGATCTCATGCGCCGGAACGTGCTCGTCGAACAATTCCTGGGCCAAGCCCACCTGCGCCGCCTTAACGGCGCGAAGGCTGTCCTGGGTTCCCTCCGCCGACAGACTGTCGATCTGGTCCATCATCTGGTCGGATGTCAGCGCCAGGGCGTCGTGCAGGTCGAGAAGCCCGACCGGACGGTCATCGTCGTCCACAACTGGGATGTGCCGGATGTTGTGCCGCCGCATCAGGGCCACCGCACGGTACGCGTAGTCCAGCTGACCGATCTTGTGCACCGGTGCGGTCATCACGGCACTGATCGGAACGTCCGGCGGTGTCTTGAAGGTGACGCGCCGTGCAATGTCGCGATCTGTCACGATGCCCGCCAGGCGCCCGTCGCCACCCGTCACCAGAACGCAGGATCCGTTCGCCTCCGCCATGGCCGGAACCACGTCGCCACAACGGGTGCCGGCATCCACGGCCAGCGTCACCGGCTTCATGAACATGCCGGCCAGCTTGCGGAAAATCTCCGTTGTACTCACCGTGGTGGAACTCTCGAAACTGCTGTGTAATCGAACGATACGCATGTTCAACAGACCGCCTTCATAGCAGAATGGCATTCGATTGTCGTGGGGCAAGGTAACGAGACGCTTGCCCATCTATGCACTGTTCTTCTTAAGAATGCACTGACTGTTCGGGAACTGACCGGTCGCATTTCCGGCGACCGGGAAAGAAATACTTCGTGCGCTTTCTGATCGATCGCCGGACGCGTCGTCGTTGTCGGTGCCGCCGACGCGGGGGCGATCGTCCGATATCGCGTATGACCGCCGGAATCCCGGGCAGATGCGTTGATGCGGGTGGAGATCCTGAGTAAAGATCGCTCAAGGCGCGAAGCAATCGGACAGGAAGTGTGCTCGCTGGTCTGCGTTCCTTCTGGAAAGCATCGCCGATCGCCCGGACCGACGACCTGTCTCGGTTCATCGATCGGCAATCGGCGTTCGTGTCGCAGAAATGCACTGTCGAGTACTGCCGGGCCCGCGCCGGGCTGCATTGGGTGAAGCTGTTCGAAGAGCAGGTCTTTCTTGACGGCCTGAACCGCTGCCGCCGGCATGCGTACACCACGGTCCTTGTTCAACTGTCAGTGGCCATCGAGGCGAAGCTTCGGCCGCTCTTGTCGGGGCCGGAAGGGCAGAGATCGCTTGCAGCGGCGCTGGGGGATGTCGCGCGACAGGCTCATACTGCCGACACGTTGACGGACGACCCCGGCGCATGGCGGAGGCACCTCGACGAGCACCTCGATTGCGCCCTGGCCGAAGCTCAATCAGCGCCGGTCCAGCCGGCCTACCTCATCGGCCGGGCCGCCGCCGGGCCGATCTACGACCTGCTGCCAATCCATCCCACCTTGCGGCAACACGACCGTGAGCTGATTGCCAATAACCTGAGCCTCAATTTCTGTCGCACCATTGCCGATTTTGAACGCCGGCTTCGCCCGGTGCCGCTCCTGGCGGATCTGCTAGCTGCAGAAGACGGCGCACCCCCCGTCCTCCCCCCGCCCCTGGCACAGCACATGCCGGCCCGGCGATGAACTGGGGCATCCGCAAAGCGCTGACGATCACCGTCATCCTCGCCGGCCTGGCCATGGCCGGCCTGGCCAGCCTGGGATTGCTGGGCGGCGTCGACATCACAGTCGGGATGGGCCCCAGACTGATCGCGCTTGTCGCATTGGCAGGTCTTGGATTCGGCGCCCTGTGGATCGCTCTGACCGTTCTGGACGGCCACCTGTTCTCGCTGGAACGCCTGCGTGCCGACATCGTTGCAGCCGATCCCGAAGCGCCCGCCCTGCCGGAGCAATGGCTGGCCGAGGCGAATACCGCCGACGAGGCGACACGGCTGGCCATGGGTTTCTCCGACTTCCTTGACCGCCAGCGCTCGTTGCGCGCCGTTCCGGCCAGTCGGCTGATGGCCGTCGTCTCAACCATCGAGGGCGGCCTTGTCGTCGTCAACGCAACGGGTTTGATCAGCCTGAACAACGCTACGGCCGCCGCCCTGCTCGGCCACGACGCCAGCGCGGTCGGCACCAGCATCTTCGCCGCGCTCGACCGCGACCATGTGAATGCCGCGGTGGCCGCCGCGGAAGCCGCCCGCCGGCCGATTCGTACGCAGATCGCCCGCATCGACGGGTCGGCCGTGCTGGATGCGCGCGTCACCAGCCTGACGGGGCACGGCGGCGCCGTACTCTCGTTCAGCTGCGATCCGGTGGACGACCATCACGTGGTCCACCACGACATGGCGTTGCACGACGCGCCGCCGGAGGGCGTGCCGGTCACGGACGCCACCCGGCTGACGGACCTTCCGGGTCTGGTCTTCGATACGGAGACCACCGGGCTGGACATCGCCAACGACCGTATCGTGTCGATCGGCGCGGTCCGCGTGCACGGCGATCAGGTGTTCCCGGCCCGTGTCCTGGACCTGCTGGTCAATCCGCAGAGATCGATCCCGGGCAAGGCCATCAGCATTCACGGCATCACCGATGCCATGGTGGCGGGGGCACCGCCGTTTCCGGCCCACATGCCGACGGTGAATACCTGGTTTGAAGAGAAGATCCTGATCGGCCACCATATCGGCTTTGATCTTGCGATGTTGAACGCCGAATGCGTGCGCGCCGGCCTGCCCTGGCATCCGCCGCGGACGCTGGACACCGGCCAGTTGGTCTCTGCGCTTGAGCCACGCATGGAGGACCTCAATCTCGAAAGCATCGCGGCACGTTTCGGCGTGGGCTTGCGCGGCCGCCACACGGCCCTGGGCGATGCCCTGGTGACTGCGGACATCTGGCGTAAACTGGTGCCGCTGCTGCTCAACCGCGGTATCGTCGACCTCGCGAGTGCCGAGCAGTTCGCCGCTTCGGCCAAGCGCGTGGCCAATATGGAAAGCGCGGCCGGGTGGTGACCCGGACCGGTGCCTGAGGATATGTGACCGCAATGCGCGTCCGCGTCCTGAGCCGGGTCGACACATTCCCCTATCGCTATCGCCTGCGCGATGTCATGACGGTTCCGCTGGCGACGGTGCGGCCGGACCTGCCCCTTGCTGTCGCCGCTGAACGCATGTCCACCGAGCGTATCAGCTCGCTGATCGTGACCCGCGACGACAGCGCAACGCCCCGCTATTCGACGCACGAGACCGGCATCGTCACCGAAGGCGACGTGCTGTGGGCCATCACGCAGGACGGCACATTGGCCCTGGGGCGCCCCATATCGGACTATGCGCAGGTGCCGCTGCAGGCGTTGCCGGCCGGCGCCATGGTCTATCGGGCACTTGGCCGCATGGACAGGCTCGGCCTGCGCCATATGGGCGCCGTCGACGACGAAGGGAAGCTCGTCGGCATCATCACGCCGCGGGTGCTGCTGAAACAGCGCGCCAGCGAAGCACTGGCGCTGGGCGACGGCATCACCATCGCGCCGGACGCCAAATCCCTGGCGGAGATCCGACAGGCCCTGCCCCACCTTACGGAAGACCTGTTGAGCGAAGATGTGCCGCCGCTCGATGTCGTTGCCGTCATCAGCGAGGTGATGCGCGACATCACGGCCCGTTCGGCGGCCCTTGCGGAGGCCGCCATGGCAGCGGAAGGGCATGGTCGCCCGCCGGCGCGCTTCTGTGTCCTGATCCTTGGATCCGCAGGGCGGGGCGAGAGCCTGCTGGCGCCCGATCAGGACAGCGCCCTGATCCATGACGGGTCCGCCGATGACGACGCCTGGTTCGCCGAATTCGCCAGCCGCATGACAGCGACGCTCGACGAAGCCGGAATTCCCTACTGCAAGGGCGGTGTCATGGCCTCCCAAGCCGCGTGGCGCGGCAACCGGGAGACCTGGGAAGACCGTGTGGCCCAGTGGGTCCGCTCGGCAACGCCGGAACATCTGCTGAACGTCGACATCTTCTTCGACTTTCAGCCCGTTTACGGGGACGGTACGCTGGCCCGGAGCCTGCGGCTTTCTGCCCTCTCTGCGGCCGGCAAGTCGATCCCGTTCCTGAAGCTGATGTCTCAGCATCTGTGGAACTATCGCCCGCCCCTGGGGCTGCTGGGCCGCATCCGCACGCGCGAGTTCCGCGCCGACCCGGACACGCCGCGCGTCGACCTGAAGCTTGGGGGGCTGCTCCCGATCGTCGCGGGCGTCCGCGCGATCGTGCTCAGGCACGGCATCGGCACGACATCGACGACCGAGCGCCTGGGCCATCTGCGCAATGGCGACCTAATGCGCGAAGCCGATGCCGACATGCTTTCCGGGGCACACGAAGTCATCGTCGGCACCTTGCTGCGCCAGCAGATTGCCGACATCGCCGCAGAACGGGCGCCTGGTAACTGGGTCGGCGTGAGGCCTCTGGAGCGGCGGCCGCGCCGCGATCTTCGTGACGCTTTACGCCGGCTTGAGGTCGTGCCGCAGATCGTGGAAGCGGCCCTGACGGCATCCGCCTGACGTAGCGGAGCCTTAGCCTCCTTCGTCGCCGGCGGTGACAGCGCAGTTGCGGCCGGACGCTTTGGCGGCGTAGAGGGCGTGGTCGGCACGGTCGATCAGTGCCGCCAGGTCTTCGCCGCGACGGCGGATCGCCGTTCCGATGCTGATGGTCACGCGGCGGCCGCCAACCGGTGGCTCGAACTCTATCCGTTCGATGCTGGTGCGCAGCCTCTCCGCCATGGTGGACGCGGCCGTTGCACCCAAGCCTGGGCAGAACACTGCGAACTCCTCGCCGCCGAACCGAACCGGCAGGTCAGCCCGCCGAATGCCGCTCAGGATGGCCTGGGCAATCGTCCGCAGCACAATGTCACCTGTGACGTGGCCATACTCGTCGTTGACTGACTTGAAGTGATCGATGTCGATCATGAGGACGGCAATGGACCCGTCCGGGTCACGGTCGTGAAGATCAAACATGCGCAAGATCGTGTCCTGCATGCAGACACGCGTGAACAGCCCCGTCAGCGGGTCGCGGATCAGCCGCTCGTAGACATTCCGCCGCTCCAAATCGAGTGCGCGATAGATACTCTCGCGCTCCACTGCAACCTGCAGCGGCAGCACCATCTGGTGGATCAGGGTTTCAATGCAGTCCTCCGCCTCCGTCTCGCCAGACAGATGCATGACGGCCACGGCCGTGGCGATCTGGCGGTCCGGGGCAAACAGCGGAATGACGATGGCTCGGTGGTCGGCCGCCTCGCCTGCCGGACCGGTCACCGGCCAGCGGTCCACCACCATGTAGTCGGTAGGGCAGATCTCCGCCCATCCCTGCCGGTCGATCCCGATGAAGCTTGCCAAGCGTGGCGGCGGCACGACCATTTGGCCACGATACCTGTTGCTGGGTGTCAGGTGCAGCACCTCACCGGGACTGGCCTGATCGGTCGCTGCCAGGAACTCCAGCGAACTGACGGGCATCAGCTTACGCGACAGCCGCAGCAACTCCGGCGCGATGGACGCGAAGTCGCGATAGAGAACCATCGTCTGGGTGATGCCTTGCATCACCTCGTTCAGCCGCATCAGCTTCTGGATGTCGCTTTCCTGCTTGACCAGCAGATAGAGCCCGCAATCGAGTTCCTTCAGCCGCTCGATCATGAACGCGACGAGCCGCTCGGGGATGATCGAGCCATGCTGGGGTGCGATCATCCGGATCGGCAGCGCCTCCAGTCTGGCAAGGCCGTGTGCCAGGATCTCCCGGCTCGGCATGTAGTGTTCATGGAACGGCCGGATCGCTTCGAAATGCCCCTCGTCCTCGGCATAGAGGCGGAACCCCTTGGTGAAGCCGCCGAACAGATCGCTTGAGAACAGGATCCCGGTCGTCTCGTCGAAGGTGCAGAACGCCCCGGGGAAATGCAGGTAGGGCGTGAAAACGAAACGCAGCGAATGCTGTCCCACGCGCAGCAACCAGCCGTTATCCTCCACTCGCCAGAACGCCAACCGCAGACCGTAGTGCTTCAGCAGTGCCTCTGCCCGCCAGTGCGTGACGATCACCGCATCCTTGCGCGAAACGATCTGGTCGATCAGCGGCAGAGCGCCGGTGATATCGGGGTCCTGGTGGTGGCAGATGAAGTAGCGAATGTTGTGGAATGGCGTGACCTGCCCAACCTTGCGCAGGACATCGGGAAAGGTAAGCGCCGAGCCCGGGTCGATCAGGACGGACTGGTCCCCGGCCTCAATCAGGTAGACATGACACTGAAACGGGTCGCCTTCGAGATGGTGGCCGACCCACCAGATCCCTTCAGCGATTTCGACGGGTTGCGTCGGGTCTATATCCGCTAGTGGCTCCGAGGCCGGACGCAGCGGTTCGTCCGGCGACTCGATGGCAGCATCCATCACGGCGTCCAGTGCCCACCGGGCACGAGTCTACGATCTCACTGCGACATTCTGTACAAGATCGTCGTTAACAAACGTTGAATGGTTAATGGAACCAATGGAACAAAGATTGCCTTCGGCTCCAACAGGACAGCGCTTATGGACGCCGGAACAAGCATACTTTCGTTTATCGAAATGCGCGTCCCTGGTCGGAGCGGCGGGATTCGAACCCACGACCCCTTGACCCCCAGTCAAGTGCGCTACCAGACTGCGCCACGCTCCGACGCCAGGATGCGGGGGCTTGTATAGCGGGGCCGCGAAGCCGAGGCAATGCCGGTCCCCTGGATCGACGCCGCCCCCGGGCGACCACGATGCGCTGTTAGCGCATGCCTTTCAGGACGACCCGCAACCGGCGCAGATCGTCCAGCAGGCCCTTAAGCTCCGCCTTCAGTTCCGGTGCCAGTGAACCCACACCAGCTGGGCTCGCGGACGCCTCTACCGCCTCGTCAACAGGCGCCACCTCGCCCTCACCGGTACCGCCCTCCTCGGCCGCAAGGCCTTCACCGTCGGCGCGTCCTTCGCGCAGCAGGCGCTGTACGCCCTTGATGGTGTACCCATCCCGGTAAAGCAGGGTCTGGATCCGGCGGAGCAAGTTGACATCTTCCGGCCGGTAATAGCGCCGGCCGCCGCCGCGCTTCAGCGGCCGGACCTGGCTGAATTTCGTCTCCCAGAACCGCAGCACGTGCTGCGGCACGTCAAGTTCGTCGGAGACTTCGCTGATGGTGCGGTACGCGGTGGCCGATTTCCGGGGTGCCCGCCCCTTGGCATCGATCTCAAGCAGATCCATCATGCCTCACCGTTGCCCTTGCGCGGCTCGCTGCCGTCCTGCATCGCGTTGA
>JANQQD010000014.1 GCA_028285185.1 Anaerolineae bacterium | reverse complement strand
CGTTGAGCAGCCCGCAAGCAGGGTTGGGACATGACGATTCTCGAGCAGCGATGTATCGAGGCGGGTCTCAAGATGACCGGCCAGCGGCGGATCATCCTTCGCGTTCTCCACGAGTCCGACGATCACCCGTCCGTGGACACCGTCTATCAGCGTGCGCGCGACATCGACCCCACGATCAGCATCGCTACCGTGTACCGCACCCTGCATCTGCTCGACGAGAAGAACTTGGTGCAACGCCACGACTTCAATGAGAGCTATGCACGGTTCGAAGTGAACCTGGAGCATCACCACCACATGATCGATCTGGAGACCGGAGAGGTGGTGGAGTTTCAGGACGAAGAGCTGGAACGCGCGAAGCTGCGCATCGCAGAGACGCTCGGCTACGAACTCGTCGATCACAGGTTGGAACTCTATGGCCGAAAGAAATCCCGTTAGCTGGCGGATGGCCGGCCCGGTGGTCGATGAAGACGACTGCCGGGAGGCGGCCGATGTCGCCCGCTGCCGCTGCCGTGAGGCTGTGGTGCGCGCCTACAGCGAAATGCTGACTTCGGGCGCCTGTCCGCAGGTGGCGCTGGACGTGGCGACGCGCGTCTACCGCTATCACCATCCGGGCGCCGGCCATCGACTCGCCGGCGATGTGGTCGAAACCTGGGTCTATACCGGGCCCTTGAACTGACTGGAACGCCGGCAGCGTGAAGGTCGGGGTATGGGCTTCATTGAAGCCCGAAATCGTTACTTTCGAGGATCTGACGCTCTATCGCCTGATAGAGCACGCTTTGACGCGTCCGCCTCACGCATCGATGTAGCCGAGATAGCCGTCGATGATCGTCTGCAGCGCGGCCAGGCCGTCGGTCAGCGCTGCCGGGCCCGGCTGCAGGATGATCGGCGATTTGATCTCATGCACGGCGCGGTTGCGCACCGCCGGGATGTCGGCGAAGCCCGGGCGTGCGGCCACCTTGCCGGGTATGAATTTCTTGCCGCACCACGAGCCGATGATGATGTCCGGCGCACGATCGGCGACCTGGGCTGCGGTGACGATGCGGTCCTTGGCCAGGCGGCATCCCGCACGGTCGGCAAAGATGTCGCGGCCGCCGGCGATCTCTATCAGCTCTGACACCCAGCTGATTCCTGTGATCAGCGGATCGTCCCATTCCTCGAAGAACACCAGCGGGCGGATCGGTCGGTCGGCATGCTGGATGCGCGCGTCGTCGAGCCGCCGGCGCAGGTCGGCCACCAGCCGCGTGGCGGGCCCTGCAGCATCGACCATGGCGCCCAACAGCTGGATCATGGACAGGATTTCCGCCACCGATCGCTGGTTGAAGATGTGCACGGCGATGCCGTGGCGGACCAGCGCCGCCGCGATGTCGGCCTGCAGATCTGAAAAGCCCAGCACCAGGTCCGGCTTCAGCTCCAGAATCCGGTCGATCTTCGCTGAGGTGAAGGCGCTGACCTTCGGTTTGTCGCGCCGGGCTTCCGGTGGCCGCACGGTGTAGCCCGAAACGCCGACGATCCGGTCTTGCCGGCCCAGCAGATAGAGAGTTTCGACGGTTTCCTCGGTCAGGCAGATGATGCGCTGGGGATAGCCCATCGGCGCGTAATCGGCCGGCCGCTACCGGTCCAGAAAGGCGCGGAGGGCCTCGTCGGCCTGGTCGATGACGACGATGCCGTCGAGATGGCCCAAGGTGCCCTCCAGCTCGATATACTCCACCGCAATTTCGCGATCGGCCAGCGTGTCGCGAACCTCGCGGGCCATGTATGGCATCAGCAGCAGGTCGCTGGCGGCCGGCAGCAACAGCACCGGCGCTTCCACCGCGGCCAGGCCTTCCTCCAGGGTTCCCTCATGGCCCGTGACGAACAGCTGGTTGGCCTTCACCAGATAGAGGAAGTGGTTGGCGTCGGACACGGCCGCGCGGGCTGAGGCGGCGTCTTCCAGCCAGCGTTCAACGGCAAACTCGTTGTCGAAGGCGGCTGCGGGATCGGCGCCTTCTTCGGCCCAATCGCGGCCGAAGGTCGCGTCAGCCCAGACGGGATGCCGCGCGTGCAGTGTCACCAGCTCCAAGGCCAGCGTCAGGCCCGCAATCGGTGGCTCGCCGCCATAGTAGTCGCCGCCGTTCCAGTTGGGGTCCAGCATGATCGGCTCGCCCCACAGCTCCAGCCACCCGATAAGCCAGGCATCGGCCTGGCCTGCGCCGATGACGGGGATCACGCGGTCCACCATCTCAGGATAGGTGACCGCCCATTCGATCGCCTGCAGCGCCCCCATCGAAGCGCCCATCACGGCATGCAGGCTGCCGATATCCAGACTGTCCAGCAGTGCTTTCTGAACATGCACGAAGTCCTCGATCGTCACGACGGGGAAGTCCATACCCCAGGGCTCGCCGGTTGCCGGGTTGATCGTGGCAGGGCCCGTCGTCGTCACCATCGGATCGTGCACGTTCAGGTTCACCAGCGTGTCGGAGCTGATCACGTAGAACCGGTCCGTGTCGATCGGCAGGCCCGGGCCGATGATCGCATCCCAATAGCCGGGCCGGGCATCCTCGTCCGTATAGCGGCCGGCGGCATGGCTGGTGCCAGAGAAGAAATGGGTGATCAGGATGACGTTGTCGCGGGTGGCGTTCAGCGTGCCGTATGCTTCCCAGCCAATGCGGACATCGGGGATGGTCTCGCCGCCGACCGTGGTGTAGTCG
>JANQQD010000101.1 GCA_028285185.1 Anaerolineae bacterium | reverse complement strand
CCGGCCGGAGCGACGATGCCGCGCCAGGCGCCGAGCGTCCAGGTGGAGCCCACGGCCTCTTCCGTCGTCGGCACGTCGGGGAAGATGGCATCGTGTTCCGGCGACATGATCACCAGGCTCTTCACGCGGCCGGCCTCGACCAGCGCGCGGGCTTCGGGCATGGAGCAGGCGACCAGATCGACGCCGCCGGCCACCAGATCCTGCAGGCCCGGGGCCGCGCCTTCACTGGGCACCCACTGGATGACATCGGGGGCCAGGCCGACATCCTGCAAGAGCCCGGCCAGCGCCAGATGCCAGATGCCGCCCTGGCCGGTGCCGGAGGCCTGCAACTGCCCGTCTTCGGCGGCTTCTAACAGGGCGTCCAACGTGTCGTATTCGGCATCGGCCGGAACATGGATCGCGGCCGGATCGGCGTTCACCAAGGCAATCGGGGCATAGGCCTCGTGGGTCAGGTCGGTCAGGCCCTGCCAGTGCATCATGCCGATTTCGACCGTCGCCACGCCGATGGTGTAGCCATCGGGGTCTGCCGTCGCGATCGCCTGGTGGCCGACCACGCCGCTGCCGCCGGTGCGGTTGACGACGTTGACCGGCTGGCCCAGCTCTTCTTCCAGGAGACTGGCGATGATGCGGCCGGTGGCATCGGTGCCGCCGCCGGCACCCCAGGGCACAATCAGGGTGATCGGCCGTTCCGGGTACTGAGCGTCGGCCGTGGCAGGTAGCGTGGCAACGCCAGCCAGCGCCATGGCGACCACTGCGGCAAGGCTCAGGCCAAAGGATGATTTCACGATTGTCCTCCCATATGTGTGCGGATTGCTCCGTTGCATGTCTGGGTTCAGACTACACCGGGCACACGAAGTAACCATCCAGAGAATGCGACAATCTGGCCAGCCTGACAATGTGACAGCTGCGGGACGCCTTCACGGTCTGCCGCAGAAATCGGCGGGCAAGTTGCACCGCGCGCGCTCGGAATAGGTTACATGTCACCATATGCGCAATGGACGGCCGAACAAGATGCTGAACAGGAAGCAGAGCAGCCGCGACAAGGTTCGCCTCTATCGGCAGCGCATGCGCGCCCGCGGGTTGCGGCCCATACAGATCTGGGTGCCCGACACGCGGACCGCAGCCTTCCGCGCCGATGCCCATCGACAGTCACGCGCCGTCGCCGAGAGCAGACATGCCGAAGGCGACCAGGGTTTCATCGACGCGATTTCTGTCTCTTCCGAGCGATGAAACGAGGCGAGGTCTGGACGATTTCTCCTGAGGACGCTTACGAAGCACCGGCGATGGCGTCGAGGCGTTCCTGCAGCAGACGCCGTTCGTCGCTGTCGGGCGGGAGTTGCGGCAGCAGGCGGTTCCACAGGCCGGCTGCGTCTTCCTCACGGCCGTCGGCATGGGCGGCCACGCCCAAGAGCCACAACGCCATGGCGTTCTCCGGGTCGGCCTGCAGCAGGCGCTGCAGCACGACGACGGCTTCCACCGGTGGCACGCCGTCAGTGCTGGTCATCATCAGCGTCTCGGCCTGGGCCGACAGGATGGCCGGATCGTCGGGCGCCAGATCTGCCGCCCGGGACAGGGCCGTGGCGGCATCGTCCACCCGGCCCATGACGCGGTAGGCCTGGGCAAGGCGCATCCAGCCGGCGAGATCCTCCGGTTCCTGTTCCAGCCGTGCGGCCAGCCCATCCACCATGCCACGGATCATGTCGGCACGCTCGTCCGGCGACAGCTCCGCGGCGGCTGTGACTGCGTCGGCGCCGGGGCCGCCGGCGGCAGCGGGCACGGCCTCTTCCGGGTCGAGGCCCAGCCGCTCGGCCGCCTCCATCACCCTTTGGATCACAAGCGGGCGCCAGGGCGCATCTGCCGGACTGGCGCCCAGCAGGGCCTGCCAGTCGGCCAGCGCGCCTTCGTCGTCGCCGGCCTGGGCGCGGGCAAGTGCGAGGTAATAGTGCGGGCGCGGGTCCGAGGGCCGTGCGGCTTGCACTTGCTCGAACGCCTCGCGCGCCTGTTCCGACACGATGCCGGACGCCACTTCGACCAGGGCCTCGGCATAGGTTGCGACGATATCCGGATCGCCTTCGCTGACGCCCACCGCGCGGGCCAGCGCCGCGACCGCATCTTCGAACCGGCCGACGGCGCGATAGCGCTGGCCGAGATCGGTCCAGTCCGCAGCACTGCCGCCATCGGCTTCCAGCCGGCGGGCCAGTTCGGCCGTCTCCGCCAGCATCTGGCGATGGGCCTCCATGGCCCCGGGATCGCGAGATGCCAGCGGCTGGGACGGCAGGTCTGGCCGGCCGGCCGCCAGATAGGCGCTCAGCGTCGCGATCGGGAGCAGCGCGGCCAGTGCGAGGGCCAGCCACCGTGCCGGGCGCCCGGAGGCCGACCGACCGCCCCGCGCCCGGTCGGCGGCCAGCATGCGGCGGGCCACCTCGGTTCGTGCCGCTTCGGCATCGTCCGGCGAGAGGGTGCCGCGCGCCTGGTCGCGCTCCAGCTCCGCAAGCTGGTCGCGGTAGACCGCCAGCGCTTCGTCGGTCGCCTCGCCTTCAACAGGCCGTCCGCGGGCCAGCACGGCCACCAGCGGCGCGACAAGGCCCGCCGTCAGCACCGCCGCCAGAATCCAGAACATCATCGGCCGTCACGCTCGCGCTCGGCCGCCAGCAGCGCATCGACGCGCTGCCGTTCGTTCGCGGTCAGCGGATCTGGTTCGGGGCGCACCCGCCCCCGCGAAAGAACGAAGGCCGCAACCACGGCCCCGATCACCAGGACCGCGGCCGGCGCGAACCAGAGAGCATAGGTGTTGTCCTGCACCGGCGGGCGCAGCAGCACGTAGTCGCCATAGCGGTCGGTGACGAACGCCATGACCTGGTCATCGCTGTCGCCCGCCGCCAGGCGCTCGCGCACCAGCACGCGCAGATCTTGCGCCAGCGGTGCGTTGCTGTCGTCGATCGACTGGTTCTGGCACACCAGGCACCGCAGGTCCTGCGAGAGGGCGCGGGCGCGAGCCTCCAGCACCGGGTCGTCCAGCACCTCGTGGGGCTCCACCGCAGCGGCCGGTGACAGCCATACGGCGAGCAGTAACAGCGCCAGGATCCGCCTCATCCCGCAAGCTCCTGCAACAGCGGCAGCAGCGTCTCGTCCACCAGATCCGGTGTCAGCGGGCCCGGATGGCGGAAGCGGATGCGTCCGTCGGCATCGACAAGGAACGTCTCCGGCACGCCGTAGACGCCCCAGTCGATCGCCGCGCGCCCATCCAGATCGACGCCGATACGACCGTAGGGGTCGCCATGCTGGGTGAGCCAGGCCATGGTATCGGTCGGCTCGTCCTTATAGGCGATGCCGAGCACGCGAATGCCGTCTTCGCGGGCGAGGCGGGTCAGCAGCGGATGTTCCGCCAGGCAGGGCACACACCAGCTGGCAAAGAAGTTCACCAGCGTCACCTCGCCGCCCAGATCGGCCGATGCCAGACCATCATCGCGCCCCGGCAGAGCCGGCAGCGCGAAGTCCGGCGCGGGCTGGTCGATCAGCGCCGATGGCAGCACTGACGGATCTTCACCGCGGACTAACGGCACGGCAACCCAGATGGCCAGGCCCGCGAAAGCAATCAGGGGCAGAAGGAAAACGATCCGGCGCATGGACCTATTCCGCGGGCTGTGCGGCGGCGGATGCGGGTACCCGGCGCGCCGTGATGGCGACCCTGAGGCGCCTGTCGGCCAGGCTGGCCACGCCGCCCAGCGACATGACGATGGAGCCGATCCAGATCCACGGCACCAGCGGATGGTGGTAGAGCCGCACCGTCCAGGCGGCGTTGCCGGGCTGCTGGTCACCCAGCACGGCATAGAGGTCGGCGAACATCGTCGTGCGGATCGCAGCTTCCGTGGTGGCCATCCGGGCCACCGGATACCAGCGCTTCTCAGGTTCCAGCACGGCGACGGCCGCATTATCGCGATAGACGGTCAGGCTTGCACGCTCCACCACATAGTTAGGGCCCTGGGTCTGCAGCACCTCTTCGAAGGTCACGTCATAGCCAGCGATCTCCACCGTATCGCCGGCTGCCATGACCTGGATGCGTTCCGACAGGAAGGCGGTCGAACCGACCATGCCGGCAAGGGCGATGCCAAGTCCGGCATGGGCCAGGCTCAGCCCCCAGGCGCTGCCGGGCAGGCCCTTCGCGCGCTTCCAGCTGGCGCCCAGCGGGATGCGGAACAGCCTGATGCGCTCCGCCAGTTCCACCAGAGAACCGGCGATCGCCCAGGCCGCCAGAGCAAGTCCGACCAAGGCCATCACCGGCGCATCGGTGGTGCGGTAGAGGGCGAACAGCAGCGCAACCGCCGTCAGGCCCGCCACGGCCCCCAACCGACCGAGCACGCCGGAAAGATCCGCCCGTTTCCATGCCAGCAGCGGTCCGATGGCCATGGCGACAACCAGGGGGATCATCAGCGGCACGACTGTCGCCTCGAAATAGGGCGGGCCAACGGACACGCGATCGTCGCTGATGGCTTCCAAGAGCAGGGGATAGAGCGTGCCGATCAGCACCGTTGCCGTCGCAGTCGACAGCAGCAGGTTGTTCAGCACCAGGGTCCCTTCGCGGCTGACGGGCCGGAACATGCCGCCGGGCGCCAGCATGGGCGCCCGCCAACTGTAGAGCGCCAGCGCGCCGCCAACGGTCAGCACGATCAGCGCCAGAATGAAGACGCCCCGGTCGGGGTCGACGGCAAAGGCGTGCACCGATGTCAGCACGCCCGAGCGCACCAGGAAGGTGCCCAGCAGGCTGAGCGCGAAGGTCAGGATGGCGAGCAGGATGGTCCAGCTTTTCAGGGCGTCGCGCTTTTCCACGACGATGGCGGAATGCAGAAGCGCAGTGCCGGCCAGCCACGGCATCAGGCTGGCATTCTCCACCGGATCCCAGAACCACCAGCCGCCCCAGCCGAGTTCGTAGTAAGCCCACCAAGAGCCGAGCGCGATGCCGAGCGTCAGCCCGATCCAGGCCGCAAGGGTCCATGGCCTGACCCAGCGCGCCCAGGCAGGGTCGACCCGACCTTCGATCAGGGCGGCCACGGCAAACGAGAAGGCCATGGAGAAGCCGACATAGCCGAAATAGAGAAACGGCGGGTGGAAGGCCAGGCCCGGATCCTGCAGCAGCGGGTTCAGGTCCTGCCCGTCGAAGGGCGGCATCCCGTCCACGCGCAGGAACGGGTTGCTGGTCAGCAGGACGAAGGCCAGGAAGCCCACACCGATGGCCCCCTGCACCGCGAGAACCCGCGCGCGCAGCGTCTCCGGCAAGCCGTTGCCGAACAGCGCGACGGTGGCGCCGAACACCGCCAGGATCAGCACCCACAGCAGCATCGAGCCTTCGTGGTTCCCCCAGACGCCGGTCACCTTGTACAGCATCGGCTTGGCGGAATGGCTGTTCTGGACGACGTTCAGCACCGTGAAGTCCGACACGACATAGGCGTAAGTCAGCGCAATGAACGCCAGCAGGATCGCTGCGCATTGGCCGAGGGCCGCCGGGCGGCCGGCCAGCATCCAGGCGGCCCGGCCGGTGGCAGCCCCCACCATGGGCACCACCGCCTGAACGATGGCCAGGGCCAGGGCGAGCGTGAGGGCGAAATGGCCGAGTTCGGGGATCATTGCACGGGGTGTCCCGCCTGTTCCAAAGCCTCAGCCACCTCAGGCGGCATATAGTTCTCGTCGTGCTTGGCCAGCACCTCGTCCGCCTGGAACACGCCATCGCGGTCCAGCATGCCGTTGGCAATCACGCCCTGGCCTTCGGCGAACAGGTCGGGGACGATGCCGACATAGACGACGTTGACCTCTTCGACCATGTCCGTGACGGTGAAGGTGATGGTCATCCCGTCATCCAGGCGCTGGACACTGTCGTGGGCCACTAGGCCACCCAGGCGAAAGCGCTGGCCCATGGACAGCCCCTGCTCGTCGACCTGGCTCGGTCCATAGAAATAGAGCAGGTTGTCTTCCAGCGCCGTCAGCGCCAAAGCGGCGGCCGAGGCGACGCCCGTCAGGGCAACGACCAGCAGACCCATGCGACGATGCTTACGGCGCATCCTTCTGCCCCTCCGCGGGCTGTTCGCCGCGCTTCACCTCGCTGCCTCCTCCGCGGCGCAGGTCCTTCAGCGTCGCCAAGGTCCGCTCGTTGGCGCGCAACCGGCGCATTGTCGTCAACACCAGCAGGATCATCACGATCGCGCACAATCCATAGGCGCCCCAGATGTAAGCGCCGTATCCCCCCATGGACACGAACTCCTGAAGCTTCTCCATCATGCCCTTTCACAGGCACCGGCACTCGGTACCATAGTTTCCGGGGTAGCCCCTATTGCAGCCCTCAGGCAACCGTTCAACGCACCGGCTGGCCGCAGGCGACTCCTGGTCGCAGATCTGCCCCGTTGCGCACGCGGGCGCGTCATGCCGACGCTCCATAGGCCTGGGCGGCCCGCAGAACCTGGATCTTGCGCTCCAGGATCTCGGCCTGCGTATTCAGCAGAACAAGCGCAATGAAGAACGCCCAGAAGGCTCCGGTCATGACCAGAAGCGGCCACAGCATGCTTGGGTCGACCGCCGGCACACCGATCCGGCTGACCGAAGCCGGCTGGTGCAGCGTGTTCCACCAGTCCACCGAAAACTTGATCACCGGCAGGTTGACGGCCCCCACCATCGTCAGGATGGCGCCGGCCTTGAGCCCACGGGCCGGATCGTCGAAAGCGCTGACCAGGGCGAGATAGCCGATATAGAGAAACAGCAGAATCAAAACGCTGGTCAGCCGCGCGTCCCAGACCCACCAAGTCCCCCAGGTGGGCTCGCCCCAGATGCTGCCGGTGGCGAGGCAAATGGCCGTGAAGGCCGCGCCGATGGGGGCGATCGCCTTGCAGGTCAGATCGGCCAGCGGGTGCTTCCAGATGAACCCCACCGCACTGGCCACGGCCATGGAGGCATAGCCGAACATGGCCAGCCATGCCGACGGCACGTGGATATACATGATCCGCACGGTTTCGGACTGGCGGAAATCCGGCGGCGAGGCAACCAGCGCAAGGTAGAGCCCCACGACCATCAGCGCCGCCGACAGGCCCGCCGTCCAGGGCAGAAACGCAGCGCTCAGGCGCAGGAACCGGTTGGGATTGGCAAATCGATGCATCGTTCGTTCCCGGCGCGACTGCGGGCCGGCAGCTTTCCCTCGTAAACCTGGCGTCGCCCACCCGTCTCTGCCACGCGACGCCCGCCCAAGTGGCACATCGACTGACCATAATCGAGCCTATGCCGGATGGCCACGGCTCTGGCGGTCGCACTGGGGCTGGCGAAAGCGGGAACGCCTCCGTCGATGTCTATCCCATCTCTTTGGCGAGTTGTGATTTCGCCGAGGCTTGCCTAGCCTCTGGTGTGATCTCCTGATGGGGGCTGGGGCGTTGTCCGGTTTGCGTGCGGAATTCCTGATCATCGGCGGCGGCATGGCCGGTACGTCGGCGGCCGCGGAGCTGGCTGCCTTTGCCCCCGTCATCGTGCTGGAGCGAGAAAGCCAGCCGGCCTATCACAGCACCGGCCGCTCCGCCGCGATGTTCGTGACAAGCTATGGGCCCAAGACGGTGCGCGCGCTCAACGCGGCGTCCCGACCGTTCCTGGAGGCGCCACCGGACCGGTTCGCCGACCATCCGATCCTGACGCCGCGCGGCATCCTGATGATCGGGCGGGAGGACCAGGCGGCATCCATGGCGGGCATCGTCGCCGAGACAGGCGAAGAGGCCGGCCTGGCGGCGATCCCGGCGGAAGAGGCTCTCCGCCGCGTTCCCGCGCTGCGGCCCGGCTATGTCGCCTGTGCAGCGGTGGAGCCGGATGCCAGCGACATCGACGTGCACGGTCTGTTGCAGGGCTACCAGCGCATGCTGCGGGCCCGCGACGGCCAGATCCTGACGGATGCAGAAGTGGAGCGGATCGAGTGGACGGGGGGGCATTGGCAAGTCTTCACCCGTCGCGGCATGGTGGAAGCCGGGGTGCTGATCGACGCCGCCGGGGCGTGGGCAGACCATGTCGGGACGCTGGCGGGTGCTGAGCCTGTTGGACTGAGCCCCAAGCGGCGAACGGCGATCACCTTCGATCCGCCGCCCGATCTTTTCACATCTGACTGGCCGCTTATCCTCGACTGTGAAGAGCAGTTCTATCTGAAGCCCGAGGGCGGACGGTTGCTGGCGTCGCCGGCCGACGAGACGCCGATGGACCCTTGCGACGTGCAGCCGGACGAGATTGACATCGCGACTGCGGTCGACCGGGTCGAAAACGCAACCACGCTGACGGTACGCCGCGTGACCCATCGCTGGGCGGGCTTGCGCACCTTCGCGCCCGACAAGGTTCCTGTCGCCGGCTGGGATAATGCACGAGAGGCGTTTTTCTGGCTCGCCGGCCAGGGCGGCTATGGTATCCAGACGGCGCCCGCACTGGCCCGGCTGACGGCCGCACTGGCACGGCAGAAAAGCCTGCCGGGCAAGATTGCCGACTGGGGCGTCGAGGCATCCGATGTGTCGCCGCAGCGACTTAGGAAGGGACCCGAATGACATCCCTCTATTCGGCGCTTCGCCGCGTGTCGATGATGGGCCTGTTCGTGCTGGCCGGGTGCACGGCGACCGAACGAGCGGAAGAGGCGGAATTGGCGCAGCGCGCGCTGGTCGGCCTGACGAAGTCCAACCTGCTGGCCTGTGCCGGTACGCCGGACCGCACGAGCGGCGGCGGCGATTTCGAGGTGCTGACCTATGAAAGCCGGCGGCTGGGCACACCGGTCGACACCAGCACGCAGGTGTTCACCAACAGCACGCGGTCCAGCGTCGTTGCCGGGACCACGTCCGGGTCGCGGATATCGGCGCGCAACCCGGTCACTCGCGAGATCCGGTCTGACTATTGCGAGGCCGCTTTCACCGTGATCGACGGCACGGTCACGGATGTGCGCTATCGCAGCCCCGGCGGGTTCCGCATTGCCGGATTCGGTACGCAGCATTCGGGTTGCGCCGACATCGTCGCAAGCTGTGTCGGCGAGATCCGCGACGGCATCGAAGAATAAGACTGGTATCCTCCCGAGATCGCGGCGGACTAGAGACATGAGCCAGCAAGAAACCGGAACTCCCCAACAGATCGTCGCGGTGATCGGTGAGATCGCAGCTCGCGGCGAGATGCCCACGGTGGAAGGCGTGCACGCCGCAATCGCCGATGCGCCGCTTGGACTGATCCATCAAGAGCTGCAAAGCTGGCGGTCCCGCTTGACCGACGATCGGACCGACGACAGCGATCGATCGGCGGCAGCGCATGGCAGCGAGAGCGGCGCCGTCGTCGAAGTGGGGCTCGCAGGCGGACCGCGCACGCCCGAAGCCCTCGTGGCCGCTGTCGATCAGCTCTATGTGACCATGACGTCGGAGATTGCTGCGGCGGAAGACAGGGCGCGCGCCACGACCACCGAAGCCGTCGAAGCTGCGGAACGGGAGAGCGAGGCTCTGCGCCGTGAGATGGAACGCGCGCTTGCCGAAGCCGACGCCCGCGTCCGCACTGCGGAGGGTGAGGCCGCGGCGATCGCGGCCGACAACCGCCATCTGGTGTCGGAGAACCAAAGGCTGAAGGCAACGGTCGCCGAGATGGAGACTGCCAAAGAGCTGGCATCCGGCGAACACGAAGCACTGATGCGCGAGCGCGAGGCACTTCAGGCCGAACGGGACGCCATGGCTGCCGCTCTGGAGGAACGCGAACAGGTGACGGCCGATGCGGCGACCGCCCAGCAGATGGCGCAGGACATGCCGATTCTCGAGGCCCGCGTCGCCGCGCTGGAGGCCGAGCGTGACCGGCTGAGGAACGAGCGCAACGCGGCGCGCCAGGCTGCCATCCATGCAAAAGGGGAGCGCGACGCGCTGAAGGCGGTGATGGGAACAGCCAAGTTCCAGCGGGTTCCGATGCGGCGCCGTTAAGGGGCGCCGGGCACGGCGCGGTTCTTTGCAGCCTGTGTTTCCGCTGCGCGCGCCACCGCGCCCTGCCAGATAACCAAGACCGGGACCACTAGCAGTTCGAGCGCCAGCCCCACCAGGTGTGGCCATTCCGGGGACCCCACCAGGATAAGCGAGAGCAGTCGGCCAAGCCCCCCGAGGAAGACTGCCGCCGCTGCCAGCCGGAAGCGCGTTCGGTGCCGTTCAATGCGGCGAACGGTCGAGTAGAAGCAAAGGCCGATCGCCAGGAACACGCCGGAGAGAAACCGGACATGGCTGTCGAGGCTCGGAGAGTCGGCCTCAGCCAGCCCGAAGGCGGCCGGGCCGAACACGACGCCGGCCAACCCCGTGGTCGTCGGCACGGCCGAAAGCACGGCAACGGTCACCTGCAGGGCTCGACGTCCTGCCGCCGTGGTGACTATGTCGGGCAAGCGACCGTCTCCCCGATCTTCCCGAACCACGCCAACATCGTTGATGCCGGCCAGCACTCCTCTTGCCAGGGCGTGCGCGATGCCTCAAGGCTTCGGGACGGGCAGCTTACGTCGAATAGCCGATGCGGAAGCCGCCCCAGTGGCGGCCGCGGATGACGATCGGCGCGGAAATATCCTTCATCAGAACGAAATTCCCGTCGCCCATGTCGCGGCGATAGTTCTGCAACAAGAACGCCTTGTAGTTCCGGCCTGCAGCCAGCCCGACCCGGTCATTGAAGATGCGGCGGTTGCGGCAGTTGGCGGTGTTCCACTGCACATCGGCCGATTGGGGTCTTGAGAATTTCCGATTGTGCGTCGGCAGATAGCCATTCCGGTCGATTGCCGCACAGAACAGGATGCGCCTGTCGGACGCCAGAAGCGCTTCCTGGATGGCCGGCAGGGTGCGGTCGGTGAACTCGGTAAACCGCGTGCGGAACTGTATGGGATTGGTGCCTGGGATCTCCTCATACTGCTCGTCGAACAGGTCGGATCCCTTCACCTCGCCGCGATCCAGCGCCTCTTCGAACGCCTGCCGGATCGCGTCGGCTGCGTCTTGGGCCGCCTTGATGAACGGGCTGTCGACCGTTTCCACTCCAGATCCCGCGGTCAGCCCCACCAAGTGCTCGCTCAGATCGACCAGTGCATTCAGCCGGTTGCGTGCCTCATCCAGGTCCTGCGAGGTGCATCCGAGATCCTCGTTCAGCGCCTCCACCTTGTCGTGGAATACCCTGCAGTTCCCGTCAATCTCGGCCGTGGCCGCCTCGATGGCGGTCGCCTGGCTCTCGAGCCCTCGCATCGACTGGCCGACGTCTTCGATCACAACGGCGATGGCACCTGTGCCTTCACGGACCGCCTCTGCCCGCTGCATGCCGCCATCAATGCCTTCCACGATACTACGCGCCTGTTCGGTCAGTTCCTTCAGCGTGCCGTCGATCTCGGCCGTCGCCGAGGCTGTCTGGCCTGCCAGCGCCTTGACCTCGCCGGCCACGACCGCGAACCCGCGCCCGGCGGCCCCAGCCCGCGCGGCCTCGATGGTTGCGTTCAGCGCCAGTAGGTTGGTCTGCTTGGCGATGCCCTCGATCGACGCCGCCACCTTCGAAACGCGTTCCAACGCATCCTGGAAGCCGGTCAGGCGTGCTTCGGCATCCGTTACCAGCTGCACCAGATCGCGGATATCCTCCAGCGCCCGGCCGACCTGGTCGGAGGAGTCCGCCATCTTTTCCGCTGCGGCGCGGGCGGAGCTGTAGGTGGTCTTAGCGGTTTCCGTCAGACTGCGCTCAATCTCGCTGATTCGGTCGGCCGAATTCCGGATCTCCGCAAAACTCTTGGTCTGACCCTGCGTGCGCAGGGCGACGTTGTCGACATTGCCGGCAACGTCGGTGATCTCGATCCCCAGCTTACCGACGTCTTCCGCGACAGCCGATATCAGCTGCTCAATCCGCACTTCCATAACAGAATGTTTCCCCACAGGCGCCGATCGGGAAACGCTATGACATCGAAATTAATTCTTGATGAAAAATGTTTCGCGCTGCCGGCATATGCGACTCATCCGGCCGTCGTCGCCAGCATCGCACGCATTAAGACGTCCGCGCCGGCGGCCACATCTTCGTACCGGGCGTTCTCTTTTTCGTTGTGGCTCAGCCCTCCCTCGCACGGAATGAAGATCATCCCGGTGGGCACACGGCGCGCGGCATAGCAAGCGTCATGCCCGGCACCGCTGACGATTTCCCGATGGCTGTGCCCGCCGGCGACTGCGCCGTCCCGGACGCGACCGACGCAGGCCGGGTCGAAGGCCACCGGCGGCGAATGCCAGATCTGGTCGACCTCGACGCCAAGCCGGCGGTCTTCGGCGAGTTCCGCCGCAGCACTGCGCAGGGACCGGTCCATGGCTGCCAGCACATTGTCGTCAGGGTGGCGCATATCGACGGTGAAGCGGGCCGAGCCAGGCACCACGTTGATCGAACCCGGGCCGGCTTCGACGATGCCGACGGTGCCAACGGCATTCTCGTGCTCCAGCGCGATGGAGGCGACCGAGCTGATCAGCCGGGCCGCACCCTGCATGGCATCGCGGCGCATCGACATGGGCGTGGTCCCGGCATGGGAATCGCGGCCGGTCACATGGATCCGGTACCAGCGGCTGCCCTGAGCGCCCTCAACGATGCCGATCGTCTTGCCTTCGGCCTCCAGGATCGGTCCCTGTTCGATATGCATTTCGTAATAGGCCGCAAGCTCCATCGCTTGGGGATGAACCGACCCGCCATAGCCGATCGCTGCGAGGGCATCGCCAAAGCGCACACCGTCGCGGTCCGTCACCGCGAACGCTTCCGCCTGGTCTGCCACCCCGGCGAACACGCCTGAGGCGAGCAGGCCCGGCGCGAACCGTGCGCCTTCCTCATTCGTCCAGTTGATCACCATTGTCGGTGCGGCGGTCTCGACCTGAGCATCATTAAGGGCACGGATCACTTCGAGCCCTGCCAGCACACCCAGGATGCCGTCGAACTTGCCGCCGCTGGGCTGCGTGTCGAGATGCGACCCGCAGGCTACGGGTGGGGCGTCGGCGTTGGTGCCCGGCCGTTTGGCATAGATGCTGCCCATGGTGTCGATGGTGATCTCGCAACCGGCCGCCTTGCAGGCGTCCACGAACCAGTCCCGCACCTGCCGATCTTCCTCGCTCAGCGCAAGGCGGCGCACCCCGCCGAGCGGTGTCGCCCCGAATGCCGCCGTCTCCATGATGGTCGCCCAAAGCCTGTCGGCATTGATGCGGGGTTCGCTCATCTACTGTCTCCCTGTCGTGCCGTGGCCCGCTGATGGCCAAGGCCCCAAGACGGCGGCATTCGCCGTGTCGGCCGTATCCATGCCCCGTTTCTGCCACGCCCGCTCGCGAGTTTCATCTCTGATGCCGTTTCGTTGCAGGATCCCGGTCAAGTGGCAGGCTTACGACCCAGCACGATCGAACCGAACGGACAGCGCTCCGCACCCTGGCTCGGCAGACTCTTGTGGCTGGGTCTCGCACTGACCGCCGCCGCAGTGGCGGCAGCTGTCACCCCGGCCTGCGGCGTGGCCCTGCCATGGGGTGGCAGCGTACTGAACTTTTGCCAGTCACCGGCAGCGGAACCGCAGTCGAACCGGCCGGACCTGCTGGAAGCGATGGCAAGCCAACGGATACTCGAGCGCGAGCTGCATCGATTGCAGCTGCAGCTCGCGCGGGTTCCCGACTGCCCGCCCAGGGAAGTGTCGCCGGAAACAGCCGCAGTTCCACCCCCGGCCACGCCGGCACCCCTGCCTGTCGCCCCCGACCCGGCCCCGCCGCCCGAACCCGACCCGCCACCGGAGCCTGAGTTGGCCGCCGCGCCGCCCTTCGAGCCGCCCCAGCCCGGCACCCGGCCGGCCGCTCCGCCGCGGCCGGTGCCGCCGCCGCCACCCGAACCCGACCCTGCGCCGCCGGATGACAGGCTGAGGATTCCGGACGACGTTGACCGCACGGGAGATCTCGCCTTTCTCGCAGGCTGCTGGCGCACAGACCCGTTTCGCCATTCGCCGGCACAAGGATCTCCCGGTACGTCCACCTATTGCTTCGATGCGCAAGGCCGCGGGTCGCTGACCTTCCGTCGCAGCGGGATCGCCTGCACCGCACCTGCGCGCGTCGAGATCCTGCCCGGCGGCCGCTTGCGCATCTGGGATGCCAATACGGTCTGCAACGACGGCACGCTCTGGTTCCAGGATCGGCTGGACTGCGCCGGCGGGGGTGGCGGTGTGGCCCAATGCAGCGGCGAATCCGATGGGGATGTCCGGTGGGTCGTGAACCTGCATCGCGTCTGATTAGAGAGATGGTTCGCCTGTGCGACCATCGTTGGACTTGGGGGCCATAGTGGGATCCGGCACAGGCACACCGCAGAATCGAACGGCCGCCTGGCAGACCCTCGTTCTCTGGGGCTTCTTGGCTGTGATGATGGTGGTGGGCGCCTATCTCAGCCTCGGGGCCTGCGGCATCGGCCTCCCTGGCGGCAATCGGCTGCTGTTCGACTTCTGTCCTGCACCCGCCGCGGCCGCCCCCGACCTTTCCCCGCTGGAAAGGGAGCGCACGCGCCAGCGGATGCTGGAGGAGCGGCTGGATCAGTTGAGGCTCACTTTGGCGGCTGCGCCCGACTGCCCGGTGCCGCAGCAGCCGGCCGTCAATCCGCCGCCCGTTGCGGAGGTCATCGTGCCCGAGGAGCCGCCCGCGGAAGTGGTACAGATCACCGAACAGGACTGGGAAGACCGGGACGTGACGTTCCTGGAGGGGTGCTGGAGCCTGATCTCCGGCATCGAGATTACCGATGTGGCCAGCAACGAGCTCTATGGTGTGGAGGACTGGCAGATCTGTTTCGATGAAGCCGGCAACGGCAATCAGACGATCGTGTTCGAGGACGGTACGACCTGCCACGGGGAACTGACCGCACAGTTCCTCGACAACGGCAACCTGCGTCTCGAGGACCAAACCGATATCGAGTGTACCGGCGGTTTCCGCATTTTCCGCATCGTCAACGAATGCGAACGCCTGGAAGACGGCACGGCCCGCTGCGTCGGCCGGCAACCCGACCAGGGCACGCAGGATATCGTCTCACTGTTCCGGCGGTGATGCGGCGCGGGATGCGTGTTCGAAGACGATCCGAGCGAGCCTCTCTTTACCGATCCGGGCAAGATGCAGAAAAAGAGAGCCGCTCCTTCATGGCGGCTCGATCAGGGCCGACCGGACGATGTCAGAGGAGGTTGCCTGTGTTCCAGAGATCGAAGGAGTGGTTCCTTTTACCGTGAGCGTCGACCCGCTGCTGAAGGTTGGTCGCGCGACGACGCCAGCCGCGCCCTCGTACCGAGATACCGGAAGCAGGATCGGTGATGATTGAAAGGGTTCGCGTCTGGGCTGGCCGGCCACACGATCATCGGCTGAGCGAAAAGGGCCGCGCTGACCGCGCGGCCCCTTCCTGCGTGAGTGAAACGGATCAGAACAGGTCGCCGGAATCCCACAGGACGATGTGGAACCCATCGCTGGTGGCCCCAGTGTCGGCCAGGGTCAGGATCGTCGAATTGGTCTCTGCGTCGTAGATCGCGCCATTGTCGCCGCCCTTGGAATTCAGGAAATCGGCGAATTCGTCGATCTGATCGTAGGTGACCTTGCCCTGGTTGTTGTTGATGGTCTTGAAGATCGAATCGGCAAAGAAGCCGCCGTCGATTCGGAACGACATCTCATCGTCGGTGTTGAACCCGATGATCACTTTGACATGGGCATCGCCGTCATTGGTGCCGCCAGTGCCATCCTCGCGACCGCTGCCGCTTTGGAAGTTGAACGTATCGGCGGCGGCGGTGGCGATCAGAATGTCGTCGCCCTTGCCGCTGCCATTGGTATCAAAGATGATGTTGTCCTGGTTCTTCACCGGCGGCGGCACTTCACCTGCGGCGAAGGCGCCGGAATCGACCAGAGCCTCCCAAACCGACTCGGCGGCGGTCGAGTAGACGTCGTCGAGCGTGGTGTTGGTCAGAACCACGGTCATCGGATCGCCGCCCTTCAACTGTATGTCGAAATGCAGATCGCCGGTGCTGTCGTCGACATTGCTGACGGTCGACACCGTGGCCAGCAGGGCGGCGATGCCGTCCGCGCCTTCGAAGGTGGCGAACTTCCCGTTGCCGGTGGTCGCGCCGATGGTGAAGAGGCCGTTGAAGTCGCTGTCGAATGTCAGCTTGTCCTCGGCCAGGTCGAACCCGTGCACGATGTTTACGTGCTTGCTTTCGTCATTGTTGTTGAAGCCACGCTGAAACTTAACTTTATCGATTCCGTTCGACATGATGAAAAGATTGTCGCCATCGCCGCCTTCCAGGGTGCCGCCGGTGACCGGGGCGATGTGCACGCTGTCCTGCGCGCTGGCGAATTCGGCGGAATAGCCCAGTTCATTGGCAAACTGCGCGGCGAGCTTCTTTTCGAAATTCTCGAAGACGATCATCACGTCGTTGGTGACGAAGTTTCCCCACTTGTCGACGGTCTCGCCATTGCCGGAGCCATCGTCGAAGTTCATGACGATGT
The DNA here is from genome assembly GCA_028285185.1 of Anaerolineae bacterium. Lineage (GTDB taxonomy): Bacteria > Pseudomonadota > Alphaproteobacteria > DSM-16000 > Inquilinaceae > JACKIG01. The sequence continues at coordinate 57,025 of JANQQD010000101.1, read as the reverse complement.
GACCGTCGACGACCGAAACGAAGCTGCCCTGGGTCGTCTCGCTCTTGAGGGACTTGCGGTAGCTCCCGTCGACCTTGCCATTGGCGGCCGTGTTGTCGGCGACTTCGGCGGCGGCAATCTCCTCCTGCTCCCCGCCCAGCGAGTTCAGATGCAGCATCAGGTCGGCGAAATCACGGGCAGTATCGAACGCGGCCTGGTTTCCATTGGTCGACTGCTCGATCTTCGTCCCGTCTTCGTCCTTGAAGAACCCGCCGTCCAGGCGGAACCGCAGCGTGTCTTCCTCGAAGCTGAAATTCTGCACGACGTTGACGTGGCGGCCTTCGTCGTTGTTGTCGTGACGCCCGTCGAAGAAGAAGGTCTCCTCCTGGCCGTCCTTGCCGAGATAGGTGTCGTCACCGTCGCCGCCGTTGAGCGTGCCGTTGGCATCTGCCTCTACGACTTGATCGCGTTCCTTGTTGGGGTTGGCTTCCAAGACATCGCCGGCATCGATGATGCCGGCTTCAATCAGATCCACGATCACCTGATCCGTGCTTTTTGCCATCGACCTGTTCTCCATGTTCGATCGCCGGACCCATGTTCTGTCTGCGAACGCGCAAACGAGATCCTTTCCGGCGAGCTGGCATGCCCACAGGATCGGTAAAACAAGGGCGCTCAGGCGAATGGGGTGAGTAAGAGTCCTATCGTCAAGTCGAAATAGTCGCGCGGGCCCTGCATGTTTCGCAGTGTGAAACGCTGCCTATTTCAACAGCGAATTCTTCGCAGTAGCTCCCAGCCTGCTGTATCTTGTACTCATTTATCATGCATGCGGCCACCGACCGCAGCCTCGACTTCCCATGACGCCACGAGAATTTGGGCGGAACTTAACAGCACCCGCATTAGTTCGCAACGCGAATTTTCGATTAATTTTATGATAATCCCCAATATCGGCGTTTGCGGCAGGCGCTGACCCCCATCAGGCGCAGGGCTATCGCATTTGGGAAAAGAGGGAGAGAAGGAAGTCGTCGTCCCATCCGGCACGTTTGATCTTTCTTCTGATCGAGGACTTGCTCTGGTCGGCTCTGAGCAGATTGAGGGCGAGCTTTCGCAGGATGGCGAGGTTCTGCGGTCCGTTGCCCTTCCGGGATCTGGCGCGGTCCTCGTCGAAGACGACATCGAGCACCCAGTGGAGCTGGTTCTCGATCGTCCAGTGGCTGCGCACGACCTGCAACAGGCGTTCGGCGGTGAGCGGCTGGGACAGCAGGAAGTGGCGCACTTTGACGACGGCTTCCTTGGCGGTGGGCTGGCGTAGGGCCTCGACCCGGGCGACGGCCTGGATGCCGGGAAAGCCATGGCGCTGTGCCAGCTCGGCAGCGGGCAGCACAACGGCCCTGCGTTGCTCGATCCGGTCGTGGCTCTTGACGCGGTGCTCGGCGAAGTGCTCCGCGCTGGCCGGATCGTCGAAGCGGGCGACGGCCTCGGCGAACAACGCACTCTGGTTCTCCTTGAGCGCCAGCACGTATGCCCCACCCCGCTTGAGGATGGCCTGCGCCATCTTGGCGTGGCAGTGCAGGGCGTCGGCCGTGACGGTGCAGCCCCCGAGCGACAGCAGCTCGATGATCTCCAGCGCGCCGGCCACCTCGTTGCGGCCGGGTGCCAGGCGCTGCGCCAGGGCCAGGCGCTGTTCGGCCGCCCAGACGTTGACCAGATGCAGCGGCGTCGTCCGCTGGCCCCGCTCGAAGGCCCCGCGTAGTGCCTTGCCGTCGATTGCCACCACGCCACCGAGCGCCCGGGCAATGCCTGCCATGAAGCGGCGGAACGCCGCCTCGAAGGCCTCCGGATCGAGCAGCCGAAACACCCGGCTGAAGGTATCGTGGCTCGGAATCCCGTGCTCCAGGCGCAGGACCTGCCGCAACAGGCGCTCCTTGGCCGCCCCAAACTCCGCCATGTCCGCGCAGCTCTCCGCCCCGCACAGGGCGCCCGCCAGCGCAATGAACAGGATCTCCGAAAGATCGTGTCGTGCGTTCGCCGCACGAGGATCTTCCACCGCCGAAAACACCGAGATGAGATGCTCCAAGGTCGCCCCCAATCTGTGGAGACACCTGCAGAATCCATCTCACTGCGATCCGCAACACCAGGAAAAATCCCAAATGCGATTCCCCTGCCCATCAAGGGGGAGGGACTTCTGAATGTCGACGGACCCTAGCCGCCGGTCGCCGCGTCGCCGCGAACCGGCCGCGTCCGGCTCAGCTTTCGGGGTCGTCGCGGGACAGGCTTCGGCGCAGGTGTGCCAGCCCGGCGTCTCTCGCCACCAGGCTCCGCCCCGCTTCCGCGAGGCGGGCAACTTCGTCCGCGTCGAGGGTCAGGGCCGTCGGGATGGCGAGCAGATGCTCCCGCTCCGCGGCGTCCTCCAGCTGGCGCAGCGACAGGTGGAGGAGGTAGCCTTCGACATCGTCGCAGGCATGCCCGTCTATCTCTTCCGCCTCGTCACACCGGACCTCGCGAATGGCCGCCACCAACCGGTCCACGCTGTCCTGCACGAGCAGCAGCGTCTCGTAATTGTACTGGTCGATGCCGGTGCTGGAGACCAGATCGAAAACCTGGCTGACGCCCCCGACGGTGCGCTCTTGCGCCAGGCTTTCGTCGATCCCGCCTTGACCGTCGCCGACAAGCACCACCAGACGGCGCACCCGGTCAAGGCCATAGGCGCGTATCGTTTCTTCGGGCTCTAGGGCGACCACGACATTCGTCATCCCCCGCAGCGCCAGATTGTCGGAGATGCCGCCATCCATCAGGTGGACGTATTGCGACTGCTCGTGGTCCAGGTAGTGGTCGAAGCTCTCCGTCACGTAAGCCCGCCGCGACAGCCGTTCGGGTGACCCTTCCGGCTCCTCCAGCCACCAGTCGGGCAGGTGATCCACGCACGACTCTGCATGGTTTTCCAGGGTGATGGGTGTGAAGAGGATCGGGAAGCCGTTGGAAGCGGCCACCGCCCGAGCCAACGGAAAGGACATCAGGTCCGAACAGATCAGGTCGAAATAGTCCTGATCGAAAGTGAAGGTCGATTCATTGACGATGTTGGTGGCGTTCACCTGCAACAGGGGCGCGCCCCGCTGATAGAGGTCGGCGAAGGTCGCCCCCCGGAACATCATGCCGTCATAGAGGGCGGCGACATCGTCGCCGGTGCCGTATTCGTCGTTGAACATCCACTCCCAGTTCCACGGCGCGAGCAGGATTTCCTCCACATCGCCTTCGATGTCGTGGTGCAGGAAGTCGTCCTCGAAGTCGGTGAAGATGCGATCGCGATGGAGCGCATAGTACGCGGCCGTGAAGCTGCCGCCGGATACACCGGAGATCACGTCGATCTCGTCCAGCAGGGTCGATGCCCGGCCGCTGATTTCGATCTCGTAGTCCCTCAGCCCCTGCAGGACGCCATAGGAGAAGCTGGACGACCGCTTGCCGCCACCGGAGAACGCGACGATCAGCAGGACGTCATCGGACTGGGTGGGCTCCGCCAACGCCCCGAAGCGATAGCCGCCCTCGGTGATCGCGAGTTCGGAAGGTTCGCTGGGCAGCGGAGACAGCGGCTGGTTCATGACAACCGACGAGCAGGCGGCGAGCCCGATCGCCATTGCCACGCTCGCAACAGGCCGACATGCGAAGACGGTCCGCCTATCGTTCCTTGGCCCGCTGACCTGCGGGTCGCGGCGGATGCACATCATGGTCGCCTCCTGGATCGTGGGGAGCGGTCCGTGCATTCGGCCGGATTGCCCATCTCGACACCTCCCGGCAGCCGCGACCTGCTCTTTTGCGTTGCTGATCTCGCAGGAGCATGCGCATCGGATCGGGGATGTCGGAGTGAGACACCGTTAGATCTGTGTTAATCTTAACCAATGGACAGGGTGGACGGGATCGGTGGTGACCAGGGCGCGGCCGTGTCGGAGGCCGAGATCCGCCATGCCCTTCAGCAGGCGCTGGCAGCGCCAGCGTTTGCCAGCGCCCCGCGCATGGCACGCTTCCTCAACTATGTGGTCGAAGAGACCCTGGCCGGCCGATCGGACAGGTTGACCGGCTATACGATCGGCGTCGACGTGTTCGACCGGGAGGCCGATTTCGATCCGGGGATCGATTCAATCGTGCGTGTCGAGGCCCGTCGCCTGCGCCGTACGCTGGCCGACACGCGGGGCGACAATGCAGCAGGCGCCCGTGTTGCCATAGAGCTGCCGAAGGGATCCTATGTCCCGCAATTCGTTCGGCTTGCCGCAGCGGAACCGGCCCACGGCACGGCGCCCGACCTGCCGATCGGGCCGAGGGTCAGGATCCGGCCGTTCGAATGCCTCAGCGCAGACCCGGACGACGTCTTCCTGAGCCGCGGCCTGACCGAACAGGTGGTGATCGCCTTGGGCCGCTTTCCCGAGCTCACGGTGATCGCCGACGACGTGTCGGCGGAGACGGCGGCACAGTTCCGGTTGGAGGGCACGTTCCGGCGCATGAACGACCGGCTGCGCGTGACGGCTCGGCTGCAGCGCCTGACGACCGGCGAGCGGCTGTGGTCCGAGACATTCGACCGGCGTCTCTCAGGGGCTGACTTGTTCGATATCGAGGATGAACTGGCGGCGAGTGTGGCCGCGCGGCTTGCCGACCGCCGTTCGCCGCTGCGTCGCGAGCCTGCCCTGGGCATGAAGACGGCGCGCGCGGACGCCTATGCCGCGGTGCTGCGCCACCAGATCTACCTGTTGTCCCATGATCCGGCGGAGCATGCGCGCTGCCGGGCTGAGCTGCAGCGCGTCATGGCGCTTGATCCCGAATATGCGGACGGCTGGGCCGCGCTGTCATTCGCCTATCTCGATGAAGTGCGCTTCGGCCTGAACACGGAGCCCGACGCCCTGCAGCGGGCGCGCGACGCGGCTACGACGGCGGTGGTGCTGGGGGCTGAGAATGCAAGCGCCCATCATGCGCTCGCCTGCGTCAACTACCATGCCGGAGACTTCGAGGATTTTCACGTGGCGGCGGAGCGCAGCCTGCAGCTCAACCCTGGCGCGCCGGACGCGCTTGCCGATGTCGGCGCATGTCTGTGCCTGCTCGGTGCCGAAGCGCGCGGCTTACAGCTTGTGGACCGGGCGATCGCCCTGAACCCCTCGCATCCTGGTTGGTACCGCTTTCCTCGGGTGTGGGTGGCGTTTCTCCATGAAGATTATCCAGCGGCGCTGGCCGAGCTGAAACGCGGTTGGGTCGACGGCCTGGTTTGGACGCATCTGTTTGCCGCCGCGATGCTGTCTGCCCTCGGTAGGGGCGCGGCGGCGGAGGCGGAGGTTGCGGTTGCGCTGAAGCTGCGGCCGGATCTGATCGGCTCGCTGGGGGCCGAACTGGCGGTCTGGCACGCCCCATCCCGCCTGACGGAGCCGCTGCTGCACCGGCTCAGCGCTGCCGGTCTGGCGTTGCAGGAGGCACCGCACTGACCACGGTGGCCTGACCTTCCGTCGGCCGCAGCATCACGGCCGGGTGCGATGCGTTCGCAAGAGGCTCGCCCCGCCTCATCGCTGCACCCGATTGACCGACGGCTGCCAGAACCTCATGCGTTGCGGCTAGCACTGCCGGCCGGTTCGGCTGAATGCCGCGCAGGGCCGCCTGGGTGCGCTCCGCGACGTTCACCGTATCGCCCACAAGCGTGTAGTTGATGCGCCCCGGAAATCCGATATTGCCGACAATCGCCGGCCCGGTGTGCAGACCGATGCGCAGGCGTGGCGTGCGCGCCCCTCTTTCGTCAGCGCGGGCCTCGAGCGCACGCACGATATCGACGGCGGCGCTGCAGGCACGGTGTGCGTGATCGGGCTGCGTGTCCGGGGCACCCCAGAATGCCAGCAGGCCGTCGCCCGTGTACTTGTCGATGACGCCGTCTGTGGCCTCGATGATCGGACCGATCAGTCCGAAGACCTCGTTCAGATGGTCGGCCACCTCGCTCGCCGTCCGTCCGCGGGAAAAGGCGGTGAACCCCTCAAGGTCGGCGAACATGACGGTGACCGTTCGTTCCTGAGACTCCACCGCCGCGTCTGCCGTGTCGAACAGGCGCCGTACCAGGGCTATCGGCAGATAGGTACGAAAGGCGGTCAGGGCGCGGGCCGTGCTCTCCAGCCGGCGTGCCATGGCCCGCCATTCCCGTACACGGCTGCCGACCAGGCGGGGCAGAGAGACACGCGCGAACTCCAGCGCTGCGATGGCGCCGAGGGCACCGTCGAAGTCGGCTGCCGGACGGCTGAGGGCACGGCCGATGCGCCAGGCGATGCCGATCGCCACCAGCATCAGCACGAACCCGACACCGGCGGCGATCGTGGCGGCCCACCGGTCCCGCCACGTGTCGGCGCCCAGCCTGGCGACGGCCACGATCAAAGGTTCAGGGCCGTAGCCGTTCAGCTCGCGGTAGAAGTAGATCTGGGCGACGTCGTCGATATAGCTCCAGTGCCCTTGGCTGCGGGTGAGATCGCCGATCTGCGAGAACGGCTGTGGATCGTCCCACATGCGTGCGATGGCCGGATTGCCGACGCTCGACAGCCGCGGCAGCTCGGTCGACGTGATCTCCTCCCGCGGTGCCTGAGCGCCCGGATAGACAATCACCCGGTCGCGCCCGGCAAGCACGAAGGCGGTCACGTCATAGAGCTCGGACGCCTCCGCGATATAGCGTGCAAGGCCTTCGCTGGTGACGCCGGCAGAGAGTACGCCCAGGAATTCGCCATCGCGTTCCAACGCCACGCGATAGTTCAAGATCGTGTCGCCCAGCACCAGACTGACGAACGGACGCGCCCAATAGGCGACGCGGCCGCTCTGTGCGGCCTCGACCGCCTCTCCGGCGAAGGGCAGGCGCTCGGGCGGTTCGACGACTTCCGCGAAGCCATCGCGTTCCCAGCGCAGCATCGACCAGTCCTCGCGGACGATGCCGATACCGAAGACCTGCGGCGTGCCGCCCAGGAGGCCGAGCACGAAGGTCCTCAGATCGTCGGGATCATGCGGGTTCAGCTGGCCATCCATGACGGCCTGGCGGGCGTAGCCGAGCTGTTCGACCACCGGGTCCAGAAGGTCCCGGATTTCGTTTTCCAGGCCGTCGACCACGATCTCGGCCTGCTGGCTCAACAGGCGTTCCGCCGTGTCCGTGGCGACGACATAGCTGATCACGATCACCGGCGCGACAGCGAGAACCACGAGCACGGCCAGCGTGGCCGGCAGCAATGTGCTGAGCGAGATCTGCCAGTTTGGCCGACGGGACCGGCGTGTCTCAGCCGACGACGTCACGCGTTGTCGTTGCAGCAATGGTCCCGTCCGTGATGGGGCGCATCCTCTTGCGGCACTGACATAGTGTCTCCGGGCGGCGCCGACGAGCCGGTCGACTAGGCCGCAGCAGGCCTGGCGGCGCATCTCTGGTACAACGGACCTCGCGCGGAGGTTCGGACGGCATCCAATCGGCAGATGGCAAAGATCAATATGGCAGACGCATCCTCAAGCCCGGCCGTCGCGTTGCATCGGCCGCTTTGTCCGGAGGGACGGGCGGCGCAGCACGCTGCCGGAGAGGCTCCGTGTGCTGAACGGGCGCGACCGTTCGTGCTTGCAGCGACCATCCTGGCCTCTGCCATGGCATTCATCGACGGGTCCATCGTGACCATCGCGCTTCCAACACTGCAGAGCGATCTCGATGCCAGCTTCTCGGCCCTGCAATGGGTCGTCAACGCCTATGCGCTGCTGTTGGGTGGCCTGATCCTGATCGGCGGCGGGGCGGGGGACCGGTTCGGACGCAAGCGCGTGTTCATCGTCGGCATCGCGGTCTTCGCGCTGGCGTCGCTCGCCTGCGCCGCTGCGCCGGATGCCTTGAGCCTGATCCTGGCGCGCGCTGCACAGGGCATTGGGGCGGCGCTTCTGGTGCCGCAGAGCCTGGCGATCATCGCGGCGTCCTTTCCCAAAGAGGTGCGCGGCCGGGCGATCGGCATCTGGGCCGGCGCCTCGGCGATCACCACGGCCATGGGGCCCCCCTTGGGCGGGCTGCTAATCGATGCGCTCGACTGGCGGGCGGTGTTCTGGATCAACCTGCCGCTTTCCGCCGCCGCGATCTGGCTTGCGCTCCGTCACGTTCCCGAAAGCCGGAATGAAGTGGCATCCGGTGCGCTGGATTGGGCTGGAGGTGCTCTTGCCGTCATCGCCTTCGGCGCCATGACCTTCGGGCTGACACTGTTGTCTGAGGGCGGTGGCGGAGCGGTGCAGACGGCTCTGCTGGTTGGCATCGGTGCTCTGGGGCTGGCGGCTTTCGTGCGGATCGAGGCGCGTACGGCCAACCCGCTGATGCCGCTGACGCTGTTTCGCAGCCGCGCCTTCACGGCCGCCAATATCATGACGCTGTTTCTCTACGGCGCGCTCAGCGGCATCCTGTTCCTGCTGCCGTTCGACCTGATCCAGCGGCGCGGGCTGTCCGCAACTGAGGTGGGGTTGGCCCTGCTCCCGATCGGCATCATCATCGGCGTCCTCTCCAGGGTCTCGGGACGGGCGGCGGACCGGTTGGGTGTACGGGGGCTGCTGGCCTCCGGAGCCCTGCTGGTCGCCGCTGCAGCTGTCGTTCTGGCGTTGGCGGTCGACAGCTTCTGGGCCGGTGTGTTGGCGCCGGTCGTGGTGCTCGCCTCGGGCATGGCCCTGGTCGTGGCGCCTTTGACGACGGCGGTCATGAACGCCGCGGACGATGCGCATGCCGGCGCCGCCTCCGGCGTCAACAACGCCGCCAGCCGGCTTGCCGGCCTGTTCGCAGTCGCTATCCTTGGATCAGTTGCCAGCCTTGTCTTCATCGCAGAGGCTAGCGCCGCAGGAGTGAGCGGGCAGGGGATGCGCTTCGGCGTGCTGCCTGGCGCCGACGGTCCGGATCGTGACGTTCTGGAGGGGGCATTCCTGTCGGCTTACTCCACGGCGCTATGGGTCGCGGCGTTGTGGAGCGCGCTCGCCGCCGCGATTGCCTTCGCATTCCTGAGGCCGACACGGTGACGGTACAACAGTCACGATCAGAGCCCTTGCGGCAACGGCGGGCAGCGGCTTGGACAGCCTTCTGACAGTCGACGGGCTGAGCGTCTCGATCCATACGGCAGCCGCCCGGCTGCCGGCGTTGAGCGATGTCGGCTTCCATGTCGGTCGGGGCGAGGTCGTGGCGCTGGTGGGGGAGTCAGGGTCCGGCAAGACGTTGTCGGCCCTGGCGGTCATGGGCCTGTTGCCCGAGGTTGCGGAGGTGGACGGCGGCACGATCCGCTTCGAGGGCGAGACACTGCATCCCGCCGTCGCCAACCCTTTCCGAGCGATTCGCGGGGCACGGGCCGCGATGATCTTTCAGGAACCGATGACGAGTCTGAACCCAGTGCTGCCGGTGGGCGAGCAGATCGCCGAGACGATGGTGCGCCACCGCGGCATGTCATGGGGAGACGCTCGGGGCGAAGCGGTCCGCCTGCTGGAGCATGTAGGCATCCCGGAAGCCGGGCGGCGCATGCGGCAATACGTGCACCAGCTCTCCGGCGGCATGCGCCAGCGCGTGATGATCGCGGGCGCCATGAGCTGCCGGCCCGCCCTGCTGGTGGCCGACGAGCCGACGACGGCGCTCGACGTCACCATTCAGGCCCAGATCCTGGAGCTGATCGGCGACCTGCAGCGGGAGACCGGCATGGGCGTTCTGCTGATCACCCATGACCTCGGGGTCGTCGCGGAGATGGCAGACCGGGCCTATGTCATGTATGCCGGGCGTATCGTTGAGCATGGCCCCGCTCGCGCTTTGATTGACCGGCCCATGATGCCCTACACGCGCGGGCTGCTCGACTCCCTGCCGCAGGCCGATACCAGTACCGGTCCGCTGACGGCCATCCCCGGCACGGTCCCGGATATCCGCCGGTTGCCTGAGGGCTGCGCCTTCGCGCCGCGTTGCCGCCATGCAGAGGACGCCTGCACCCAGGCGGTGCCAGCTTTGGAAAGCGCGGCACCCGACCGGGCGGTGCGTTGCCGCCGCTGGCGGGAGCTGAACCTCGATGAACGAGCCGTCACAGACGCGATCGTCCGGCCGGTCGGCGCACAGGAAGGACCGCTTGTCAGCGTACGGGGATTGTCGGTGCACTTCCCGGTCGGCGGCGGGTGGATCGGGCGCGGCGGCGAGGTGGTTCGGGCCGTCGAAGACGTTAGCGTCGACATTGCGCGCGGAGAAATCGTGGGTCTGGTCGGGGAGTCGGGCTCGGGCAAGACCACCATCGGCCGTTGCCTGTTGGGCTTGGTGGAGCGTACCGCGGGAACCATTGAATTCGACGGCCGGGACCTTGCCAGCCTGAACCGATCCGAGCGCAAGGCGCTGAAGCGGCGCATGCAGGTGGTGTTTCAGGATCCGTTCGCGAGCCTCAACCCGATGCTCACTGTCGCCCGCATCATCGGCGAACCCATTGCGCATCACGGCTTGGCGTCTGGCTCAGCGGTCAAGGATCGAGTGGTGCAGCTCTTGGAGACCGTCGGCCTGCAGGCGCGGCACGCTGGCCTTCGGCCGCACGCGTTCTCCGGCGGCCAGCGCCAGCGCATTGCGATCGCTCGGGCGCTGGCCGTGGAGCCCGACTTCATCGTGGCGGACGAAGCCGTCTCGGCTCTGGATGTCTCTATTCGGGCTCAGATCACTAACCTGTTGCGAGACCTGAGAGAGCGCCTGGGACTGACGATGCTGTTCATCGCCCATGACCTGAGCGTGGTCCGCCATCTCTGCGATCGCGTGGTGGTGCTCTACTGCGGCCGCGTCATGGAGGCCGGGCCGGTCGATACGGTGTTTGGCGATCCCCGGCATCCCTACACGCGGGCACTCCTTTCAGCGGTGCCCGAGCCGGAGGCGGCAGGCGAAAGGTCGCGCATCGTGCTCAAGGGCGATGCGCCCAGCCCCATAGCGCCGCCGCCGGGCTGCGTCTTCCATACCCGCTGTCCGCAGGCGCAGGACCGCTGCCGGGACGAGGTTCCGCCCATGCAAACCGACCGGACGGGGCGTTCCCATGCCTGCCCGTATGCGTAAGACCGTGGCGGCCGGTCACGGCCAGGGCGCATCCTGTCCGTCGATACCGTCGAGCAGGTTGATGGTCTGACCCAGACCCTCCGCCGCAGCCTTGCGCAGGATGCTGCAGGCCAGAGCAATGTCGAAGACGTTGAGGCCGAAGCTGGAGACGTAGACGCAGGATCCGGGCTGCGGCCGCCAGCGGTCCAGCACCGCGGCGCACAGATCGGCCGAAACGCGTTCCGGCGGAAAGCGCCCGGCGCGGTGCATCTGGAACAGGCTCTTGGCGCTGGTATCCTTGAACGGCCCCCAGAGATCGACCACCACATGGTCCGCCCGGTCGATCGCGTCGAATGTGACCTCGTGATAGCCGACCTGAACGATGATGCGGCCAGGCTGCATGGCGCCTGCATCCAGGATCGGCTGTTCCGATGCCGTACAGGTGATGATGGCGTCGGCATCGGCGACTGCTTGGTCCAGCGTCGCCGCCATACGGACAGGCCACGGGACCCAGCCGGCCTTCGCCGCGCCCAGCCGCGCGGCCCGGTCGGGCGAACGGTTCCAGAGCACGACTTCGTCCAGTCCGGCAAACAGCGCCGCCAGCATGCCGAGATGCGCACGTGCCTGGTCCCCGGCGCCCAGCACGGCAACCCGCTTCAGCGTGGCCGGCGCCACTGTCCGCAGCGCAAGGGCCGTGACCGCCGCCGTTCGCGTCGCCGTCAACAGGGCGCTTTCGACGATGCCGATCGGCCATCCCGTTTTCAGTTCGTTCACCATGGTCATGGAGACGATCTTGGGGCCCAGATCGCCGACCGACGGGCGGTGGGCTGTCCATTTGACACCGGCAACGTCGTAAGCGCCGCCGACTCTGGCAGAAAGGGCATAGGCTCTGGCGGTTTCCGGCCCCTTGAGGGCGACGGAGGTCTCGGCCGGCATTGAGGCCTCGCCCTGCCGCAGCAACCGTAGGACCGCGGTGATATCGGCGATGGCGTGGGAGATGTTGGCGCCGCCGAGCACCGCCACGTCCGATCGTCTCACCAGCCGGCAAACAGGCATCGGGGCGGCTCCGCTCAAGCCCGGGCGGGGCTGTCGGCGGCCTTGGGCGCGGCGTCGCCGTAAACGTGTTCCGGCGGTGTGCCGTATCCCCCACCGCCAGCCGTACGCAGCCGAACTATGGTTCCGGTCGGCAGATCCAGCGTGCATTTCGCGGGCAATTCTCGTGCCCCGTCTTTGGTCACGGCGACCGCGCTTGAGCAGCCGCCGGGCCCGCCGCCTTCGATGCCCCAGGGCGTGTTGCGCGTCCGGTCGAGATGCAGCGTTACCGTTGCCGGCACGTCCAGCCGCAGCTCGCGGGTCATGCCGTCGCCGCCGCGACAGCGTCCGGTGCCGCCCGTTCCGGGCAGCAGCCCGTACCGCAATACCGTGATCGGATAGGCCCGTTCGATCATCTCGACAGGGGAATTGGCGGTATTTGTCATATGGCATTGAACGCCATCGCCGCCGTCCAGATCTGCCAGCGCGCCCTGACCGCCGCCATAGGTCTCGACATAGGAGAATTGCCGGTCGGTCCGCGGGTCCACGCCGCCGACGATCAGCGCATTCATGCTTCCGGTCGACGCGGCCATGGCCCGGTGTGGCGCCAGCCGGTTGAACGCGCCGATCAGGACGTCACAGAACCGCTGGCTGGCGATGGACGTGCACAGGCCGACGGCGGCCGGGAAGCGGGCGTCAACCAGTGTCCCCGGCTCAGTGCGCAGCTCGATCCGGTCGAGCAGCCCGGCATTCGACGGTATGTCGGGGTCCAGCATTGCCTTGACGACATAGAGCACGCAGCTCAGCGTCAACGGCCGCGTCGCATTCAGCGGTCCGGCGATCTGGTCGGCGGTACCCGCGAAGTCCACAATCAGCCTGTCGTCTGCGACCGTCACGGTGGCCTCGATCGCGAGCTCGCCCGGTCCATTTTCGGCATCCCATTCCAGGACGTCTGCGAAAGAGGCGGCAACCTGCGGCAGCTCTTCGATGCGGCTGGCCAGTCGCCGCGCTGTCGCGTGGATCAGTGCGGCGGCGGCGGCGGCATACCGATCCCAGCCGATCCGGTCGATCAGCTCCGCCAGCCGGCGCGATCCGGTGGATACGGCCGCCGCCTGCGCCAGCAGGTCGCCCACGACCTCGTCGGGCGTACGGCTGTTGATCCGAAAGAGGCGGAGGATATTGCGATCGATCTCGCCGTTCTTGGCCAATGTCAACGGGGGTATGCGCAGGCCTTCGTGGAAGATCGTGGTCGCGCCCAGCGACAGACTGCCCGGCGCGTGTCCACCGACATCGACCTGGTGTGCCATGTTGGCGACATAGCCGACGCGGCGTCCGTTATGGTCCACAGGGGTGACGGCCACGATGTCCGGCAGATGGGAGCCCGTCAGCCAGGGGTCGTTGAACACCAGGATGGTTCCGGGCGGAATATCGGACCGCATTTCCGCGCAGGCCCGCTCGACGATCCCGGCCAAGAGGCCAAGATGCACGGGGATGTGTTCGGCCTGTGCGACCAGCCGGCCGTCGGTGGCGAAGACGCCGCAGGAGAAGTCTTTGCGGTCGCGGATGTTCACCGAGTGGGCGGTGCGTGCAAGGGCTGCACCCATCTCCTCGGCGACGGCCTGAAGGCCGTGACGAACGACCTCCACCACGATCGGGTCGAGGCCGCTCACGGAGGCAGCCTCACATGCAGCGTGCCGTAGCGGTCGACCTCGACCGGCTGGCGGCCGATGAACACGGTCGTGTCTTCCTGTTCGATCAGCGCCGGTCCCAGAAACCGGGCACCCGGCACCAGCCGGTCACGCGCGAGCACGGGAACGTCGTGGGTGGCCCTGTCGATCATCAGGCGCGCCGTGCAGAGGCATGGATCCCCATTGGTGTTCGGGGGCGGCATTGGCACGTCGTCGCTGGCCGGCGGCGCTATCGCTGTCAGGCGCAGGGTGGTGATCTCAACCGGCTGATCGGTCCGCGCAAAGCCGAACATTCGATGATGCTCGCGATGGAATGCCTGGGCTGCGCTGGCCAGACTGCCGGCATCGACCGGTATCGTAAGCTGATCGCCCTGACCCCGATACCGCAGATCGGCCGAAACGGCGTAGGTCAACCGCTCTGCAGCAAGTCCGTCGGCGCGCGCCTGATGCGCCGCATGCTGACGCAGTGGGTGGGTAAGCCGGGCGAGAGAATCATCATTGATGGTCGACAGCCGAGCAATGACGGTGCTGGCAAGGTCGAGACGCCACGGTGCCAGCAGCAGCCCGAGGGCACACAACAACCCGGGTGCTGGCGGGATCAAGACCGTGCCGATCCCGAGTTCGCGGGCAAGATCCACCGCGTGCAGCGGTCCGGCCCCGCCGAAGGCGAGCAGCGCGAAGCTTCGCGGGTCAAGGCCCCGTTCCACCGTCAATCGTCGGATGCCGCGGATCATGGCGGCGTTGACGACCTGCAGAACACCCGCGGCGGCGGCCCCAGGGTCCAGGCCCGTGGGCAAGCCCACCTTAGTAGCGATGGCGTCCGCTGCTGCGGCGCCGTCAATCACGATGCTGCCGCCAAGACGGCGCCCGGATCTGAGCCTGCCCAGTACGACATTGGCATCCGTCACCGTCGGCTGCGTGCCGCCCCGTCCATAGGCGGCCGGGCCCGGCGTGGACCCGGCGCTTTCAGGCCCCACCTTCAACAGCCCGCCCTCGTCGATCCGCGCCAGGCTGCCGCCACCGGCGCCCAGCGTGACGATGTCGAACATCGGCGTCCTGATCGGCAGGCCCTCGATCTCCCCATCGAAGCGTGACAGGATCTCGCCATCGCGGACAAGCCCGACATCGAAGCTGGTGCCCCCCATGTCGACGGTGATCGCATTGGCGTGGCCGGCCGCCTTGGCAAAGGCGCGTGCGGCGATCAGCCCGGCGGCGGGGCCGGACAGACAGGTTTGGACTGCACGGCCGCTGCCGGCAGACGCCGCCGTCATCACGCCGCCATTCGACTGCATGATGCTCGGCGCACGCGAGATGCCCATGGCGGCCAGCCCACTGGAGAGCTCGTCCAGATAGCGGCGGACCACGGGCCTCACATACGCGTTCATCACGGTCGTGGAGGCTCGTTCGTACTCGCCCGGTTGCGGCAGCACGTCGACGGACAGGGAGATGTCGGCATCGTCGAGCCCGGCAGCGACAAGCGCGCCGACACGCCGCTCGTGGTCCGGATTGATGTAGCTGTGCAGCAGTACGACGGCAACGGAACGGCAGCCGGCCTCGCTCAGTGCTGCGGCGATGCCGGCGACCTCGTCCTCGTCCAGTGGCACCTGGACGGTGCCGTCCGGGCCGATCCGCTCGGTCACCTCGAAAGTCAGGGCCGGGGGCACCAGCGGTGGTGGGCGCCGGATCGTCGCGTCGTAGAGATGCGGGCGGGTCTGCCGGCCGATAGAGAGAAGGTCGCGGAACCCACGGGTCACGATCAGCGCAGCGGCCGCGCCCGACCGTTCCAGCACCGCGTTCACGGCCACCGTTGTGCCATGGCTGAAGCCGGCCACTGCATTAGGGACAAGGCCGGCGAACAGAAGGGCCTGGGTGGTGCCGTCCAGCACGCCCTTGGCCTGCCGGCCGGCAGTGGTGGGCACTTTGGCGACCGAGGCTGTGCCGGAGTTCGGCTCGACGATGCAGATATCCGTGAAGGTGCCGCCTACGTCGCAGCCGATCCGGTAGCTCATGGCATCGGCTGCCCCGCAATCAAAGCCTGGGCGAAGGGATAGAGCGCGGGCGACCCGCCGCAATGGACGAAGAGAACCCTGGATCCTGCGGGGATGTCCCCGTTGCGGCAGAGATGGAAGAGGCCGTCCATCGCCTTGCCGGTATAAACCGGGTCCAGCAGCAGCCCTTCCGACCGCGCGGCGTGGTGGATGGCGGCATTGCCGCCCTCAGACGGTTGCCCATAGCCGGGGCCGACAAAGCCGTCTTCGATCCAGACATCCGCAGGGCGCCAAGTATCGGGCATGCCCATCAGCGCTGCGCACTCGCCCGCCATCTTCGACACACGGTCCTGGAACCAGGCGCTGTCGCGGCTGACGCTGATGCCGACAGCGCTGGTGGCGGGCCAGTGTCGCCGGCAGCCCACCAGCAGGCCGGCAAGCGTGCCGCCGGAGCCGACGGGCACGACGATCACATCCGGCGGCGGTGCGCCCGTTTGGCGGAGCTGGTCCGCCATCTCCTCCACCGCGCGCACATAGCCCAGTGCGCCGAGTGCGTTGGCGCCGCCGAGCGGGATGATGCGCGCTGTTCGACCCTGGGCCGCCGCAGCGTCGGCATGCGCCTGCATGCGACCGTCGATCAGGTCGAAATAGGCGACGGGGTCGAGGAACTCCAGTTCTGCCCCAAACAGCCGGTCGAGCAGCAGGTTGCCCTGATATTCCGTAGGCGGATGGCCGCGCAGCACCAGGACGGCCTGCATCCCCAGCTTGCAGGCCGCGGCCGCGACCATGCGGGCATGGTTGGACTGGTGGCCGCCGGTGGTGATCACGACCTCCACACCGGCGTCGACCGCCTCGGCCATCAGGAATTCCAGCTTGCGCACCTTGTTGCCGCCGCCGCCGAAGCCGCAATAGTCGTCGCGCTTGATGCTGAGATCCACGCCCAGCAACCGGCCGAGCCGCGGCAGCGTCTCGATCGGCGTCGGGAAAAAGCCCAGATCCAGTCGCCGGAAGTCGTCGGTCGTCACTCACTCTCTCCCGCCGGCACCGGAAGACGGTGCCGGGCCATGTCAAGCAGGGGATGCGGAGTCATCTCAAGGTGTTCGTCACGGCGTTTCAGAGAACAGTGTAATCCAGTCTGCGACGGATCGGAGATAGCGATCGAGCCCATCCAGCGTGATGAACTCATTCACGCCATGGGCATTGCCGCCGCGGCCGAGCCCGCCGATCAGGAATGCGGGCGCGACGGCGGTGAATGCTGCGGCAGGGGCGGAGCCGATCGCCCAGGGCCAGATCTGCGGTTCGGTGCCGGCACGCCGATAGACCTCGAGCAGTTCACCCACGCCGGGGGTATCGACAGCGAACCGCGCACCCGGATAGGCATCGGCGACCGCGACCTCTACGCCCTCGAGCGACGCTTCGTCGAGCGACCGGCGCCAACCCTTGACGATCGTCATCGGGTCGACCCCGGGCGGTGTTCGCAGATCGAAGCCGGCCGCGGCGGCCGAAGGCGTGACAGCGGGCGCAGCCGGCGGGTTGGTGCCCAACCAGGCGATGTTGACCGCGGACGTGGTTAGCACCGTCGACAATCGCTCGGCCGCGGTCCCGTCAATCGCATAGTCGGCGGCGTGGCGGAACCGCAGCTCAGCCGCCATGTCGAAGTCGCGGGCCAGGGCGGAGACCTGCGCGCGCGCCGCCGCATCCAGCACCACGGCCTCGACCGCTCCGGTGTTGCCGTGTCCCAGCAGGGCCAGCGCGCGGACCATCCGCCAGGCTGGGTTGGCGATCCAAGGGGCGTTGCTGCTGTGGATGGCCGCCTGAGGGCCGCCCCAAGTGCCGGCCTCGACCCGGATCTCGCCGCGCGCGATCCCCTTGAACCCCAGATAGACACGCGGGCTGCCGCCGCCGTATTCGCAAAACGAGGGGAACAGAACGGCCTTGGCCGGCTCAACCGGGCACGGATCCTGCGCAAGATAGCGCCTGAGCGCCGTACTGCCGCTCTCTTCCTCGCCTTCGATCAGGATCTCCAGATTGGCCGGCAGCGTGCCCTGAGCCAGCAGCGCCCGCACCACCGCCAGCATTCCGGCCAGCGGACCCTTGTTGTTCTCCGCCCCGCGGCTGATGAAGGCGGGACCGATATCGGGCAGAAGCACGACACCGCCGACGAAGGGGTCGATCAGCCAGCCTGTCGGCTCAGCGGGCATGACGTCGTACATGTTGTAGAGGACGAGCGTCGTCTCGGCACCGCGGTCGACCAGCGCGTGGATGATCGGTGGGTCCACCGCGAACGGTTCAGTCAGAACGTGGGCGCCGAGCGCATCGGCCAGCCAGTCGCGCAGCTCTGCCGCCATGGCGCGCAGGCCCGCTCGATTGTCGGCGGTCGACGCGATCGCGGTCCACCGGCCCAGCAGATCCAGGGTCTCCCGCGCCAGCGCGGCGAAATCGAGGCCTCCGGTCATGACAGCCGGATCCGCGGATTCAAGATCGCGTAGGCAAGGTCCACCAGCAGATTGGCGATAACGAAGACGGTGGCGGCGAACAGCACGACCGCCTGCACCAGCGGGAAATCCCGGTTCTGGATCGCCTGGACGGCCAGCCGGCCGATGCCGGGCCAGGCGAAGATGATCTCGGTGATCAGTGCACCGCCCAAGAGTGCGGCGAAATACATGCCCTGGACGGTCACCACCGGGATCAGCGCATTGCGCAGCGCATGGCGGATGACGATCCGCCAAGCCGACAGGCCCTTGGCCCTGGCGGTGCGCACGTAGTCTTGCGCCAGCGCCTCGATCAGGTTAGCGCGCACAAGGCGGGTGACGGCGCTCATGTAATAGGCACCGAGCGTGATCGCCGGCAGCACCAAGTGTTCCAAATCCCCGTAGCCACTTGTTGGCAGCCAGCCGAGGCGCAGCGCGAAGACGATGATCAGCAGCAGGCCAAGCCAGAACACGGGCACCGCCTGGCCGGACAGCGCGATCACCCGCACGATCAGGTCGACAGCCGTGTCGCGGCGCACCGCACCGATGACGCCGAAGACAAACCCCAGGGCCGTGCTCCATGCCATGGCGACGACGGCCAACAGCGCGGTCGCCGGCAGCCGCTCCAGCACCAGGTCCAGGGCCGGGCGCTGAAATCGTAGCGAGGTGCCCAGATCTCCCTGCAGCACGCCGGCCAGATAGCGGAAATGCTGCACCAGGATCGGGTCGTCGAAGCCCATGGCCTGGCGGAACCGGTCGATCTCCTCCCGGCTGGCGTCGGGCGGCAGCATCAGTGCCGCCGGGTCGCCGGTCAGATGCAGGCTGTAGAACACGATGGCCGAGACGCCGAACAGCACGATCAGAGACTGCAGGCCACGGTTCAGCAGGTATTGCCCCATGTCCGGCGGTTCCTGGGTCTATCGACATTCGGAAGTCCCTCCCCCTTGATGGGGGAGGGTTCGGGAGGGGGTGATGTATCCGGTTTGGACCGGCGCGATCACCCCCACCCAACCCTCCCCCATCAAGGGGGAAGGCTTCAAGAGGGCGGTTCGACAGACCCTAATCCACCCGCACATGGGTGCGGCGCACCAGCCAGTCGCCGGCCAGGTTGAAGCCGATCACCAGGGCGGCGATGACCAGGCCCGGAAACAGTACCAGCCAGTCGGCCACCAGGATGTACGACCGGCCCTCGCCGATCAGGTTGCCCAAGGTCGGTGTCGGCGGCTGTACGCCGAGGCCGAGGAAGCCGACGGAGGCTTCCAGCACGATCAGCCGCGGCAGGTCGAGCGTGAACAGCACGATCTGCGGCGTCAGGATGTTGGGCAGCACATGGCGCAAGAGGATGCTCCAGGTCGGCAGGCCCAGCACCTGCACGGCCTCCACATACTCCAGCTCTCTCACCTCCAGCGTGCGGGCGCGAGCGACGCGTGCAAAGATGGCCCAGCCTGTGATGCCTAAGACCAGGATCAGGTTGGGGATGCTGGGGCCGACCACGGCGACGACCAGCAGGATCAACAGGATGAACGGGATCGCGAGCTGGATGTCGACCAGCCGCATGATCACGGCGTCGACCCATCCGCCGAAATAGCCGGCGATCAGGCCCAACACCGTCCCGAGCACAGCTGAGATCAAGCCGGCCACCAGCACGATCGCCAGCGAGATGCGCGTGCCTTCCATGATCCGGGCCAACAGGTCGCGGCCCAGCTGGTCGGTGCCCAGCGGGTGCACCCGGTCGCCAACCAGGGTCATCGGCGCCCTGAAGGTGGCGAAGATGTCGGCGGCGATCGGGTCTGGCGGCCACAGGCTAGGCCCGACCGCCGCCATTGCGGCGACGGCCAGCAACAGGCCGCCGCCGACTATGATATCGCCGGCGAACCGGGTGCGGCGCCGGGCGGCGGCCAAGGGGCCCTACTGCAGGGTGATGTCGTAAACCGGGATGCGCGCGTCGGCCCGCCCGTCGAACACCACATTGTCGCGCCGGGCATACAGCGAATCTTCCTGATGGAGCGTGATCACCGGCACCTGTTCGGCCGCAAGTTCCTGGATCTGGTGCAGGATCGCTTCACGCGCCGTGGGGTCGATCACCTGGCGGCTTTCGTCCAACAGCGCATCCATCTCCGGGATCGACACGGTCGAATAGGGCTCGCCCGAGCGGAAGATGGCGTAGATGGCGGCATCTGCGTCCAGCGTCTGCGTCGACCCCCAGCCCAGCATGTAGATCGGCGCCTGCTCACCCGCCGGCACCTGCTGGATGTAGACGGACCATTCCGGCACCTCCAGTTCCACCTGCACGCCGATCTCACCGAACTGCTGCACGATCGCCTGGCTCACTTCGGCGCCGTTGATGTAGCGCCGCGTGCCCTGCATGCGGATCTCAAAGCCGTCCGGATAGCCGGCCTCGGCCAGCAGGGCGCGCGCTTGCTCCAGGTCCTGCTCCGGCGGCGCCAGGTCCAGATAGCCGAAGTCGAATGGGCCCACCTGGGTGCCCTTGGGCGTGGCGAAGCCGCGCAGCAGCGTCTCGGCGATGGCCGCACGGTCAACGGCCAGCGACAGCGCCCGCCGCACGCGCGCGTCGTCCAGCGGCGGCTCGTCCATCTTCAGGCCGAAATAGATGGTCAGCCCGCCGTTCGCGACCTGCACCAGCTCCACCCCGTCTTCCCCCTCGACCAGGTCCACCAGGTCCGCCGGCACGCTTTCCACCAGATGCACCTCGCCGGACAGCAGAGCGGCGATGCGCGCCGTTGCTTCCGGGATCACCCGCCAGGTCACGGTGTCGATCGACGGCGCGCCTCGCCAATGGTCGGCATTCGCCTCCATCACCACGTGCTCGTCGGGCGCGAAGTCGGTCATGGCATAGGGGCCGGTGCCGACCGGGCTGCGCGCGAATTCCTCCTGCCCCACCTCTTCCACATAGCCCGGCGGGACGATGTAGGTGGGGTAGCGGCTCATCCGCGTGGGCAGCAGCGGGTCCGGTGCCGCGGTCGTGACGCGCACGGTGAACTCATCCACCACCTCCGCGCCAGCCACCGTGCGGATGTAGGAGATCGTGGGCGCATTCGCGTCCGGGTCCAGCACGCGGTCGAGCGTGTACTTCACCGCCTCAGCATTGAACGGCTCGCCGTTCTGGAACGTGATCCCCTCGCGCAGTTCGAATTCCCACGTCGTGTCGTCGATGGCAGTCCAGGAGACGGCGAGGCCCGGGACCAGCTGCATGTCCTGATCGCGCAGGATCAGCGTGTCGAAGATGTTGTCGACCAGAGTGGCCGCCTCGCGCAGGAAGCCTGGATCCATGCCGGTGGTCGAGACCGACCGGCCAATGATCAGCTCCTCGGCCGATGCCGACGGCGCACCGCCGGCCGTCAGAGCAAGAACGGTCGCAAATCCCGCAGTCGCGTACTTGATCGTCTTCATTGTCGCCTGCCTCCCGTTTCGTCTTCTGCGCCCTGCCTCGGCACCGGCCCTGGTCGTGATTTGACCGAAGACTTCGCGTCGCCCGCGCCTGGGCAGCGCGTTGTTTCGACGCCACACAATACACCACTCGCGGTGCTTCAGAGTCTGGTTTCTGCAGCCTGCCGCTGCAGCCCATATCATGGAATGCGTTATCTATGGTTGCAGCCCGGGCTACGCGACCGTGACGACCATACCCGTACGCTATGGCCCTGGATCCTGTTCCTGGCAGATGCGCTGGCTGTCATCGGCCGACAGCGCCACGCCCAACAGACCGCACCGATGAGGTCCACCATCGGGGTGCTGCGTCTGAAAGAACCGGCAGGTGCGGCAGACACCGAACGGTCGCCCCTGACGCTGGCGCAACGTGTCCGTCAAGAGGGCGCTGAGGGATTCAGCGAGATGCCGGCGCTGTTGCTCCGGTAGTTGCTCTGCCGATCGCGTCACCGCCGCGATCGGGTCCTGCAGCAGCAGGCGTTCGCCCTCCGGCGTGAGGTCGATGTGCAAGTGCCGCCGATGGGCCGTGTCGGGCGCCTTGACCACCAAGCCTTTGCGCTCGAGCGCCATGAGTGTCTGGGACACCGTGCCCTTGGTTGTCCCCAGATAGGCGGTAAGCGCCGACGGCGACCGCGAGAAGCGGTTGGCGCGCGCGAGATAGCGCAAGGCCTCCCACTGCGTCGGCTTCAGGCCGGCCGCATGGGCTTCGTTCTGCAGGATGCGCGCGAGACGCTCCAGCAGCACGGCAACGGTCTCCGGTGACTCCATACATTCATGGTATCGACTAAAAACTTTGCTTGCAAGATGGATCGTGCTGCGTTAAATCTTGGGTATCGAGTCGATACTTTAGGAGGCGAAGATGAAGCATGCTTCCCTGGCCGTCTTGCTGATGGCCGCGGCCATGCAGGGCGCCCAAGCCCACGATATCGAGAGCGCAGTGCAGTCGGGCGCGGAGCCGGCCTTCGACATCACGTCAGCGGCGGCGACTACCGACGGCCGCCTGACGACCTTCCTGATGGAGGTTGCGGGCATTGCCGGCAGCGTCACGCCGGTTCCGGTCGGCCAGGTCGCCGGCTCAAAGGTCGAGGCCTATGTCTGGCCGACCGATGTCGACCCGTCTGCGGTTGGCTTCGATGCAGGCTCAGGCATCCTGGCGCTGGCGATCACGGCGCATCCGGATTTCGACGACACGCCGCTGTTCGATGAAGACGCCGACGGCGACCCAGCGAATGACGGTGCCACGTGGCATTCGCACTGGGTCGTACTGGTGGAAGACGACGCCTGCGGCGCAGGCCTGAAGGTGCGCGACGTCTCGCCCGGCGTCGACCTGCTGCCCGCCACCGCGCCCTACCTTCCCATCGCGCTCGACAGCCCCGGCATGAGCCCGGTGCTCGACGGCGGCACGGCCAGGGTCACGGTGCCACTCGGGGATGCCGAGAGCACCGCCTTCGACGCCGTGACGGCGGAGCTTCAGGTGAATGTGGACGGCGAGGCGCCGCTCTTGTGCGTGACCGGCGTCCACGATGTGGCTTCGGGCGACCTGTCCTTGCCGGGCCGGGTGACCCCGGAAGACTGACGCTTCGGCGTCGCCAACCGCCGGCGCCGAGCGCCGGCCCCATGGAGAGAGGAAAAGGAGAAGATCATGCCTAGGATCAGTCCGTACCCCTATGATGCCGCCACCGGCACCCGCAAAGACTTAATGGATGCGGTGAAGACGCAGTTCGGCGCCGTGGTGAACATGTTCGGCACTGTCGCCCATTCCCCGGCTGCGCTGAAGAGCATGCTCGGGTCATTCGGCGCCCTGAGCGAAGGCCGCCTCGGTGCCGCGCTGGGTGAGCAGATCGCGGTGGCCATCGCGAACACCAACCGCTGCGAATACTGCCTCTCGGCCCACACGCTCCTCGGCAAGAAGGCGGGCGCCTCGGCCGAGACGATGGAGGCGGCACGACAGGGCCGCTCGGTCGACCCCCGCACGCAGGCGGCGATCCGCTTCGCGCTGAAGGTCGTGGACACCCGCGCCCAAATCGAGGCGGGTGATGTGGATGCGCTGCGCGACGTCGGCTTCGACGACGAAGAGATCGTGGAGATCCTGGCCCATGTGGCGCTCAACCTCTTCACGAACTACGTCAACGTGGCCTTCGACGTCGACGTCGATTTCCCGTCCGTGAAGCCGGTGCGAGTTGCGGCTTGAGGAACGAGGTCATGCTTCCCCTTTGGGCCAATCTCAAGGGGAAGCACGATCGCCCGCCTGCAGTGCGTGGACGCACTCGGCGCATACCATCGTCTCGCTGACGGTCGCCAGCGAGCGCACCGTTGCGTCGTGCGCCTCTTCAGAGAACGCAGCGCAGCCGTCGGTGAGCAGGACCGTGTGAAAGCCGCGAACATGGGCGTCACGCAGCGAGCTGGCGACGCCGCCGTTGGTGACGATGCCGCCGATCACCAGGGTTGTGATGCCGGCTTTGGCAAGCACGAACTCCAGGCGGGACATGTAGAAGGCGGAATAGGCGACCTTTTCGATCGTGAAATCCGCCGGCTGCAGGTCGTCGATCAGGGCGTGGCCCCAGCTTCCCGGTGCGAAATCGCCCTTGGTGAGGAACGGGCGCAGGCGGTGCAGGTGGTCGCTGATCAAGGGCTCGCCGCCCCGGCCGGGGACCAGGGTGAACTGGGTGGAGATCGCCCAGCCTCCGCTGGCGCGCATGGCGTCGGCCACGGATTTGTGGCGGGGGATCAGGGCGGTGATGGCCTCCGCGCTCTGGCCGGCGCGGCCGTAGGCGCCGCCCGGGTGTACGAAGTCGTTCTGCATGTCGACGATCAGGAACGCCGTCGTCGGGCCGCCGAGGGTCATGGTGCCATCTCCTCCGTCCGGCTCAGCACGACGTTGCCCAGGCGGTCCACCACCGCCGTCATGCCGGGGTCGACGAAGATCGTGGTGTCGGGCTGTTCCAGCACCGCTGGGCCGGGGATCTCAGCGCCCACGGGCAGGTCCAGGCGGACATAGACGGAGGCTTGGTGCCAGGCGCCGTCGGCGTAAATGGGGCGGAGGCCAGTCCGACCGTCTTCGACTGAGTCGGTGGCGGTGGGGGCCAGCAGCTCCAACGGCAGGCTGCGGCGGCGGCCGATCACGGCGGTGCGCAGGTTCAAGACACGGATCGCGACGCCCGACAGCAGGCGGCCATAGGCGGTGCGATAGGCGGCCTCGAAGCTGGTGCGGATGAGGTCTGCGGTGATGCCCGTCGTGCCGTCCGCCAGGGTCACCTCGACCGGCACTGCCACGGTGTGGCTCTGGCCGACATAGGACATGTCGAACTCGAAGGCGGTGTCGATGCCTTCGAAGCCGACACCGGCGCGATCCAGCAGTGCCCGGCCGGCGGCGGCGGTGCGGACCATCTCCGCATCCACGGCGGCCAGGTCCAGGCCGTCGAGAGGCACGTTCAGCGTGTGCACGAAGTCGTGGCGCATGTCGGCGATCACGCAGCCCAGCGCGCTGGTGACGCCGGGGAAGCGCGGCACCAGCGCCTTCGCAAGGCCCACCTCGCGGATCAGGGCGCCGGCATGCAGGGCGCCACCACCGCCGAACGGCATGGCGACGAAGCGCTTGGGGTCATGCCCGCGCTCGATCGACACCAGGCGGATGGCGCCGGCCATGCGGGAATTGGCGACGCGGATGATGGCCTCGGCCGCCTCCACCGCTGAAAGGCCAAGCGGCTCGCCCACATGGGTCGCGATCGCGCGTTCCGCGGCGGCGACATCCAGGTGATCGAGCGCGCCGCCGATGGGGCGCGCGGCGTTGATACGGCCCAGCACGACATTTGCGTCGGTCACCGTCGGCCGGTCGTTGCCCAGGCCGTAGCAGGCGGGGCCGGGGTCGGAGCCGGCGGATTCGGGCCCGATCTGCAGCAGGCCGCCGGCATCGACACGGGCGATGGAACCGCCACCGGCGCCGATTGTGGTGATCTCGATCATCGGCGAGCGGACCACGAGGCCGAAATCGATGCTGGTTTCGGGGCTGAGCGCGCTTCGGCCGTTGGCCACCAGCGAGACGTCGAAGCTGGTGCCGCCCATGTCGCAGGTCAGCACATTGGGATAGCCGGCGCTGGCCGCGATATGCGCAGCCGCGATCACGCCCGCTGCGGGGCCGGACAGCGCCGTGCGCACAGGCCGCTGGCGCGCCGTCTCCACCGTCATGACGCCGCCGTTGGACTGGACGATCAAAAGCTCCCCGCCGAAGCCGCCGCCTTCCAGCCCCTGTTCTAGGCGAGCCAGATAGCTCGCGACCACAGGCTGCAGATAGCCGTTCAGGCTGGTGGTCGAGGTACGCTCGAACTCCCGGATCTCCGGCAGGATCTGGTGTGAGGCCGTGACGTAGGCGTTGGGCCAGACTGCGCGTACAGCCTCGGCCGCTGCGGCTTCGTTGGCCGCGTTCGCATAGGCGTTGATGAAGACGATGCTGACGGCTTCGGCTCCGCGCGCCAGCAGAGTCTCGGCAGCCTGCCGCACCTCTGTGGGTTCGACGGCCGTCCGCACGGTGCCGTCGGCCAGCGTACGCTCCACCACCTCCACCCGCAGGTCGCGCGGGATCACCGGGTCGAACCGGCCCCATAGGCCCCAGGTGGTCGGGCGGTCGCGGCGGCGCATCTCGACGACGTCGCGGAAGCCGGCGGTAGTGATAATGCCGGCGCGCGCGCCCTTGCGCTCCAGCAGCGCGTTGGTGGCCACGGTCGTGCCGTGTACCACCGTCGCAATCGTGCCCAGATCGTCCACTCGGGCGCGGATGCCGGCGAGGAACCCAGTGGCCTGGTCGTCGCGCGTCGACGGCACCTTGGCGACCTGGCAGGTGCCGGCGGCATCGTCGTAGACGAAGACATCGGTGAAGGTGCCGCCGACATCGACGCCGATCACATGGCGGCTGGGCGCGCTCATCGGCCGGCCTCGGTGGTGACGTAGCCCAACGCGACGTCGCGCGCAGCGGCCTCTGGATCTCGCTCGTTCGGCGGGCCGAAGCCGCCGCCGCCCGGTGTCTCCAGCCGGATACGCTCGCCGCGGTTGAGGCGCACGCCTACCATCTTCGAGGCCATGGGCGGCGCATGCCACGTTCCGTTCTGCTGATAGTGGAAGCGATTGGCGGCACCGGTTCCACCACCGGCCACCCCCTGCGGCGGGAACCGGCCGCGCTCGCCGAACAGGAACAGGTCGGCGGACTCCTCCAACAGCTCGATCTCATAGACCGCGCCCAGGCCGCCGCGGTGGCGGCCCTGCCCGCCGCTGTCGGGGCGCAGCGCCCATTGGGTGAACATCACCGGATAGGCGGCCTCGAGGATCTCCAGCGGCGGGATGGTGGCGGTGGAGATGGGCGCGTTGCCGTGGTTCAGCCCATCGCCCGCGGGGTTGCCGCCGTGCCCGCCGCCGAAAAAGCTGAACATCACCCAGCGCCGCCCGTCCTGCCGGTGCCCGGCCAGGGACACGGCGTTGATGGTGCCGTAGGCATTGGCGTTGGTGATCGCCGGGTCGATCTCGGCAAAGGCGCTGAACACGACATCGATGATGCGCAGGATCGTCTCGGTATAGCCGCCGACGGGCTTGGGCGCGCGGGCGTGCAACAGCGAGGTCTCGGGAATGCGGAACCGGATCGGCTCCAAGACCCCGGCGTTCGCGGGCACTTCCGGGAAGATGTGCTTCAGCGCCACATAGCAGCTGGCCACGGTGGTGGAATACGCGATGTTTACCGGCCCGGCGCATTGCGGGGAGGAGCGGGAGAAATCCCAGACCATGCGGTCGCCGTCGATTGTGATGTCGAGCGCAATCCGCAGCGGCGCATCGGTATGGCCGTCATTGTCCAGGAAGTCTTCGGCCGAATAGGTGCCGTCCGGCAGGGCCGCGATATGGGCGCGCATCAGCTTGGCGGCGCGGCCGCGCAGCTCCAGCATTGCCTCGGCCACCGTGTCGTCGCCGTATTCGTCCAGCAACTCGGCAAGCCGTTTGGCGCCGAGGTCCAGCGCGTTGATCTGGCCGTTCAGGTCGCCATAGGCGCTGCCCGGCAGACGGCTGTTGGCGAGGATGATGTCGACCACGTCCTGCCTGAGCTCGCCCTTGGCATAGAGCCTGACCGGCGGGATCAGCATGCCTTCCTGGAAGCACTCGGTGGCCACGGGGTTGTAGTTGCCGGGCACATTGCCGCCGACATCGTGCCAATGGCCCACCGAGGCGAGATGGCAGAAGACGCGGCCATCGCGGAAGAACGGTCGCACCAGCCGAAAGTCCGAGAGATGCGTGCCGCCGTCGTACGGGTCGTTGAAGATGAAGACGTCGCCCTCCGCCGCCTCCGCCCCGAACCGGTCGATCACGGCCTTCACGGCAAACGACATGGCGCCCACGAAGATGGGCAGGCCCGACTTGCCCTGCACCAGCGTCTCGCCCGTTTCCGCGTGGTAGAGGCCGTGGGACGCATCGTGCGCCTCGGCGATGATGGGGTTGAACGCGGTGCGGAACAGGGTCGCGTCCATCTCGTCGGCGATCTGTTCCAGTCGGCCTTTCAGGACGGCTAGCGTGACGGCATCGATCATGGGGTCTCGGTCCTCACCCGCCGGTATTCCAGGCGGCGGCGGGGGCATCGGGGTCGCGGGACAGGCTCATGCGATAGGCGTAGACGTCCGGGCGGTAGAGGGCGCGCAACAGCTCCACCGGCCGGTCCGACTGATCGCGGACGACGCGCGTGATGGAGAGCAGCGCCGCCCCCAGCTGCGTTTCCAGTCGCGGCGCTACGGCGGCGTCGGCCAGGGTGGCGCTGATGGTCTGATCGGCCGCACTGGGGCGCACGCCGGCCCGTTCCAGCAGGCTCAAGAGCGGTTGCCGCGCCAAGTCGCGCTTGGTGAAGGACCGCCCCAGATCCTCGGGCACGAAGGTTGTCAGATAGGACATGGGTCGGTCGTCGACACGGCGCACGCGCACGGCCCGCTGCACCTTGTCGCCTGCGGCGACTTCCAAAGCCTCGGCAACCGAGGGCGAGGCCTTGACATAGTCGAACTGCAGCAGGTCCACGGTCGTGCTGGCGCCCATCGTCGCCAGGGTGGCGAGCAGGCCGTTGATGTCGGCCCGCAAGGGCTCTGATGGCTTCGATGGGATGGCAAAGGTGCCGCGCCCCTGAAAGCGCCGCACCATGCCGTCGCGTTCCAGCATCTCCAGCGCGCGGCGCACGGTGACGCGCGAGACTTGGAACTGCCGACCCAGGTCATGCTCGCTGGGCAGCGACCGGCCGGGCCCAAAGGTGCCGTCCATCACCTGTTCGCGCAGAACCACATAGAGGCGGTGATAGAGCGGCACCGGCGCGCCGCCCTCCATGGGCCGTTGTGTGGTCCGGCGGTCACGCGGCATCGCCGACCCCGCGCCCCTGGGTTGACCGGGCGGCGTCCAGTCCACCCAGCCGCCCCAGCACGACCGCCGTAACCAGCCCGTTGCCGGAGAGATAGCCGGCAGCCTCGGGCCCTGAGAGGCCGCAGGCCGCACCGCCGCCTGCGTAGAGGTTCGGCAGCGCCGTGCCGTCCGGCCGCAGCACACGCGCGCGGCCGTCGACAGCCAAGCCGCCTTGCGTGTGGAACAGCGCCCCCGTGACCTTGACTGCGAGATAGGGCGGCAGCAACACGGATCGGGGGTCGAAGCGGCGGCCAAGCGGCTCCAGTACCGAACCGTCGGCATATGTGGTGACCTGCCGCATCGTTTCGGCCAGTGCCGCGGGCGGCAAACCCGTCGCCTCGGCCAGACCCTCCAGCGAACCGGCATGCTTGACGGCTCCAGCAGCCTCGGCTTTACGGAAGTCTTCGAACTGCCGGGCGACGTCTGCGATCCGGCCGTCGAAGATGGTCCACGCGATGCCGCCGGGCTGGGCCAGCACGTCCACAGCCTGTTCGGAATAGCCGCGGCTCTCGTCGGCGAAGCGGCGGCCGTCGGCATTCACCTGTATGCCGCCCTCGGTGATCACCGCCCAGGTGATCAGGATGCCGTGCGGGTGGGCGACCGACGCGTGGCCCTGATAGCCCGACATGTCGCGCACGGCTGCCCCAAGCGCGCGTCCCCAGACGACCGCGTCGCCGCGGTTGCCTTCATGCCCGAAATAGAGCGCGTCGGCCATGTCGGGGATATGGGCGCGCACCATTTCCGCATTGCCGCCATAGCCGTTGCTGGCCAGGATAAGCGCGCCGCAGCCGACCCGATCCACCGCCCCGTCCGGGCGGGCCAAGTCGACGCCGGCCACCCGGCCGTCGGCATCGGCATAGAGAGTCGCGGCCCTGGCGCCGGTCATCAGCGTGGTGCCAACACCCTCCGCCGCCTGGAGCAGGTGACCCATCAACGCTTCGCCCGTGCGTTCCGGCAGGGCGTGCATGCGCAGGGCCGAATGGCCGGGATAGACGAAGTCGTCCAGCACCTCGAACGGGATGCCGGCAGCATCGGCCAGCCATTCGATCGTGGGTGCCGCGGCCTGCGCCACGGCCTGGACCAGCGCGGGATCGGCTCGGTTCCTCGCCTTGGCCGTCAGGTCGGCGGCAAACCGTGCCGCGTCGTCATCGATGCCCTTGGCGCGCTGGAAGCGCGTGCCGGCCGCCGGGACCAGGCCGGCCGACAGGGCCGTATTGCCCTGCGGCAGCGGATCCCGTTCTGTCACGACCACCTCGGCCCCGGCAGCGTGGGCGGCCAGCGCCGCGGTGAGGCCGCAGGCCCCGGCCCCGATCACCAGCACCGGGACCGTGGCATCGAAAACGATTCCCTCGGCGGGCTGCACGCTCATGGATCCGCCTCCCCGATTGTGCCGTCTTCGCCGGCATAGCGCCGACCAGCGGCCAGCAGGTCCGGCGTGCCGAGGCGCGCGTTCAGGCCCGTGAAGTCCAGCATTCGGTCACGAAACGGTGCCGTGCTGCCATGCTGCCGGAGCGAGGCGAAATAGCTCTCTGCCGTGGCGGCAAGCGCCCGCACCAGCCCGCCGGGGAAGATCACCAGTGAGAAGCCGAGACGCTGCAAAGCGTCCGCATCCAGCGGCGGCGTCGTCCCGCCCTCTACCATATTGGCCATCAGCGGCGCGCGGCCGGCGAACCGTCGGGCGAGCGCCTGCATCTCGTCGACGCTGCGCGGTGCTTCGATGAACAGGATGTCGGCCCCGGTTTCCAGGTATCGTTCAGCGCGCGCGCAAGCCGCGTCGAACCCCTCCACCGCCAGCGCGTCGGTGCGGGCGATGATCAGGGTTTCCGACGACTGTCGTGCCTCCACCGCGGCCAGCAGCTTGCCGGCCATCTCATCCGTCGGCACCAGCGTCTTGTCGCTGAGGTGACCGCAGCGTTTCGGCAGTGTCTGGTCTTCCAGCTGGATCGCGTCGGCCCCAAGGCGCTCGAACAGCCGCACGGTGCGCTGCACGTTCAGCGCATTGCCGTAGCCGGTGTCGGCGTCGATGATGATCGGCAGGTCCACGCGTTCGCGGATGGCGGACAGCGTGTCCGCCACCTCCGCCATACTGACCAGGCCGATATCGGGGCGGCCGAAGCGGGTATAGGCGATCGACGCGCCGGAGAGGTAGACGGCCTCGAACCCCGCATCGGCGGCGAGCGCAGCCGTCAGGCCGTCATAGATGCCGGGGGCAACCAGAATGGCCGGGTCAGCCAGGCGGGCTCTGAGATCGCGGCGAGGGGACTGCATCGGCTCAGATCCCCAGATAGGCGCGTTTCAGGTCGCTGTTCTGCAACAGCTCGCCCGCCGTGCCAGAGAGAACGATGCGTCCCTGTTCAAGGATGTACGCCCGGTGGGCGATCTCCAGCGACTGCACGACATTCTGTTCGACCAGGAGGATGGCGATGCCCTGGCGGCTGATCTCGCCGATCAGTGCAAACATCTCCTCCACCAACAGGGGCGACAGGCCCAGCGACGGTTCGTCCAGGATCAGCAGCACCGGTTCCGCCATCAGCCCGCGGCCGATGGCCAGCATCTGCTGCTCGCCGCCGGAGAGCGTGCCGGCGCGCTGGGTCATGCGCTCGCGCAGGCGCGGGAAGGTGGTGAACACCCGCTCCAGCGTACTGTCCCGGTTCGCGCGCCCGCGGCGGTAGCTGCCGAGCTCCAGGTTCTCGCGCACGGTCAGGTTGGGGAAGATGCGCCGGCCCTCGGGCACCTGGACGAGCCCGGCCGCCACGATCTTGTGGGCGGGCCGGCCGGTGATCGTCTCGCCGGCGAACCGGACGCTGCCGGCAAAGGGCCGGTAGATGCCGCAGAGATTGTTGTTGAGCGTGGTTTTGCCGACGCCGTTGCTGCCCAGGACGGCGACGATCTCGCCGCCGCCGAGGTCCATGTCGACCTCGCGCAGCACCTCCACCTCGCCATAGCCGGCGCGCAGCCCGGAGACCTCAAGCATGGGCGGTCTCCGAGGCCGCAATGCGCTTGGCGGCGCCATGGCCCAGATAGGCTTCGACCACCTGCGGGTCGGCGGCGACGGTGCGCGGCGGCCCGCTGGCGATGATGGCGCCGTTGTTCAGCACATAGGTGTGCTCAGACAGGCTCATGACCGCGCGCATCACATGCTCGATCAGCAGGATGGTCACGCCGTCGTCCCGGATCGATCGGATGACGGGAACGATCTCGTCGATCTCGGTCGGGTTGAGGCCCGCCATGACCTCGTCCAGCAGCAGAAGGCTGGGCTCGGTGGCCAGCGCCCGCGCCAGCTCCAGCCGTTTGCGGCCGGCCACCGTCAGGCTGGTGGCCGGCTGGTCCAGCATGGCGCCCATGCCGACCCGGCGCGCCACCGCTTCGGCATTCTCCAGGGCGTCGCCGCGGTCGGCATGGCGCAGATGGGCGCCGACGGCGATGTTCTCCCGAACCGTCAGCCGGCCGAAGGGCTGGACGACCTGAAAGGTGCGCACCAGGCCGAGGCGGCAGATGGTGTGGGCCGGCAGGCCCGTGATGTCGCGGCCTTCGAATTGCACACGGCCTTCGTCAGGCTTCTGGAACCCGGCGATGATGGTGAACAGCGTGGTCTTGCCGGCGCCGTTCGGACCGATCAGCGAAACGATAGCGCCGCTGCTTACATCCAGCGAAGCATTGTCCACGGCCCGCAGGCCGCCGAAGCTCTTGGAGATGTTGCGGACCTCAAGCATCGCGGGCTTCCTTCAGCCGGCCGGCCCGCTGTGGCTGCCGCCGGCCCGCGGCGCGCCGCAGCCGCCCCATCAACCCCATCAGGCCGTCGGGCAGGAAGCGCAACATGACGATCAAGAGCGCACCGTAGAGCGCCAGGTTCAGGCCCGGTGCGTCGCCG
Source organism: Anaerolineae bacterium (assembly GCA_028285185.1). Lineage (GTDB taxonomy): Bacteria > Pseudomonadota > Alphaproteobacteria > DSM-16000 > Inquilinaceae > JACKIG01. The sequence continues at coordinate 24,128 of JANQQD010000101.1, read as the reverse complement.
GTCAGATCCTTCGTCACCTCGTCCACGCCGTGCAGCACGAAGGAGCCGACCAGGGGGCCGAACACCGTGCCCATGCCGCCGATAATCGGGACCAGCAGCGCCTCGACGGAGAAGCCCACGCCGTACGCGATACCAGGGTCGAGATAGAGGAAGATCTGCGTGTAGAAGACACCGGCTGACGCCGCCATGGCGCCGGAAAGAATGATCGCCGTCAGCTTGACGCGGAACGTGTCGACGCCGAGGGCCCGGGCGCTGTCTTCGTTCTCGCGGATGGCGAGCATCCAGGCACCGAGGCGGGAGTCTTCCAGAGCCCGCGTGAGTACCAGAGACGCGGCAACCATCGCCAAGATCACATAGTAGAAGACGTCCCGGCTCTCGAACTGGAAGTTCGCGGCGCGCTCGTCCAGCGGGATCAGGATGCCGGCCCCGCCGCCGGTGAAGTCCGATGTGTGGGCGATGACCCTCAGCACTTCAGCGAACGCAAGCGTGATCAGCGCGAAGTACGACCCCCGCAACCGGAAGCGGAAACTGAGCGCACCGATCAGGCCGCCGACCAGACCGCCGACGGCCATGGCGGCCACCATGGCCACCCAGGGGTTGAGTCCGAGATGTATCTGCAAGGTCGCGGTCGCATAGGCGCCCGACCCGAAGAACGCCGCATGGCCGAAGGAGAATTGGCCGGCATAGCCGCCGAGGATGTTCCAGGCCTGACCCAGCAACGCGAACATCAGCGAGAGGATCAGGAACATCATGACCTCGTTCGAGGTCACGGCCAGCGGCAGGGCCGCCAGCACGGTCACCGTGATGCCGATTGCCGTATAGCGCCCCGCCATCATGCGCGGTCTCCGAACAGGCCGGTGGGGCGGAACAGCAGCACCGCGATGAAGACCAGGAAGATGCCGATCTGACCCAGGGTCTCGCCCAGGAACAACCCGCCCAGCGACTCCACCACGCCGATCAACAGGCCACCGACCAGCGCCCCGGTGAAGCTGCCCATGCCGCCGAGAACGACAACGGTAAAGGCGATCAGCACGAAGGCGTTGCCCACCTGCGGCGTGACATAGAAGGTCGGCAGCAACAGGCAGGCCGCCGCGGCGACGCAGGCGGTGCCGATGCCGTAGCTCATGGCGAAGATGTGGTCGACATCGATGCCGACCACGCGGGCGCCATGCCGCTCTTTCGCCACGGCGCGGATGGCGCGGCCGAGATCGGACCGCGTCATCAGCATCCACAACAGTCCCGCCACCACGAAGGCGGCGCCGAAGGCCGCGACGCGCGGCACCGAGAGAAAGGCGAAGCCCACATCGATGACGTCGAAGGCATAGGGCACGTCGATGGTGCGGGTGTCGGACCGCCAGAAGAACAGCGCCAGGTTCTCGATGATCAGCGCGATCCCCAGCGTGACCAGCAGCACGTTCTCGTCCTTGCCGTGGCTGGCATGGGCGATCACCGTGCGCTGCAGCCCGTAGCCCAGCGCGAACATGGCCGGCACCAGGATCAAAAGGGCCACATACGGGTCGATGCCGGCCAGCGAATGCAGGAAGTAGACGCCGAACAGCGACAGCATCAGCAACGCCCCATGGGCGAAGTTGATAATGTGCAGCACGCCGTAGATCAGCGTCAGCCCCAGCGCGATCAGCGCATAGATGCTGCCAGTCAGAAGGCCGTTGATGACGGCCGGCACCAGGATGGTGATCTCAAGCATGGGTGGCCCGCACGGCCCTGCACGGCGGCGCCCCGCTCAGGCGCCGCCGTGCCGGATCGACCTCAGCCCCGCTCGGGCATGGGGAACACAGGCTCCGCCGACGCCACCTCTTCGGGGAAGATGACCTCAATGTTCTCGCCCTGGATCTGCGTGTTCACCGGCCGAGCGCCCTGGTTCTGGCCGTCGACGAATTCGGTCGGACCATAGGGCATGATGTGCCCGTCCCAGGTGCTGGCGGCCAGCGCCTCGGTGACGGCGCCGCGGTCGGCGGAGCCGGCACGCTCCAGCGCATCGGCCAACAGCCCAACGCAGCAATAGTCCAGGAACACCTCGTAGGTGAAGTAGAGGTCTTGCGCCTCCACGCGAGCCCGCAGGTCGGCAGCGGCAGGATTGGCCGGGTCGAACCAGTGGTTGCAGTCCATGATGAACTGGGCCGCGTCCGGGAACTCCTCCAGGAAGCGGAAGCTCGACGCTGCTCCGCCCAGAACGGAGTAGATCGCCTTGGGCTGGATGCGCTGTTGCAGCATGGTGCGCGCCAGCAGCACGTATTCGTTGTAATAGTTGGCGGGGATGATCAGGTCGGGCTCACGCGCCTGAAGCTGCAGCACGACGTTGTTGAAGTCGCGCGTGGGCGTCGGATGGCTGATGGTGTCCAGCACCTCGAACCCGTAATCGGGCAGGCGCGCGTTCAAGAGGTCGGCCAGGCCGCTGCCGAACAGGCTGTCTTCGTGGATGATCATCACCGTGCGCGCAGGGCTGCCGGCGGCTTCATTGATGGTCACCAGGTTGTTCAGCGCGCTGTCGGCGATGGTTCCGAAGCCGGGGCCGAAGCGGAACACGTTGGTCAGCCCGCGGCCGACGATCTGGTCGGACACACCGACATCGACGATGTGCGGAATGTCATAGCGTGCCGCGGCCTGGGTGGTGGCCAGCGAGATGCTGGAGGCAAAGGCGCCGATGATGGCGGACACGCCTTCCTCATTCATCCGTTCCACCTCCGCCGCGCCCACTTCGGGCTGCGACTGGGCATCGCCCAGCACCGGCTCCAGCATGGCGCCGTCCATCGAGGCGATGCCGCCGGCGGCATTGATGTCTTCGATGGCCATCAGGGCGCCGGCGCGGCCTTGCTGGCCGGAATAGGAAATCGCGCCGGTGACCGGATGCAAGATACCGACCTTGATCGGCTCCGGCTGGGCGCGCAGGCGTCGCGGCAGGCCGGCGGTCGCAGCCAATGCTGCACCGCCGGCCGCGCCGGCGGCCAGCACCCGGCGGCGGGACAGGGTGCTGAGAAAACGGGAATTCCTGGACATGAATTGTGCCTCCCACGCTTGGTGTTTCGTTGCCGACGCTTCGGGCAGACCGCCGTCTGATCGGCTGATGACCCAGGCTACCAAATGTCTTATGTTTAATACAACTCGCACGCTTTCGTAGAGAAGAAATCATGCCAGTTGTCCAGATCACGCTTATCGACGGCTATGACGCCGCGACCAAGGCCAGGCTGCATCAGGCGTTGACGGCCGCCGTGCGCACCACCATCGGCGCCCCGCTGGACGGCATCACGGTGATGATTCAAGAGACGGGTCCGGAGAACTATGCGCGCGGCGGCGTGCCGCGCACGCCCGGCACGCCGCCGACCCCGGCCGCCGATCTCGTGCGCGACTTCCTGGGTGAGATGCAGCGCCGCGACCTGGAGGCTGCGCGGGCCTTCCTGGCGCCGGACTTCATGATGACCTTCCCCGGCGATGTCCGTCTGAAGCGGCTGGAGGACCTGGTGGCCTTCGGTGAGACGCGGTATCGCCGCGTGTGGAAAACCTTCGCCGGGTTCGACGAGGTGCCGGGCATCGACGAGGCGGTGGTCTATTGCCACGGCACTCTGGCCGGCGAGTGGCCGGACGGCACGTCGTTCGACGGCATCCGCTTCATCGACCGGTTCGTGGTGCGCGAGGGCAAGATCGCCGGCCAGTGGGTCTGGAACGACCTGGGCGAGATGCGTGGCGGCGGGACCGCATCGGTCGGCCGGCCGCTTGGGCCCGCGCTCAGATGAACCGGCCGCGCACTCTGTTCGACAAAATCTGGGACGCCCATGCGGTGGCCGACGAAGACGGTCGTACGCTGCTGTCCGTCGACCGCCATTTCGTGCATGAGGGCTCGTTCCACGCCTTCGACGCTGTCCAGCGCCGGGGCCTTTCCGTCCGAAGGCCGGACCTCACGATTGCCATCGCCGACCACTATGTGCCGACGCAGCACCGCGACCGACCGATCGCCGATCCAGAGATCGCCGGCATGGTGCGGATGCTGGCCGACAACGCGGCACGCGAGGGCATCCGCCTGTTCGGTCTCGGCGACCCGCGCCAGGGCATCGTGCATGTGGTGGGGCCGGAACTGGGCCTGACCCTGCCCGGCACGGTGATCGTCTGCGGCGACAGCCATACATCGACCCATGGCGCCTTCGGGGCGTTCGCCTTCGGTATCGGTGCCTCCGATGTGGCCCATGTGCTGGCCACGCAGACGCTGTGGCAGCGGCGGCCCAAGACCATGCGGGTGATGGTGGACGGCACGCTGCCGGGGGGCGTGACGGCGAAAGATCTGATTCTGACCGTGATTGCCCGCGTCGGCACCGGCGGGGCCACGGGCCATGTGATCGAATATGCCGGCAGCACGATCATGGGCCTGTCCATGGATGGGCGCATGACCGTCTGCAACATGTCCATCGAGGCGGGGGCCCGTGCCGGCCTGATCGCGCCGGACGAAACCACGCTCACCTATCTCGCCGGCCGGCCCGCCGCGCCCACGGGTGCGCTTTGGGATCAGGCTTCAGAAGCGTGGATGGCGCTGCGCAGCGACCTCGACGCGGTGTTTGATCGTGAGGTGCATCTTGCAGCCTCGGAAATCGCGCCGACGGTGACCTGGGGCACCAGCCCCGAAGATGCCTTGCCCATCGACGCTGCAGTGCCGGACCCGGCCATCGTCGCCGACCAGGAGCGACGCACTGCGATGAACCGGTCGCTGGCGTATATGGGCCTTACCCCCGGTACCCCGCTGGCCGAGATCGCCGTCGACCGCGTGTTCATCGGGTCGTGCACCAACGCCCGCATCGAAGACCTGCGCGCCGCCGCCGCTGTTCTGCGCGGTCGCCGGGCGCGGGTGCCGGGCATGGTGGTGCCGGGATCGACGGCCGTGAAGCGGCAGGCGGAGGCCGAGGGGCTGGACCGCATCTTCACCGCTGCGGGACTAGACTGGCGCGACAGCGGCTGTTCGCTCTGCGTCGCCATGAACGGCGATGTGGCGGGAGCGGGGCAGCGCTGTGCCTCGTCAACCAACCGCAACTTCCCCGGCCGCCAGGGCCGCGGTGCGCGCACCCATTTGATGAGCCCAGCCATGGTTGCCGCCGCCGCCGTCACCGGCCGGCTGACGGATGTGCGCACATTGGCGGTGACGGAGCCGGCCTGATGCAGCCCTTCACCTGCCTCACCGCCGTCGCGGCCGTCTATGACCAAGCCAATGTGGACACGGACCAGATCATTCCGGCGCGCTTCCTGCGCAAGCCGCGCGGACCGGGCTACGGCGGTTTCCTGTTCCACGACCTGCGCTTCGACGAGAACGGCCATGAGCGCGCTGAATTCCCATTGCATCGCTCGTATTGGCGGAACGCCGGCATCCTGATCGCGGGATCCAATTTCGGCTGCGGCTCGTCGCGCGAGGCCGCAGTCTATGCGCTGGTCGACTACGGCATCCGCTGCGTGATCGCCACCGGCTTCGCCGACATCTTCGCCGCCAACGCCGTGCAAAACGGCCTGCTGTGCATGACGCTACCGGATGCGGAACTGGCGCAGATCCGCGGAGCAGCAGAAGCCCAGCCGGACACGCACCTGAGCGTCGACCTGCCCGGACAGACGGTGGCGATGCCGGACGGCACGGCAATCGCGTTCCCAATCGACCCTTTCCGCAAGCGCTGCTTGGTCGAGGGCCTGGATCAGATCGCTCTGACCCGAGCGCGCCTGAACGAGATCGCCGCCTTCGAGCGGCAGGCGGAAACGGCGGTGCCTTGGCTGAGGGTTGCGCTGGGTCCGAAGACTGAGCGATTGCCTTAGGGCGCCAGTGTCTCGGTGTGGCCGTCAATGGCCAGGGCCTGGCCCGAGATCTTGGCGCCGGCGGGCGAGGCCAGGAACAGGGCCGCATCGGCGATCTCTTCAGCCGTCACCCAGGTCTTCATAGAGACTCCGTCGACATAGCGGCGGCGGATCGCGGCCTCGTCCACGCCATGGGCCTGGGACTCGCTGGCGACGACGCGGTCCATGCGCGGGCCCTCGACCGCACCGGGGCAGAGCGCGTTGACCCGGACACCATGGGGCCCGAGTTCCATCGCCAGGGTCTTCATCAGCCCGACCACGCCCCATTTGGCGGCGGCATAGGGGCTGCGCATGGGATAGCCGAACAGGCCGGCGGTGGAAGCGGTCAGAAGCAAGAGGCCGCTCTGCTGCGCCTTCAGGATCCGCGCCGCCCAGCGGCAGGTCAGGAACGCCCCGTCCAGATTGACGGCAAGGCAAGCCTTCCAGTCATCGAGGGCGATCGTCTCGATGGGACCGGCGGGGCCGCCGATGCCGGCATTGGCGACGACGATATCCGCCCCGCCCCAAGCGGCCTCGATGGCTTCGAAGAAGGCGCCGAGGTGGGCTTCGCGGGATACGTCGGCCGCGACGGCGATGGCGTCCGGGCGGCTCTCGCGGAAGGCCGCCAGGGCGGCTTCGTCCACATCACACACGGCGATCCGGGACCCCGCTTCGGCAAATGTGTCCGCAATCGCCCGGCCGATGCCCGCGGCGCCGGCCGTGACGACGGCGCGGGCGCCTTCCAAGGACATTGCGCCCGCCGGTCGGCCGGCGTCAGCCGTCATGCCGCTTCAGCGATGCGACGGCGGCGATGTGCTCCGGAGAAAGGCCGCAGCAGCCTCCGATGATCTGGACGCCGGAATCCACCCAGTTTGCGGCGAAGCGCCGGAACTCGTCCGGCGGGATGATGTCTTTGAACTGCCAGCGCGGCATCTCGAAATAGCCGCTGTCGGGATAGGCCATCAGGGGCCCTGCGAAGCTCCCGCGCAGCGCGTCGACGGCCTCGCCGATCAGGTTCGACGGTGTGTGCATGACGCCTGCGGTCGCGACGTCGAATTCCTGCAGCACCGCGGCCAGATCCTGAAGCGGCACGTCCCGTTCCGGCAGGAAGCTTAGCACTTCACCGTCGGCGCCACGTCGTGCGGAAAAGCCGGCCCAGACCGGAAGCCCGGTTTTGACTGCCGCCTCAAAGGCCGGGCCCATCCGGTCGGGGTCGTACATCATTTCCAAGAGGATCAGATCGCAGCCCTCGCGGCGGAAGAGATCCGCAAGCTCCGTGAGCGCCTCGGTCACTACGGCTCTCGACGGAATGCGCGTCTCGTCCGGCCGGCTGGTGCCGCCGACCACAGGGCACATGTGGGAGAGGGAGCCGGCGATCAGCACGTCGGCGCGGCCGCTCGCTTCGCGGGCCCGGTGCGCCGCCCGCACGGCAGTGCGGTTGATCTCTTCGAACCGGTCGGCGAACCCGGCGGGCTCCAGCATCAGGCGCGACGAGGCATAGGTGTTGGCCGTGATGACATCGGCACCGGCCGCGATGTAGTCGCAGTGGATGGCCTCCAGGACGTCGGCATTGTCCAGCGATGCCGGCCCGCACCAGGCGTCCGGGTTCATAGACACGCCGCGCCGCTCCAGCTCGGTGCCCGTGCCGCCGTCCAGGATGACGATACCGCCGTCCTGCAGCCGGCGATCTATCTCCGCGTAAGCGATCGGTCGATCCCCCGAAGATCCGCTACTGCTTGTACTGGGGCGCCTCGCGGTCCATGCAGCGCAGGCAGGCTTCCCACTCCAGCGCGCCTTCATAGCCGTACCAGTCGCTCTTGGCCATGTCGGCGAGGTGGCGGTCGATCTCTGCCTGGTTCAGGGTCATGATCTCAGCCCCGGCGGCGCCGGCCGACTGGACGGCCAACTGCACGGCACAGGCCTGGTCGAGATAGAAGGCCTTGAAGAAGGCTTCGCCCACGGTGTGGCCCAGCACGAAGGCGCCGTGGAAGGCCTCAACGATCATCGATTTGCCCGCGGCCGCCTTCTCCAGCGCGGCCAGGAACGCGTCGGTGCACTCGAATTCATAGCGGGTATAGCCGATCTGGTCGGCGCCGCCGATCATCAGGAAGGCTTGGGAATAGGGCTGAAGGCCCTGGGTTTGGGCCGAAACGCCCATGATCGCCTTGGTGTGGACATGCATGACGCAGGCAATCTCCGGCCGCGCCTCGAAGAGCAGCTTGGCGATTTCCGTGGCCGAGGGGTTGGGCTCGCCATTCTCCGGCGTCAGGTTGGTGCGGTCGAAGCCGACCTTGACCAGGTTGGAGGCGCGGACCTCTTCATTGAACAGGCCGTAATGGTGGGTCAGCAGTGCCTCCTCGCCCGGCACGCGGGCGGCGTGCCATTGGTTGGTGAGGTCGGTCAGCCGGTATTTGCGCAACAGGTGATAGACGGCCGACAGCTCCGTGCGGGTTTTCCACTCGGCGTCGGAACAAGGGGCAGGACCGGTGGGTCCGAGGGCGGAAGCGATGGCCATGGTGGTCGTTCCCTTGGGCGGTGGAGCAAGGCACACGACGGATCCCATCATGGTCGCTCACGCCGCCGCTACGCAAAAGACGACACATGCTGGCCTGGATCGACACCACAAACGTGGACGGTATTCGTTCAGGGTCAGGTCTTTCGCCATCGGATGTGGGATGCTAGCATGGACCCATGGCCAGACCGCTTCGCATCGAGTTTCCCGGCGCGCTCTACCACCTCACCGCACGGGGCAATGCCGGGCACGACATATTCGCCGATGAAGACGACCGTGCGCTGCTGCTGCGCCAGCTGGGTAGTGTGTGCGAACGTTTCCGATGGCGGGTCCATGCCTATTGCCTGATGGACAACCACTATCACCTGGTCGTGGAAACGGTGGAGCCCACCCTGGCGCGCGGCATGCGGCAGCTGGGCGGCATCTATACCCAGGCTTTCAACCGGCGCCACGGCCGGCCGGGGCACGTCTTTCAGGGGCGATACAAAGCGATCCTGGTGGAGCGGGAGTCCCATCTTCTGGCGGTCTGCCGGCACGTCGTGCTGAACCCGGTCCGTGCTGAGCTGGTGCGGTCGGCGGAGCTATGGCATTGGAGCAGCCATCGGGCTGTGCTTGGCGAGGCCAAGGCGCCGGACTGGCTGGAGACCGCTTGGCTGTTGTCCCAGTTCGGGCGCCGTCGCGCGCGGGCAAGGCAGGCTTATGCTGCCTTCGTGGCGGACGGTATGGACGCGCCGCCGGTATGGGAGGATCTGCACCGCCAGATTTTTCTGGGCACGCCGGAATTCGTCGATGCCATGCAGGCCCGGATCGGCCAAGCTGCCGACCTGTCCGAAGTACCGGCCGCCCAGCGCCGCCCCGCGCCGAAGCCGTTGGCCTGGTATGCGGAGCAACATGCCGACCGCAAAGAGGCGATGGCGCACGCTTACCTGTCCGGCGGCTATTCCCAGGCCGCGATCGCCCGCCATTTCGGCGTGCACTACACGACCGTCAGCCGCGCGGTGCGTGGGCTCGAAAGCGGTTAGGCTGAAGGGGACATGATTGGGAAAGACCTGACCCTCCCTCGATTGGATGACTTCATATTTAGTATAATTCACCATCAGGTGAATTCCAATGTTGCCGTAAGCGATCCTTAACGGCTCAATCGTATCTATGAGGCGGGGGATCGGTCCTGCCGTCGTCAGCCTGCGATTCCAGTGGCCGCCGGCACGCCTATACCGCTAAATTGTCTACCTGTCGCGTTGTTCGGGCTCACGGAGAGTTATTCTATGGATATGTGCGCGATGGATGAATTAGATGACGGTGTAGGTAGCTGGACATTGAAGGGCCGTGTAACGCAGCCCGAGATACGAGATCTTGCAAAGTATCACTACAGTTATTTGCATGGGCGAAAGAACGCCAAGCGCCTTGTCGTGAGCTTCCTCGACTGCTCGGACCTTACTCTCAACGGCGCCGATCTCCGGGATGCGGAGATGGTCGGCGCGAAGCTGGCGGGTTCACGGCTGCAGGGCGCCAACCTGTCGGGCTCCAACCTGTTCGGCGCGGACTGCTCAGGAACCGACCTGCGGGATGCGGTGCTGGAGCGCGCTGATCTGCGGGGGGCGATCCTTTCCAATGCCGTGCTTGCGGGCGCCGACCTGCGCCGTGCGGACATCCGCAACGGGTTCATCCTGCATCAGGACGAGGATGGCAACCTGATCCCGATGCGCGAGGCCGACGCCGTGATCGACGGCGCAAATCTCGACCGCGCGAAGCTTAAAGGGGCCCGAATCGGCCGCGTCTTCGGCCAGCGCACCAGCATGCTGAATGCCGATCTGACCGGCGCCAATCTCGCCAACGCCGATCTCTCCGACAGCGACCTCCGCGGCGCCGTCTTCGCCGGGGCGGACCTGACGAACACGTCGCTGCGCGGATGCGTGCTGCACGGCGCCGTGCTGGCCGGCGCGCTTCTGGACAACACCGATCTGGAAGGCGCGGACCTGACGGCCTCGCAATATGGCTATATCGACATGCTGAAGGTGGACCTGTCCAAGGCGATCACGTCGATCGAGCTGGACAGCCTGGACAAGTCCATTGCCGAACTGCTGCGCGACCACATGCTGTGGGTGCGCACCCTCGGGCGCGAGGGTCATCAGGCCGATCTCAGTCGGGTGGACCTGCGCAAGGCGGAATTGACGGGGCTGGATCTGTCGGCTGCCAACCTGACGCTGACCAACATGTCCTTCGCCAATCTGTCGGGCACGCAGTTCCGGGCGTCGAACCTGTCGCAACTGATGGCCATGAACGCCGATATGACCGATGCCGACCTCAGGGGCACGCGGCTGGACGGCGCCAATCTTTTCGGATGCAACCTTTCGCATGCGCGCCTGTCGCCGCTGGTGCTGACGGGGACCAGCGGGCGGGCGGCCCATACTTCCCTGCGCGGCGCCAGGCTTGAGGAGGCGAAGCTGCATCAGGCCAACCTGACACGGGCGGACCTTTCCGGCTGCCGTCTGATCCGGGCCAATTTCCGGGACGCGAACCTGAAGGATGCCGTGCTGCTGGATTGTGATCTGACCGGCGCCGACCTGCGTGGCGCCAATCTGGATGGTGCCGACCTGCGCGGGGCCGTGGGTGTCCGGTACTGAGCGGCAACGGCCACGTCTCAGGGCCCGGGCGTCAAAGACCTTTAGCCGCGCTTGCGCATCGCCGGCGATGCCGATGCGGCCCGCCGCGGGATGGCGTAAGCGAATCTTAACCGCGCCAACGTATTGAGAAGAGTGACACTCGCGTCTCGGAGGCCGTCCGTGGCTCCATGGCCGACTGTCCTGGCCTCGCGATATCGGCGAAGTGTCCCGGCAGTCGAACGCGCGCTTGCACACGCGGAGGCTCCCGTCGATGGTCGCGGACCCGATGACTCTCGCTGACGATGAGGCGAATGGGCCGCCGGTCAGAGGGCGGCTTACCCAGCCGGAACTCATCGAACACGTTCGGCGTCACTACAACTACCTGAATGGTCGGCGCGACGCCCGGCGCCTGATCATCAGCTTCCATGACTGCTCCGGTCTGGCGCTGAACGGGACCGATCTGCGTGAGGCTGAAATGGTGGGCGCGCGGCTGACGAACATCTGCCTGCGCGGTGCCCGCCTGACCGGTGCCAACCTGTTCGGAGCGGATTGCACAGGAGCGGACTTGCGCGACGCCCATCTGGAGCGTGCCGATTTGCGTGGAGCTATCCTGTCCAACGCCAATCTGGCAGGTGCGGATCTGCGACGCGCGGACATCCGTGCCGGGTTCATCCTGCGTCAGGACGAAGACGGGAACCTGGTGCCGATGCGCGAGGCCGATGCCGTCATCGACGGGGCCAATCTTGAGCGAGCGAACCTGAAGGACGCCAGGATTGGCCGCATCTTCGGCCAGCGTACCAGCATGCGCAACGCCGATCTCAGTGGCGCCAATTTGGCGCATGCAGATCTGTCGGACAGCGATATGCGCGGTGCCCTGTTCGCCGGGGCGGACCTGACTAACGCGTCGCTCAAGGGCTGCGTCTTGCACGGTGCCATGCTCGCCGGGGCCTTGTTGGACAACACCGACCTTGATGGTGCCGACCTGACGGCATCGCAGTATCGCTATTCAGACATGCGCAAGGTGGACGTGTCGCGCGCGATCACCTCGATCCAGCTCGACAATCTGGACAAGTCGATTGCTGAGTTGCTGCGCAACCACATGCGCTGGGTCCGCACGCTGGGAAGCGAGGGACATCAGGCCGATCTCAGCCGCGTCGATTTGCGGCAGGCGCAGTTGGCCGGGATGGATCTGTCGGCCGCCAACCTTGCATTGACCAACCTGTCCTGTGCCGACCTGTCCGGTACGCAGTTCTGTGCCGCCAATCTGTCGCGGGTCATGGCCCTCAATGTGAACATGACGGATGCGGATCTCCGGGGTACGAACCTCGATGGCGCCAACCTGTCGAGAGGATGTCTGACGCATGCCCGGCTGTCGCCACTGATCCTGACGGGAACGAGCGGCCGCAAGGCGGTAACGTCACTCAGGAACGCCCGCCTGGAAGAGGTCAATCTCAACGAAGCGGATCTGAGCCAGGTCAACCTTTCCGGGGCGAAGTTGGGTCGCTCTGATCTCAGGGATGCCAACCTGTCGGATGCCATTCTGCTGGACTGTGACTTAAGCGGCGCCGATCTGCGGGGCGCTGATCTCACCGGCGCCGATACACGCGGGGCCGTTGGCATCTGCGTCTGACGCTTCGCCTCAGTGTTGAAGCCGACGGGACTGTGTCAGGCCCGGACGTCAAAGACGTAGAGACGAGCCTCAGCGTCGCTGACGATGTAGAGGTGGCCCGTTGCAGGATCGAAAGTCACGCCTTCCGCCTGCTTCACCTCTCTGTACTCGCCGTTCCTGCCATACCCCAGTGCCGCGCTGTGAAGGACGCGCCCTTCCTTCGGGCAATAGAGGTAGAGCCGTTTTGCCCTGTCGCTCACGATCCATAATCCCTTGCGGGTCGGATCATGACAGAGGCCGGAATAGTCGACCGTTCCCGCACGCCCCTCAGGGTCTGAGAACCCCATTTCGTCGGTGAACAGGGTGTGGTGCCGAATCTTCTTAAGATCGGACGACACTTCGATCATCAGCCCTGGGTCGCTTTCCTTGACGCAGAACAGCGAGCGGGTATCGGCATTCCAGGCGACCCCTTCCAGCCCCTTGTTATCCTCGCCGCTACCTGCGAGATGGCCGGCAATCCGATCGTACCCCTCCATTTCGGCCAATCGCCGCCGCGCCATGACGGATTGCTTGGCGATGTTCAGCTTCAAGATCTCGTTGCCCTTCTCCCGCACGGCAAACAGCGTTTTCCCACCGGGATGCGTGGTCACGCCTTCAAGCTCATTGTCCGGAATCTTGAAGGAACGGCCTTTATCCACCTTGCCGTCCAAGCTCAGATAAAGGATGCGTTTCGTGTCGTCGCTCACGGTCCAGAAGCCGGCGCCGTCATGCGCAAGTGCAATGCCGGACGGTTCGGTCAATCCGGCGCGCTTATTCTCGATCTTGAAGCGATCGAGATAGGTGAGATTGAACGACATGGGCGCCGCCTTTTCGCATCATTGTTGGTGCCGCGCTGCGCGGTAACATTTCTTTAGCATAACGACCCTGACACTTCACCGCTATGGCGGCCTAATCTGCTGTGCGGGGAACATGGGTGGCGCTGCAGGCTCGGCCGCCCGACGACTGTTACGGCAGACACTCGACAAAGTGGGCCAGGTCGGCGTTGAAGTGCCCGGCGGCCTCGAAGAACGGCACATGGCCGATGCCGTCATAGACGATCACCTCGGCATCGGCGCAGATGTCGCGGAATGCTTCGCTGACGCGGACGTGGACGATTTGGTCCTCCGCCCCGTGGATGACCAAGAGCGGTTTCGTCGTTGCGGCATAGGCCGGCCCATGATCGACCACGCGCGTCAGAAGGGCGGCGCGCACCTGTGGCGGCGTCATCATGTTCAGCGCGACAGCTTCGGCAAGCTGGTCCGGCGAGAGCGGGGCCACCATGGCGCCGTCGATGAAGCGCCGGATGCCGTCGATCTGGGTCGCGAAATCGAGGCTGAAGGTGCTGCGGCCGACAGCCGCCACGGTGGGGCCGAAAATCTGCTCTGCCGCGCCGGGGCCGTTTCGGAAGAAGGCGCCGATGGTGACGACGCCCGCGATGCCGCAGTCGCCGTACTTTGCCAGATAGTCCCCGACAATGATGCCGCCATAGGACCAGCCGACCAGCACGGGGCTTGAGAGGCCGAAGGCGTCGATCACAGCCCGCACGTCGTCCGCCATCAGGTCGCCGTCCTGGTAGGCGCTGGGCGCGTTGGGCCTTGCGGAAAAGCCGTGGCCGCGCAGGTCGAACGCCACAAACCGGAACCGGTCGGCAAGCGGGCTGTCATACACCGTCACCCATGAGGCGTGCGCCTGTGACCACCCATGGATCAACAGGATCTCCGGTCCGTCCGGGTTGCCCCATTCGCGGGCGTAAAGGTCGACCCCACCGCCGCCTTCGACGAACTGGCCCATGTCAGCTGCCACGTCCCGCTCTCCGCCTGTCGCCATTGCCATGATGATGGCGGCGGATGCCGCTCAAGTCGACCGGCCGGGCGAAAATGCTGCGGCTAGCAGGCGAAGGAAAGCCAGTCGACCAGCGGTTTCAGCCGGGTGAAAACGCCCAGGCATTCCTCCATGAAGTCTCCGCGGGTTGCCGTGTCGGGAGGGGCGATGTCGATCCAGGCCGACAGGCCCTTGCGGCGCAGCAGATCGGCATTGGGATGGTCCTTGGGATAGCCGGCCGGAACGCGGGCCAGCTCCGGTTCGCCGATGCGGGCGCCGTCGGCCTTCAGGTCAGCCAGAGTTTGCGACAGCGTGTCGCCGGCCGAGCCCGCAACCTGCGCCCGGAAGCGCTCCAGCGCCGGCTTTTCGAACGCAAAGACGCCGGCCCCCAGCGTCAGGTGATCGGGTTCCAGGCCGAAGAACCAGCTTGGCGGGGTGGAAAGGTCACCTTGCGGCATGAATGCGATGTGCAGGTGCGCATTGTACGGCGTCTTGTCTTTCGCGAACCGGAGGTCGCGATGCAGCCGGTAGACCCGGGAGGTATGGGCTTGCCCGGTCAGCGTCTCCAGCCGCGCTGCGATAGCGGCGCAGAACCGATCGGCGGGCTGCTTCACAGCGCGCTCATAGATCTCTTTGTTGTCGGTGAACCACTGGCGGTTGTTGTTGGCCTTCAGGTCGGAAAGGAAGTCGAGGGTCTCCGCCGGGAAGGCGGAGAATGTTGTCTCCGTCATGGGCTGCGTCTCCTCATGCCTCTGGTCATTTGGGCGGAAGGGTCGAGACGAAGCGAAGCGCGAGCGCAATCCAGCCCTCCAGGGTGGCATGGTCACAGGCGGCTGCGTCAACGAAGACAAGCCCGCCCATATGCCGGCCGGTGAAATTCACCGGCATGGCGCCTGGCCGCTGCAACGCTTCGGCTTCGTTCTCTTTGCCGACGCGCAGCATGAACCGTCCCTCGCCGGCCTTGGTCCGGTCGGCGCCGCCCAGCATGTTGCCGTGGAGCAAGAAGCAGACGCCCCCCATCATCCGCTTCTCCGAAATGCCGGCCATGCCGCCGAGGCCGTCGCGAAAGCGCTGGGCCAGCTCTTCATCATAGGCCATGGCTGGTCCTCAAGGTTGGGGGCATCGGCTGCCCGATGCCCCGTGCCGGCGGCGGGTTACCCGCCCATGCTCTCATAGGTGATCATGGCGATGTGCGCCCCGTGCGGATCTGCGATGGTCGCCATGCGGCCGACGCCGGGCACATCCATCGGGCCGTGCAGCAGCTTGGCGCCTGCGGCTTGCGCTTTCTCCAGACGCGCATCGACGTCTTCCACCGTGATGTAGATCGTCCACGCGCCATGGTCCGAGGGGAATGGCGAGAAGCCGCCGATGGGGGTTTCGCCGATCATGATGCCGGAATAGCCGGCCCCGTCTTTCATCGGGATGTCGGCGATCGTCCATCCCAGAACATCGCTGTAGAACCGTTTGGCGGCTGCTGCGTCAGGGCCGGAATGTTCGATCCAGCCGGCCACGCCGGGCGTCGTCATCGAATGGGACATGGTTGGGTCTCCGTTGAAGTGCCCCGCCTGCCATGTGCAGACGTGGCCGAGGACGACGGCGGCGACGGAGATCCGACAGGCCTTAGAGGTTTTTTTCGCAGTTGGCGATCTGGCGGCGCAGATGGCGCCGTTCGGGCTCCGTTGGCCCTAGGGAGAGGGCGCACTCAAGCGCCGCTTTCGCCGCGCCGGCGTTGCCAAGTTCAGTGAAGAACGCGGCCCGGGTGGTGTGGAACCACTGATAGCCGGCAAGATCGCATTCAAGCGTTTCCAGGATACGGAGCGCCGCATCCGGCCCCTCCACCTTGGCGACGGCTGCGGCGTGGTTCAGCCTGACCACCGGCGACGGCTGCATCAGGTAGAGTGCGGCATAGAGGCGTTCGATCTCGCGCCAGTCCGTGACCTCAGCGTTCGCCGCAGCAGCATGGACGGCGGAGATCGCCGCCTGGATCTGATAGGGCCCCGGCGTGCCGTGGCGCAGCGCCTTTTCCAGGAGAGCCTGCGCCTCTGCGATCATCGGCCGATCCCAGAGCGCGCGGTCCTGGTGGTCCAGCGCGACCAATTCGCCGTCAGGCGTGATGCGCGCTCGCCTTCGCGAATGCTGCAGCAGGAACAGCGCCAGAAGCCCCATCAGTTCGCTGACGCTGGGGAACAGATCAAGCAACAGCCGCGCCAGCCGGATCGCCTCCTCGCACAGCGGGGCTTTGATCAGCGTATCCCCGGCGCTTGCCGACCAGCCTTCGTTGAACATCAGATAGACCAGCAGCGAGACGGTCTTCAGGCGGGCGTGGCGTTCCGCCAGATCCGGCGTCTGGAACGGGATGTCGGCGCGCATCGCGGTCCGCTTGGCACGGGTGATACGCTGTTCCATGGCCTTGGGCTTGACCAGGAAGGCGCGGGCAATCTCCGCCACTGAGAGGCCACCGACGATCCTGAGTGCCAGGGCGGACTGATCCTGGACTGTCAGGTCGGGTCGGCAGCAGATGAACAAGAGGCGCAGCACATCGTCGCGCAAGCCGGCCATGTCGATCCGGTCGACCAAGTCGCCTTCCGTGTCCAGGTCCGCATCGCCCGATGACGCGTCGTCGCGGAACCGTGCCGACCGGCGAAGGCTGTCGATCCCGGCATTGCGGCCGACGGAAAGCAGCCAGGCCAGCGGGTCATCAGGCAGGCCCTGGCGTGGCCACACCTGCACGGCCTTCAGGCAGCTTGCGGAGAACGCCTCTTCCGCCAGGTCCAGGTCGCGGAACTGGCGCATCAAGGCGGCGATCGCCTTCGGCCGTATGTCGGCGAAGCGGGCCGCCAGCCACGCGCTAGGGGCGGTCACCGGTTCTCCAGAATGCCGCCCGCCCAAGCCACCGGACGTACCTCGAGCGCATCGTGGAACGTGCCGAGAGAGCCGGCGAACTCCAGCGCCTCGTCCAGCGACGCACAGTCGAAGATGTAGAGGCCCATGAAGCGCTCTTTCGTCTCAGCGAACGGTCCGTCGACCACCAGGGGTTTCTGACCTTGGTCGGGCGGCCGCTTCAGCGTGACGGCATTGCTGACGGGCATCAGCTTGGCCACGGCGAAGGCGCTGCGTTCCTTCAGCCGCGCCTGCAGGTCGCGGTGCTTCTGCAAGACGGCTTCCTGCTCGTCCGGCGGCAGCCGGTCGAACACTCCGTCGGCGGAATAGATTAGGATCGAGTAGAGCATGCCAATTCTCCCACGGGATTGTCGCCTGGCGTTCAAGGACGCTCGACAGCGTAGGGATCCGACATCGCCAGGCACTCATGGCGGGGTAGTCATCAACAGCGCCCAGGCGGCCCGGACCGCCGGCCGACGTTCCTATCGAATTGAGCGTGGCGGTCGGGCGTGGCGTTGTCTATCACTGGCGTTCCTGTCCGGAACCGGCCTTACAGGCCGCCGAGGTATCCATCCCGTGAGCCGCTTCGAACCGCGCAATCCAGAGTTTCGGGAATTCCTTGTCCAATACGTGGCGGCACAGGGCTATCTGAGCCTGATCGGCGTCGAACTTGCGCGTGTCGAACCCGGAGAGGTCGAATACCGCGTCGCCTATCGCCCCGATATCGGCCAGCAGAACGGCTTCTTCCACGGCGGTGTCATCGGCGGCATGGCCGAGGCGGTGATGGGCGCTGCCGCGGCGACCCTTGTGGCGGCGGGACACAACGTTGTCGGCGCCGAATACAAGGCGAACCTGTTGTCGCCGGCTCTGGGGCCGACGCTCGTTGCCCGCGGCACGGTCGTCAAGCCGGGCCGGACCCTGATCGTCTGCCGTGCCGATGTCACGGTGATCGGTGAAGACGGCAGCGAGACGCTGAGCGCCATCGCCCAGGGCGCCATGGCCGTGATTGTGCCCCGCCAGGGCTGACACCACTCGACTGCCGATCCCTACTGCCGGTTGCACCCGAAAGGGCTGACCGTCCGCATGCGCCGGCGGCCAATCCGCGCACTTTGATTTCTAAAGATGCTATTTTTGTGCATTATTGTTGATGCTTTCGGGAGGAATCGACATAGAATGCACATGAACGCGGCATATGCCACGCAATCGAGGCCCGGCGCTGATGCATGACTTCGGAGCCGCCTTTGCCAGCGCCTTCACGCTGATTGCGACCGCGGACGCGGAGTTGATGGAGGTCATCGGCCTCTCACTACGCGTAACCATGGTGGCCGTGCTCGTTGCCTGCCTGATCGGATTGCCCCTCGGGGCCACCCTGGCGATCACGCGGTTTCCCGGCCGCGGCATCCTGGTGGTGCTGACCAGCGCGCTGATGGGGTTGCCGCCGGTCGTCGTCGGCCTGATCGTCTACATGCTGCTGTCAAACGCCGGGCCGCTGGGCGTGCTGCAGCTGCTCTATTCGCCGACGGCGATGATCATCGCGCAGACTTTGCTTGTGACGCCGATCGTGGCGTCGCTCACGCGCCAGTTCATCGAAGACCTCTACGGGGAATACGACGAGCTGTTGAAGTCCATGGGCGCAGGCCGGGCGCTGACCGTGGCCACGCTCTTGTGGGATGCCCGGTATTCGCTGGTGACTGCAGCACTCGCCGGCGTCGGCCGGGCGCTGGCCGAGGTCGGCGCGGTGATGATCGTCGGCGGCAACATCAACCATCTGACCCGCGTCATGACCACGTCGATCGCGCTTGAGACGTCGCGGGGCGAACTGGCGTTCGCGCTGGGCCTCGGCATCATCCTGGTGGTGCTGTCGGTTCTGGTGAATGCCGGCCTGATCGGATTGAAGGCGAGTGCCCAACGCCGCGCCTACGCTTGAGCCTGCCGCACTGCAGGCCGATCTCGGGGCCGCAACGCCCGTTGCCGTCCCTATGGCCGCCGTCACGCTGGAGGGCGTGAGCTACGAGCGCGGCGGCAAGCCGCTGCTGGACGATCTTCATCTGGAAATCCCCTGCGCTGGCATCACGGCGCTCATGGGGCCGAACGGGGCCGGCAAGAGCCTGACATTGCGGCTGCTCGCCGGCCTGATCGCACCGTCGCGGGGTCGCATCGTCTGGCACGACGACAGGATCTGCTCAGCGCGCGACGTGGCGCTCGTCTTCCAGAAGCCGGTGCTGTTCCGCCGCACCGTCCGGGCCAATCTCGAGCACGCGCTGAAGATCTACGGCGTCCCGCGCCACCGGCGTGCGGCACGCGTCGGCGAATTGCTGGAGATCGGGCGGCTGCAGGACCTGGCCGACCGGCCGGCACGCGTGCTGTCGCGGGGCGAACAGCAGCGTGTGGCCATGGTGCGGGCGCTGGCTGCGCATCCCCGCGTCCTGTTGCTCGACGAGCCCTCGGCCAGCCTCGATCCGCCGGCGACGGCGATGATCGAGGGGCTGGCAAGGGGCGCGGCGGATGACGGCGTGAAGATCGTGCTGGTCACCCACGAGGCCGGCCAGGCGCGGCGTCTGGCCGACGACATCGCCTTCCTGCACCGCGGCCGCGTGGTGGAGAGTGGCCCAGCACGGCAGCTTCTCGACCGACCGCAGTCGCGCGAAGCCAGCGCCTATCTGGCTGGGCTGCTGCTGGTCTGATCCGCCCTTACGGCCCGTTCCAGCGAACGCGCCCATGGTCGGCGAGGTTGTAGCCGCCGAGCTCTTCGGCTTTGGCGGCGAATTCCGCCGACCTGCAGAACGCCAGCAGCCGCTGCATCGGAGGTTCAAACCAGGCACGGCGGTCGACCAGAAGGTCGAAGCGCTCCTCAATCGTCGGCAGGAAGGCCAGACCGAACTGACGGGCCATGGCCTCAAGCCCCGGTGCGGCGTCGGCGCGGCCCACGGCCACGGCCGCGGCGGCTTCCGTTTCGGTGCGCATCAGGTCGGGCAACAGGTCGACCTCGTCCATCGGCACGGCCTGCGTTTCCATCAGATGGTGCAACAGAATGCCCGCTCCGGCGGCCGCCTGGCGCTGGACCAGCCGCCTGCCGCGCAGATCGCCAACGGTCCGCACGTCGTTCGCCGAGCCCGGTGACAGGATCAAGCCCTGGCGCCTTCTAGCCCATTCGATCAGGACGACCGGCTGATCCGCCAGCCGCTCTTCAACATGGGCGATGTTCCAGCCGCCGTTTTCGGGTTCGTAGACATGCATGCCGGCGGCAATCGCCTGGCTGGCGCCCACCCGCTCCAGCCCGTCCAGGCTGCCGTCGAACAGCGTGGCAAGCTGTGACCCGGATTCGCGGATGGCCCAGTCCAAGAGCGGGTCGTGGCTGCCGGCGATGACATCCGGTGGCCAAGCGCGGTCCCGCGGCGTCTCCGTCGATTTGCCCGATAGCCAGGATTCGATCGCCAGCCGGGGAAACAACAGCTTTCCGGTGAGCCGCCGACAGGGAATCTCGCCGGCGGCCGCCAGTTCATAGACTTTCCGTTCCTTGACACGAAGCAGGGCCGCGACCTCCCGCGTCGTCAGATATTCGGGGTCGGATAGTCTGGTTTCCATGCCGTTTCGCGGGGCTTCGGGTTCGGTCCGGCAAAGGCCGGGCCACTGCTTTCAAGCGCGACATTACTGTAGCATGATCATAGCGATCGTGCGGCGGCGCATGGTCGATCAACGGCCATATCGCATGTGAATGGACCTTTTGCGGTGGCCCTGGTGACTGGCAGGGAGGACTGGGACGACCGGATGACCGATGGCGGGATAGGAAAAACTGAGATCGTCGAGGCGTTACGGAAGGTCAAGGGCCCAGATCTGACCAGCGATGTCGTAGAACTGGGACTGGTCTCCGAGATCCTGGTCGATCAGGGCCGCGTGACTTTCGCCATCACCATTCCGGCGGATCGGGCCCGAGAGCTGGAGCCCTTGCGCCAGGCCGCCATGAAGGTCGTTGGGGAGTTGCCGGGTGTCCGCGACGTCGTCGCCGTGCTGACCGCAGAGCGTGCAGGCAAGCCCGAACCGGCGCGCATCCAGTCGCCCAGATCCGGTATGCCCGGGCCGGAGTTGCCATCTGCCCATTCCGGCGCCCAGACGACGCCCCATGCCAGGGGCGCCATGGCCGATGTCGGCGCCGTCATCGCAGTGGCGTCGGGCAAGGGCGGAGTGGGCAAGTCGACGACCTCGGTCAACATCGCGCTGGGCCTTGCGGCCGGCGGCGCGCGTGTCGGGATCTTGGATGCCGACATCTATGGCCCGTCCATCCCGCGTCTCTTGCGGCTGACGGGCCGCCCCACGGCAGCCGGCGGGCGGACGCTGAAGCCCATGTCCAGCTATGGGCTGAAAGCGATGTCCATGGGCTTTCTGGTCGAAGAAGACACGCCGATGATCTGGCGCGGACCGATGGTCATCTCGGCGATTACCCAGATGCTGCATGAGGTCGAGTGGGGTGCGCTGGATGTGATGGTGGTGGACATGCCACCCGGCACCGGCGATGCCCAGTTGACCCTGGCCCAACAGGTTCCGCTCTCTGGTGCGGTGATCGTCTCCACGCCGCAGGATCTGGCGCTGATCGACGCACGCAAGGCGCTGAACATGTTCCGCAAGGTCGACGTCCCCGTGCTCGGGTTCGTGGAGAATATGAGCTACTACATCTGCTCCCATTGCGGGCAGACGGACGACCTGTTCGGCCATGGCGGGACGCGCCGCGAGGCGGAGAAGATCGGCGTACCCTTCCTGGGGGAGGTTCCCCTGCACGTCGACATACGACAGAGTTCCGACGCGGGGACCCCAATCGTGGTCGCGCAGCCACAGAGCCCGTATGCGAAGGCCTATCGTGCCATTGCCGATCGTGTGATTGGTCGCCTTGACGCCGAGCGTGCGCATGGTGGGGTCAAGCCGCCACCGCGTATCGTCGTGTCTTGAGGGATGATCGAAAGGCGTCGATCGGCACACCCTTGGAACTGTACGGGCGTCATCAAGTGATCGCCTAGTCGTGCGCTGGGATATCCAAGGAAAGCGATGATCTTAGCGTGGCGCGCGGCGCAATTGATAATCATTATCATCTCGAGGGCGAGCCGATGCCCGCGTAACATTAGAACTGCGATCATTTGACCACGAATGAACCATTGCGCAGACTGGTTGCTGTGAGCAATAATCATTCGATCATAGTGGGAGTAGGGGCCATCGCGGCACGGCAGTATTCCTCATCCGCTGAGCAGGAATTTACGCCTGCAGAGCCTGTCGCGGAGGAAGATCGTCTACGCGCAGCTGCCTACGCGCTGCTGGCGCGCTTGCTCGTCCGCCCGCCTACGGCCGAAAGTCTCGATGAAATCAGGGGGTTGTCCGGGGATCAGTCGGATCTCGGCCAAGCCTACACCGCGTTGGCGTCGGCTGCGGCCTCGCGGGATGCCGAGGCGATCGGACGCGAGTACCACGACCTGTTCATCGGTGTGGGGCGCGGCGAGCTGCTGCCCTATGCCTCTTACTATCTGACCGGGTTCGTAAACGGTAAACCGCTGGCGGCCCTACGGTCGACCATGCGGGATCTGGGCATCGCGCGCGATCCGTCGTTCAAAGAGCCGGAAGACCATATCGGCGCCCTTATGGGCATGATGGCGGGGCTGATCAGCGGCGGTTTCGGGCCTCCGGCCGCGCTCGCCACCCAGCGGTCATTCTTCGACGCCCATGTGGCGCCCTGGGCCACACACGTATTCGGCGATCTGGAAACGGCCAAAACCGCCGTGTTCTACCGGCCGGTGGGCACGATCGGCCGCCTGCTGATGGAGATCGAGGAGACCGCTTTTCGCATGACCTGATTGGGGCGTCCGGCGGCGCACACCGTTCCGCCCACCGGTTTTCGGCCCTGTCCACCAGAGAGAACGGAAAATCAAAGAGCCCGGACACGGAGATCGCACGTCAACCGGGCTGAACGAGGAGAGGAACAGCATGTCCGAAGACGCGCGCACAGATGGACCCAGCCGGCGCAATTTCCTGCAATTGGCCGGTCTCGGCACGGTCGCGGGCGGGGTGGCGGCGTTGAGCGCAGGCGAAGCCGCGGCGCTTGAGGCGGATGAAGCCACCGGGCCCGGCTACCGCGAAACCCAGCACATCAAGACCTATTACGACAGCGCCAAGTTCTAGGGCGCTTTTCGGGGTTGAGGAACACGCGCTGGCCGGCCGCAGCGGACCTGCCCCGCCTGCGGCGTGATGCGCCCAAGAAGACCATCTGGAGGAAACCATGCTCAGGAAGAAGACAAACGGGGTTGCCCACCGCGCCCGTCTGTCGTCCGCCCAGACGGAGCCGACGATCAACACGGTCGACCGCCGCACATTCTTGAAGAACTCGGGCCTTGCCGTCGGCGGCGTGGCCGCGGCGTCGACCTGCGTCGGCGGTGTCGTCCGGCCTGCCAAGGCGCAGGAAGCCTCTGCCGATGGCGTGCAGGTGATCCAGTCGGTCTGCACTCACTGCTCGGTCGGCTGTTCCGTGATCGCGGAGGTGGAGAACGGCGTGTGGACGGGCCAGGAGCCCGGGTTCGACTCCCCCTTCAGCCTGGGCGCCCATTGTGCCAAGGGTGCTGCGGTCCGCGATCACTCGGTCGGCGAGCGGCGCCTGAAATACCCCACGAAGCTTGTGGGCGGCGAGTGGACCCGCGTCTCATGGGATCAGGCGATCGAGGAAATCGGCGACCAGATGCTGTCGATCCGGGAGGCCTCGGGACCCGATTCCGTGTATTGGCTGGGTTCGGCCAAGCACAACAACGAGCAGGCGTATCTGTTCCGCAAATTCGCGGCGTTCTGGGGCACCAACAACGTCGACCACCAGGCGCGGATC
>JANQQD010000094.1 GCA_028285185.1 Anaerolineae bacterium | reverse complement strand
ACGCTGATCAGCGGCAACAGCTACGACTTCTTGGACGGCGGCGAGGGGATCGATACGGCGGTCGTCTCGGGCAACCAGGAAGACTTCGTCTTCGACCAGACCGATGGTGTTGTCACGCTGACCCGTGTCGACAATGGCCACGTCACGACGATCGTCAACACCGAGATCCTGAAGTTCGACGACGCAGAGATCCCGGTCCCGCCGGAAGCGACGGAAGAGATCACGCTGCAGTTCCTGGGCCGTGCGACCACCTCGGGTGCTGAGATCGTCGCCCACGATCCGGGCACGCAGCGCATTTTCGTGACCACCGGCGACGGGCTGGATGTGCTGGACATCAGCGATCCGACGAACCCGACGTTCGCGTTCTTCATCGACGTACCCGCGGCCATCGCCGGCTTCACGGCCGACAGCGTGACCAGTGTCGCCGTGAAGGACGGCATCGTGGCTGTGGCGGTGTCGGCGGATCCGGAGACCGATCCGGGTCGTGTCGCCTTCTTCGATGCCGACGGTACCTTCCTGAACGCGGTGACCGTCGGGTCACTGCCCGACATGGTGACCTTCACGCCGGACGGCATGACGGTTCTGGTCGCCATTGAGGGTGAGGCCGACGGTGGCGTGGATCCGGAAGGCTCGATCGACATCATCGACATCAGCGGCGGCGTCGGCAGCGCCACCGTTACGACGGCCGACTTCACCGCGTTCAACGGCCAGGAAGACGCACTGCGCGACGCCGGCGTCCGCATCTTCCCCGGCAAGACGGTCTCGGAGGATCTGGAGCCGGAATACATCGCCGTGTCGCCCGACGGCACGACGGCCTTCGTCACCCTGCAGGAGAACAACGCCGTCGCGGTGGTGGACATCGCCACGGCCACGGTCACCGACATCCTGCCGCTGGGCGTGAAGGACCACAGCCTGCCGGGCCAGGGGCTCGACACCAGCGACCGCGACGGCGGCATCTTCATCGACACCGCACCGGTCGTCGGCATGTACATGCCGGATGCCATCGCCTCTTACGAAGCCGGTGGCCAGACCTATTTCGTGACGGCGAACGAGGGCGACGCCCGGGATGAGGACGAAAGGATCGCAGACCTGACGCTCGATCCGACTGCCTTCCCGAACGCTGCCGACCTGCAGCAGGAGGGAGACCTCGGCCGGCTGCAGGTGTCCAACATCGACGGCGACACCGACGGTGACGGCGACTTCGACGAACTGTTCGCCTACGGGGCGCGGTCCTTCTCGATCTGGGACGACAGCGGCAACCTGGTCTACGACAGCGGCGACGACTTCGAGAGCATCGTTGCGACCCAGCTCGACCCGGCCTTCTTCAACGACGAAGGCGTGGCCGGCGACTTCGACAACCGGTCCGACAACAAGGGGCCGGAGCCGGAGGGCGTGGTCGTGGGCGAGATCGGCGACAACACCTTCGCCTTCGTCGGGCTGGAGCGGGTCGGCGGCGTGATGGTCTACGACATCACCGATCCGAACAGCCCGGACTTCGTCCAGTACATCAATACGCGCGCGGACGGCGATGTTGCACCGGAGGGGCTGGCCTTCATCGCGGCCGACGACAGCCCGACCGGCGAAGCGCTGCTGGCCGTGTCGTTCGAGGAGAGCAGCACCGTCTCGCTCTTCCAGATCGACGACGACAACCTGTTCGCCTGATCCCAATCCCGCTTGCGGGCGGACCTGAGCCTGAAGGGGCGGCACCGACGGTGCCGCCCTCTTTCTTTGGCGCTTCCGCTACCGGCTGCGCAGCTTGGCGAGCAAGCGCAGGATCTCCAGATAAAGCCAGACCAGCGTCACCATCAGGCCGAAGGCGCCATACCATTCCATGTATTTCGGCGCCTGATCCTCCACACCGGTTTCGATGAAGTCGAAATCCAGCACCAGGTTCAGGGCCGCGATGGCGACGATCACCAGGCTGATCAGGATGCCCACGGGGCCGCTGTCGTGCATCCAGGTGCCGCCGATGCCGAGCAGCCGCAGCACGATGCTGATCAGATAGAACAGCGCAACACCGCTGGTCGCCGCGAACACGCCCAGCCGGAAGTTCTCGGTCGCCTTGATGATGCCAGTCTTGTAGGCCACCAGCAGCGTGAAGAAGACGCAGAAGGTCAGGCCCACGGCCTGGACCACGATGCCGGGATACGCCTGCTCGAACGACAGCGAGGTGGCGCCGAGGAAGAAGCCTTGCGCCAGTGCGTAGGCCGGTGCGGTGACCGCGACCCAGCGCTTGGCGAAGGCTGTCACCAGCGCCAGCACGAAGCCGACCAGAGCTGAGATGCCGGCGATGATGTAAAGGGTCTGCACCCGGGCGGTGTCCGCGGCGTAGAGCGCATCGGACATCTGCCACCAGATGTATCCGGCGGTGGCCAGCAACAGGGCGAACAGGATGCCGGTCTTGTTGATTGTGCCGGACAGCGTCATGACGCCGTCACCGGCCGCTTCGGCGTTCCTGAAGGTGTTGGCGTTGAGGACGGGGTTACCGGAGCGCATCGAGGGGCCCTTCATTGTGGTTGGTCGGGCCCCTCCAGTATACGGTGGGGCCGACCGCCGTGAAGACTGACCACTAACCCGGGACCGACTATGACGACTGCTGCGCTGCGCCGCCCGTTTGCCCACCGCGCGCTCGCGGATGCCGGTGCCCGTTTCGACACCCTGGGCGACGCCACGGTCGTTGCCGATTTCGGCGCCACGCCGGAGGCGGAAGCTAAGGCCGCGCGAACCCTGGGCTTGGCCGATCTGTCCGGGCTGCCGCGCACCGGCTTCAAGGGCGCGGATGCGATCGCCTGGCTGGCTGAGCGGGGTCTGCAGATCGGCGAGACTAGCAACCGCGCCTATCGCCAGGACGATGGCGTCCTGGTGGCGAGGTTGGCGCCGGGCGAGGCTCTGATCCTGCCACCGCCAACGGGTAACAGCACAGCCATCGATCGCCTCAACGGTGCCTGGCAGGATGACGGGCGCCTTTGCTTCCCGGTGCCGCGGCGCGACAGCCATCTATGGTACCGCGTCCTGGGCGACCGCGGTGCGGAGATGATGGCCAAGCTGTGCGGCGTGGATCTGCGGCCACGATCCTTCCCCGATCTGAGCATCGCGCAGACTTCGGTGGCACGCACGAGCGTTGTCATCATCCGCGACGATATCGGCGCCTGCCCGGCCCTGCACCTGCTGGCCGACAGCGCGTCGGCCGCCTATCTCTGGCGCTGTCTGATCGACGCGATGCAGGAGTATGCTGGCCAACCGGTAGGCTTTGGCGCCGTACAACACCTGACGGCGGATGCAGCGGACACCCTTGGGGTGTGATCGGCCCGCCACCATCTCTAGGGGGATGTTTTCAACCCCCATGATCGATGGCACAACCGGCGGAACTTGAGATGGGCGAGGACAGCCGCACGTTGGCGTCCATGAACAGAGAATTGGCGGAAGCCGTGGTGGCCGATGCGACGGCCCGCTACATCGACGCCCGCCGCGACCGTGTCGACACCTTCATCGACC
>JANQQD010000088.1 GCA_028285185.1 Anaerolineae bacterium | reverse complement strand
TCACCTATGTCTCGGGTCGTTCACCTCTGTGCCCCACCCTCGCGTTAGTTGCCCCAATTCATCGTGTTCCAGTTGGATTTTTTCTTGCTGTTGATGTGGGCAATCGCGGCGTCTTGGTCGTCTCGCTTCTTGTACATCATGCTGATGCCCTGGCGGTGTTCGACCCACTTGAAGAAGCCATTGAACTCATCAATGGAGTACACGCGACGCCCTTTCAGCTCTTCTTCTTCCCAAGGGTCGAGACAACACACCATCTTGTGGCCGATATTCGCTCCGGTCAGCACGATGATGTGGCCACCTTCCAGCTTTCCCGTATTCTCATTGACATAGCCGCGGCGCACATAGCAGGGGCCGCGACGACTCACCAAATCAGCCAGCTGCTCTACAGTCCACTTTTTTTCTCCTGGGAGAACAACGCCAGAAAGGTTTTCATTCTTCTTGAGTTCTTCGTACCTCTTGTGCATTCCGTCGGGGTTTTCCTTGACCTTCCCGTTCCATGTCTTGTATTGCCTCGGCACACCTTTGCGCGGACCTGGCTCCCAGAAGAAACCGATCATGGAGATCGCGGCAAACCAACAACCGCCTTCCTCGACGCGTTTCGCCTTATAATCCGCATGCGCGCCGTACATTCTCTGACTGATGAACGGAACCTCCAACTCGATCGTCTGTGCGGGCATTGTATCGCTCCATGTCTTGGGGTCGGTGAAAGCCACGGATGGGGACGCAAACCCCTGGGCTACCTCAGATGACCGTCACCCATCCTCGGCATTTCAGGGTTGCCGTGGCGCTAGCTACTGACACGCTGCGACGGCGTTCCAGAAGTCGCCGAAATAGGTTTCCACGCAGAGGTCCTCGGCCTCAGCCTGCTCGCTGCCGGGGCCGGCGGCGGGCTCAAGCTCGCCCAGATTGACCGGGCCGTTCGTCTCTCCGCCCGCCGCGGGTTCCAGCTCGCCGATGGAGAAACCGTCGGTGAACACGGATGTCTGGAACGGCTCGGCCAGTTCGTTGGTGAAGAACTGCGCGCCGCCCGGGCGGTCGAGCTGGCTTCGCGGGCCGCGGACCTCGTCCCGCAGCGTCTCGACATCCGTCGCGAAGCCGAGGATGTCGACGGCGGATGCGGTCAGCGGTACCCCGATCGCTGCGGGCTGGAAGGCGAACATCTCAAACGCCGTGTTGGCGAAGGGCGGCGAGACGTTCGCATCGTCGTCGCCGGTGGCCGTGACGATCAGCGTCGGCAGGTCCGCCGCGGCCACGCCGTTGATCGAGGCTACGAAGTCGGGGGCGGGCGTGCCCCACCAGTTGCCCTGAAGGCTCGGGCTGCCGATACCGAGCTGGCTGTAGCCGAAGCCGCCATTGCCGTTGGCGAAGCCCGCACCGGGTAGGAAGTTTACCTGTACGAACAGGGTGTTGGGTGAAAGGCCGTCGGTCGGCCTCACCAGGATGCCGTTGCCGCCGTTGCGAGCGATGAAGTTCTGGAACACCTCCGTCCGGCTGGTGATGGCGCCCTGGAACGCGATGCCGTTGCCGCCGTGGCCCAGGATGAAGTTGTTGTGCAGGGCCGTCGGGTTGGTCGAATTGATCGACCCGCGGAAGAGGATGCCGTCGGCATTGCCGCGGCTGATGATGTTGCGGCTGACGGTTACGCCCGAGGCCGCGCCGATATCGCTGAACCGGATGCCGTTGGTGATGGCGCCGACGACGGCGAAGCTCGCGAGGTCCACCTCAGCCGTCCCGTCATAGGGTGTGCCGCCCTGAGTCGCCGAACCGTTGCGGTCGATGCTGACGGTCGCCGTGCCGCCGATTGCGAACTGGAAGTCGATACCAAACAGGGCGCCGGTGATGTTGGTGTTGCCGGTGATCGCGACCTGCGCGGTCCCGTTGATCGGAGCCTCGAATTCGATGCCGTTGGAGTCCACGCCCTGGGCAAGCGGGGGCCCGCCCTGGATCAGGGCGTTGTTCGATATCGTCAACCTGCCGCCGGTGATCCCTTCCAGGAAGATGCCGTCGTCCGCACCGATGAGGGCCGTGTTTCCATCGATCAGGACCACCGACGTGCCGCCGATCGGGTCGGCGAACTCGATGGCGTCGCCTCTGGTTCCCAGTCCCTGGATCCGCTGATTGTTCGAGATCGTGAGGCGGCTGTCGGTGACCGGATCGTTGAAATCGATGCCGTCGCCTGCCCCGAGGATGGTCGTGTTGTTGTCGATCAGGACCACCGAGTTGCTGACGATCGGATCTGAGAACTCGATGCCGTCGCTGCTTTCGGAGCCCGTGCCCTGGATCGTCTGGTTGCGCGTGATCGTGAGGTTGCTGCCGATGATGTCACCGTCGAAGTCGATGCCGTCATCTGCGCCGACGATACGGGCATTGTTCGATATCGTGAATGTTGAGTTGACGACGTCCCGGTCGGTATCGATGCCGTCGTCGCCGCCGATGATGTCCGTGTTGCCA
>JANQQD010000082.1 GCA_028285185.1 Anaerolineae bacterium | reverse complement strand
GGAGCCGAGCAGCCGTTCTCACGCCTGCGGGCTCTTGCGGCCTATCGCGACGGGGCGCAGGCGGTTGGCGACAAGGGCCGGATCTATTTCATCCGGGGCAACCGGGTGGACCGGCTGGAGAGCGCAACCCGGAACGACCTGATGGGCATCGTGCCGCTGCCGACGGGGGAGGCCCTGGCGGTCGGCGACTTCGGCACGGCCATGACCGCGGCGCCGGATGTCCATGAAGCGATCGCGGCAGCGAACATCGGTCATGGCGGGGACCTGCCGGCCTGGGAAGCCATGGACAGCGGGATCGACCGCCAGCTCTGGGGTCTCTGGAACGACGCAGGCGAGGGCGCCGTCTATGCCTGCGGCGAAGAGGGGGTCGTGCTGCGCTTCGACGGCGCGCGCTGGGAGGCTTTGCCGCCGGTCGGCGCTCTCGGGCTGCACTGCCTCTGCGATGCCGGCGATGGCGGGCTGCTGGCCGCCGGGCAACTGGGCGAGATCCATCACTTCGACGGCACGACCTGGCGCAAGCACTTCGACCTGCATGTCGACGTGACGATCCTGTCGCTGTGGTCTGACGGCGCCGGCAAGGTCTATGCCGTGGGCGACGAGGGGCTCGTTCTGCACTGGGACGGGGCAAGCTGGGAGCGTATGACCAGCGGCACCAAGTCCGCGCTCTACAGTCTTTGGGGCCAGGATTCGGAACACCTCCTGGCGGTCGGTGATTTCGGCATGATCCTGCGTTGGAACGGCGCGCGTTGGGACGAGTTTCATGCGGGGACCGAGAACTTTCTCTTCGACGTCTGGGGTGACGGCCTCGACAACATCTTTGTCGTCGGCCTGTCCGGCACCATCGGGTATTTCGACGGTCGGCGCTGGACCTTGACCCCGGCGCGGGCGCGTTCGGACCTCCTGGCGATCTCCGGCGGCGGGAACGGCGTTTTCGCGGTCGGTGCAGGCGGCACGGCCTTGCACCACGGCGGGCGGGACTGGCGCCTTGATGCCACCGGCTTCGATGGCGGCCTGCGCGCGGTTGCGGCAGATGGATCGCACGGCGTCTTTGCCGCCGGCGACGGCGGCACCATCCTGCGGCGGCGCTGACGTCCCCGGGGTGAACCCTGCCCCGCCAACATATCACATAAAATACTTAATCTTCAATGTGTTGCGGGCATATGATGCCTTTCGCATTGAGGCGTGATACAGGGCAGGGAAGTTGGCAAAAATTGACAATTTCTCGTCGTCTGGTATCCTGAGATCGGATAGGAGTGCGCCCTCATGCCGACACGTAACGTCAATCTGACCGATCATTATGATCGCTTTCTGACCCGTCAGATCGAAGGTGGCCGCTTTAAGAACGTCAGTGAAGCCGTGCGCGCCGGCCTGTATTTGCTGGAGCGCCAGGAACGCGAGGATGAGGCCAGGCTCGAAGCGCTGAGACGCGACGCGAGGGCCGGTCAAGACGCCTATGAACGTGGCGACTATACATCCATCGCGAACGATGAAGCACTTGATCGGTTCTTCAGCGATATCGCGGAGGAAGCCGGCAAGAAATGAGCGATGCCCGGTGATCCGTGCGCAAACTCTCGATCACCCATCCGGCTCGTTCCGATCTGACCGATATCCGAAGATACACCATCGACCGCTATGGCCGCGCCGGCGCCGATGCCTATGATGCGCTGCTGAAACAGGCCATCCGGGATGTTTGGGAAGACCCCTTTCGGCCGGGAAGCCGGGAACGCCCGGAGATCGGCGCGAGTATCAGGAGATATCATAGTGCTCTGAGCCGCGAGCGGGCCGCATTGACAGTGAACGCGCCCCGGCATTTCATCCTGTATTTTCTGCCCCACGATAGCGAGGTGGTCATCAGCCGGGTGCTGCATGATTCTCGCGATCTTGCGCGCCACATCCCAGATGATCATCTGGCAAAGGCGCGGGATTCTGTGCCGAAGAAGGGCCGAGGCGGTGGGCGTAAACGGTAAACCCCAACCTTGATTGAGTGGTCAGAGTTGTAGTGGGTGTTTCCTTCTTTCGGGCGACCGGCATCCACGGATGGCGATGGTCATGGTTAAAGGATGCCGTCTTGATCCAGTGATCTGAGTTGCTGGACGAAATTCCGCAGATAGGCCTTGTCCTTCAGGTGCGACCAGTCCTCATAGGCACTGAGTGTGAAGTCCGGGGCTGCCTGCTTGGCTTGACGGATGTGATTGCGAGCGCTGCCGGTGTCGTCTTGCTCGGCGTAGATGACGGCGAGATTCAGATGTGCGACCGCGGCCCTGAAACCTTTGGGACTTCGTTCCAAGTAGGCACGATGGTGGACGATCGCTTCGTCGGGACGACCTTCGAGGTGATAGGCCTTGGCCAGCGCGATGTGGTACCACTCGGGATTCCAGGGGCCGAGTTCCAGCGCCCGCTGCCCTGTGATGATCGCTTCCGCGGAGTGGCCGGCATTGACCAGGGTCCAGGCGTAGGTGGCATTGACCTCAGCGCTTTGAGGTGCGATTTCCACAGCCCTCTTGGCCGCAGCCAGGCTCTCTTCATACTCGCCCTTCAGCAGAAGAATACCGGAGAGCAGGGCGTGGACAGAGGCATTCTCCGGGTCGATGGCATGCGCTTCGTAGGCAATTTCCTCGGCGATTGCGAGAGAGTCCGATCGCGAGGAGCTCCAGCCATTGTCCGCGTCGTGTCCGTGCCGCCATCCCAGTTCGACCAGGGCGATGACGAAATTCGGATCGAGCTCTGTGGCTTCCTCCAGCATCTGCTTCGCGATTTCGTTGCCCGATCGGGTGAATGTGAACGCGTGCCCCAGCGCTTCCCGGTGCAGCAGCCAGGCGTCAAGGCTGGTGGTGGACTTCCGCGTAAGAGCGCTGTACTGCCCGTCAAGCAGTTCGATATGCAGTGAAGAGATCACATTCAGGGTGATCTCGTCGCGCATCTCAAAAAGCTGATCGGTATCGCGGTCGTAGCGCTGGGCCCAGACATTGTTGCCGGATTTTGCGTCGACCAGTCGCACATTGATCCGAAGCTTTTCGCCCCGGCTCTCGATACTGCCCTCAAGGAAGTGGCTGACACCAAGCGCAGCGGCAAGGCTGCGCGAGTCGGCGCCCTCGCTCTCGCTCTCGCGGACCAGGTTTCGGTCGGCAACGTGCAGATCCGGAACGCGCGACAGAGCGGTTACGATATCCTCCGTCAGCCCCTCGCTGACGAGAAGCGCTCTCTTTTCGTCGGCGACGGCTTGGAACGTTCGGACGGCAACCGCAAGCCGGTCCGTACCGCTGGCCGCATCATTCGGACCTGACACCAGGCCGTTCACGATCCAGGCTGAAGCCCCGACAACGACCAGCGCAATCGCTGCGTATATGGCCTGGCGAATTGGAAGAGATTTCCGTTTGGGAGTCCTCCGGACACCGGTGCCCGACCCGGGCTCATTTGAGCCATTCACCTTGTAGACACGAACCGGCTTCGCGATGTTCTTGAAGGTCTGCTCGCCGATGTCTTCGTACACGGCGTCCAAGACCGACCGAAGCTGATCGTAGGCCTGCGCGGTGATGCAGATGCCCCCGGGCTCAGCCATGGCCTCGAGCCGGGACGCAAGGTTGACTCCCGAACCGTATACGTCTTCCCCGTCAACGATGATGTCGCCGAGGTTGACGCCAATTCGAAGCTGCAATTCGGTTTCGTCTGCTCCGCGCCATACCCGCATTTCCGTTTGAATCGCGATGGCGCAACGAACGGCGTTTACGACACTGGCGAACTCCACCAGGAATCCGTCGCCGAGTTGTTTGAAGACACGCCCTTTGTGCTGATGGACCTGCGGTTCGATGACTTCGTTGAACAGGCGTTTGATGTTCGCGAAGGTCCGCGTTTCGTCGGCTTCCATGAGGCTGCTGAAACCGACCACATCAGTCGCCAGGATCGCGGCAAGACGTCGTTCCTCGTCCGGAACCAGATCCAACTCTGCAAATCCCTCAGGCGGGCGGCTGTGCGAACAACCGGAATTCAGCGACATGATCCTTCATCCTCAGGTGGTCCAGCCGCTGCCGTTATCGCGCAGCTCCCGCGATGCCCTCTTGGTCGGCCCAAGGGCATCGTCCTGCTCGCGAAGTACAGTCAACCGCTGTCGGAGGGAAGGTGCGCCAGTTTTTCGCCGGGCAGCAGTTTGTTACGGTGAGTAACGCCTCTGGCTGCTTCTAATGAGAGAATATTAAACATAATACTCAATTTAAAGGAGATATTCTTAATAAGGGCCGTCAGCCGGGAGTCCCGACAGGTCGTACGCCTACTAAATTGATTTACTTAGGTAATCCACATTTCACAAGGTCAGCGCTCTCAAACCGTCTGAGGGGCAGGGCGCCTGGGTTCGCCTCTTCATTGCGGATCAGAAGATGCCCCGGCCGTCCCGCTGGCTCGGCTCTACCGGGGCCAGGTCGCTGACCGCGTTGATCTGCCTTACCTCGTCGGCGCCGAGCGCGGCCAGGCGATCGACCAGGTCGTAGAACCGCGCAGCCTCCCGGCTGGAGACAACCCCTTCGAACAACTGATCCGCCTTCCTGATGTACTCGGCCCGCCGGAACGGCGTCTCGCCCATGGGATGGGCGTTCGCCACGGCAAGCTCGTCGACGATTCTCTCGCCGGATTTCAAGGTGATCTCCACCCTGCCGCCCTGAGCCTTCTTCAGCGGGTCCGGCTCGTCATAGTAGCGCCGGTTCCATTCGGGGTCTTCGTGGGTCTCGACCTTGCGCCAGAGCGCGATGGTCTCCGGCCGTTGCCGCCGCTCCTCGGCATAGCTGCGCTCGTGGTGCCAGTCGCCGTCCTCCAGCGCGACGGCGAAGATGTACATCGCCGAGTGATCCAGCGTTTCGCGGCTGGCGCCCGGATCGTACTTCTCCGGATCGCCGCTGCCCGAGCCCATGACAACGTGCGTGTATTCCTTGGAGTAGATGTCGACCTTCGCGATCTGGCCGAGATCCGGGAGGCGGCTGCGGATCTTCTTGGCGAGATCGATCAGCGCGTTGCCGTGATAGCCCGCCGAATGCTCCTTGGTGAAGGTCGACAGGATGCCGCGGCGCGGTTCGCGGCCGTCGGGCAGGCGCACGTCGTAGCGCGCGTCCGCTCCGTCGAGCAGAATGGCGAAGATGCCGTAGTCGCCCTCCCAGACCGGGCTCGGACTGGTCTCGCCACGCATCGCCCGGTCGATTGCCTCGACGGCCATCTTGCCAACGAGGCCCGGCGCGAAAGCCTTCCAGCTTGAGAGCTGGCCCTTGCGGCCCTGGCGCGTGAACATCGAGACATGGGCGGCGAACTGCACCGCCTGATAGATGGTGTCGGCATCGAGACGTAGCAGAGCCCCGAGGCCGGATGCAATGGCCGGGCCGAGATGGCCGGTATGGTCGATGCGGTGTTTGTTGAGACTGATCCTCTCGGAGAGGCGCAACTGGGTCTCATAGCAGGTGGCGACGGCGCGGATCAGGTCGCGGCCGGACGCACCGCTGTGCTGGGCCGCCGCCAGGAGCGTCGGGATCGCGTCGCCCGGATGTGCCGTTTCCGCTGCCATGATGTTGTCGTGGAAGTCCAGCTCGCGCACGGCAACGGCGTTGGCGTACCCCGCCCAGGTGAAATCGAACAGCCGGTCGTTCGGCAGACCGAACAAGGGCGCGCCGGGGCCGCCGGGACGTGCCGGATGGGCAAGAGCCATCGCGCGCGCGGCCTTTGGCGCCTTGCGGTCGAGGGCCGCGATGGCGACGCCGGCGTTGTCGATGATGCGGTTGCCGAGCATGTCATCGACGTCGCTGTCCGCATCCCAGTCGCCCGCCGCCATCTCGGCGATATGCCACGCGAGCTGATCTTCTTTCGGGAGTTTTTCTCCCGCTTTGACAGCGCGATAGCTGCGCGTTTGCAATGCCTGGTCCATGGGCCCGGACACAGCCTCCCGAAGGTTGGAGGCCGACGGCGCGCCGGCGGCGGCCGCTCCCACTGGGTCGCGTGTTTTCTCAGCTTTCATGTCTCTCGCGCTTTCGGAGTTGATCATCGCACCACATGGACTGCGCATTTCGCGTGGCGCACGACCCGCGCCGCCGTCGAGCCGATGAGGTAGTCCTCCAAACCAAGCTGGTGCGAGGCGATGACGATGCAATCGGCGTCGATGGTTTCCGCCTCGTCGAGGATCGAGCGGCTGGCTTTGCCACTGGCGACTTTCGTCCGGACGTCGTAGCCGGCAGTGGAGGCGATTCTGTTGAGGCCTTCGTTCGCCGTCACCCGCGCAGCGGCGGGCAGCCCCTCCGGAAAGTGGCCGGCCACATAGGCGGGGATATCCTCGACCACGTGAAGAAGAGTGACCGTCCCCTCGGCGCCTTTCAGAACCTTCGCCGCCGCCAGGGCCGCCGCTGTGCCGTCCTGGTTATCGAACACGACGGGCACGAGCGTTCTTTTGTACATGGATGACAGTCTCCATCTGATCGGTTCCGGCGAAGCGTTCAGGCTCGCCTTGCCACTAGTCTGCCGTGCGGCAGGCGCTCAACAGGTCGGCCACCGCGAAATCTCCACCGTCCAGGCAGATGTCGCAGAGCGCCTGGGCACCGCCGGCAAGCGCCCTGTCCAGGATTTCCACGGACTTCTTCCGCAAGTCGTCCACCGTCATCGGGTTGTCCGGCGTCCCGCGCACGGCTTTGGCGTGATGACGAAGCGTCCTGCCATCGGACAGCTCAAGCTCCACGATCGACTGCCGCTCCGGCAGGGCGGCAGCCAAGGCGTCGCTGGGCGTGACCCTGATCCTGCCGCGAAGGGCCAGAATGTCGGGATCCCGCATGAGCGCGTCGTCATGGGAGTCCCGAAAGGACACCGTCCCCCGGACGAGCATCAGCGCCGCCAGGTGCTGGACGCAGATCGAGGGGATGTCGCGGTTATCGACGACATGCACCCGGTTCGACGGGAGCTGGAGATGGACGTCCCGAACCTCGCGCCAATGGAAGGCGTTTGCGGCGGTCAGCGCCTCCAGGGCATCCAGCACCGATTGAATCGGCGAGCCGACCGTCCACTTCTTCAGGCTGGCGGCGAGGATCTCGTAAGTCTCTCCCAAGCCGTCGATCAGCGCTTCCGGGGTCGGGTTCTCGGCATAGGCGTCCAGATAACCGCGCGCCGCCGTCAGGGGCTGGTCCGGCGCGGTCATGCCCAGACGCACCATCAACGCGGCGCTCACACCGCTGCGCGCGCCGCTGCCGCCGAAGTCGAAGGCCTTCTCGATGTGGTCGGGATCGCGGTTCCAGTAAGGCAGGCCCGAGACCTGTTGCGTGGTCACCGACAAGAGCGCTTCGGTCTCGGCCGGTGAGAGGCGCATCAGCGCACCCGCCGCCGCGGCGGCGCCGAACAGCCCGCCAATGGTGTGCGTCGAGAACCTGGTGCTCTTGGGGCTGTCATAGCCCAGTGCGATGGTCGAGCGGGCGCCAACATCGTAGCCGAGGGCGATGGCGCGAAGCAGTTCCGCGCCGGTCGCCCGCTCCCGCTCGGCCACGGCGATGGCCGCCGGCACGACGGCGCAGCCGGGATGGAAGCGGCCCCTCGCGTGGGAATCGTCGGTCTCGTCCGCATGGGCGGCCATGCCGTTGGCCAATGCGGCGCTGACCGCCCCCACCCTTTGGTCGCTGCCGATCAGGGTCGCTTCCGGCGGGCCGCCAAAGGCTGCACCGATGCGGTAGGCGACCGCGCCGGGCACCAGGAAGCGGCCGGAGACGATTGCGACCAGGGTATCGAGCAGATGCATCCGGGTCTTGCGCTCGACCTCGGCCGGCAGATCCCGGTCGACGGCGCCCGAGATGTACTGTGCCAGCCGCGCGTCGACCGTGGTCTCAGAGGCCGAAGATCGCTGCATCGCTTGGTTGGACATCATTGCGGTCTCCCCCTCACTGCAGCGGCCAGGGCAGGCGAATGCCGAGGTCGGCCTGCAATAGACCTTCCGGATATCGAAGCGTCAGGGCATCGGACAGCACACCCAGGAAGAGGATGAAAGCCGCCGCGCCGAGCGCCGCCTGCCAGGGCTTGATCCTTGCCTTCACCAGCAGGAACAGGAAGATGAACAGGCCGGTCCCCAGCACGAAGCCAAGCAGAGCGCTGAGGACGAGCATGCCGGCCAGGATCATGAGGATGTACTCGTTCGACCTGCGGCCCTGGACGTTCTCCGCCGGCGAGTCCGCGTCGTAGAGAACGGTCGAGGGGGTCTTTGCCGTGACCATCATGACACCCAGGGGAATCATGAAGGCCAGCGCCGTGCAGGTTGCGACAATCGGATAGATGCCGGTCAGATAGTCGTAGGTCGTGGCGTCGATGAGCTGGTAGAGCGTCCAGGCGACCAGGGCGCCGAAGAACACCAACTGCGGCCGCTTGTTTCTGTGGGAGAACGGCCCCCTCTCGTCGATGTCGATGGTCGGCGCGGGCTTGAACTTGATCGCCGCGGCGATCGACGCGATCGCCAGGATCAGAAGCACGATCACGATGGGGCGCTCAAGGAACGAGAAGCCGTAGAGCGAGACGGTCTGGTAGACGATCGCCTCAACCTGCCCGGACAGCACGAAGCCGATCAGCAGGGCCGGGCGCGGCCAGCCGAAACGCTTCATGTAGACGCCGAGGACACTCAGGCAGAAGAGGGCAATCAGGTCGCCCCAGTCGCGTGTTGCCTGGAAGGCGGCGAAGAAGATGATGCCGAACATGAAGGGCGCAAGCAGGGCGTAACGGATCGTCGTCAGCCTGGCGATCTGTGGCGACAGCAGAAAGCAGAGTCCTGCGCCGACGATGTTGGCCAGCGCGATGGACCAGATGATGATGTAGACCAGGTCGAGATCGGTGGTGATCAGTTCGGCCCCGGGTTCGATGCCGATCAAGATGAAACCGCCGAGCAGGATCGCCATGCCGCCCGAGCCGGGAATGCCGAACAGCAGGGTCGGGATCAGCGCGCCGCCTTCCTTGGCGTTGTTCGCGGACTCCGGCGCGATGACGCCACGGACGTCGCCCGTGCCGTAGCTGTCGCGGTTCTTGGTGGTCTGAATGGCGTGGCCATAGGCGATC
>JANQQD010000079.1 GCA_028285185.1 Anaerolineae bacterium | reverse complement strand
CGTTCCTTCTCGACCATCTTCTTGGCGGCCTTGATGGTCGAGGCCATGCCGTAGAGTTCGAGCTTGTGATAGATGAACGGCTTGAACAGCTCGAGCGCCATCTTCTTGGGCAGCCCGCACTGGTGCAGCAACAGTTCCGGGCCAACGACGATGACGGAACGGCCGGAATAGTCGACGCGCTTGCCGAGCAAGTTCTGACGGAACCGGCCCTGCTTGCCCTTGAGCATGTCGGACAGGGACTTCAGCGGCCGCTTGTTGGCACCGGTGATGACCCGGCCCCGCCGGCCGTTATCGAACAGCGCATCGACCGACTCTTGCAGCATGCGTTTTTCGTTACGCACGATGATGTCGGGTGCCCGCAGTTCGATCAGCCGCTTCAGGCGGTTGTTCCGGTTGATGACACGGCGATAGAGATCGTTCAGATCCGAGGTGGCGAACCGGCCGCCATCCAGCGGGACCAGCGGACGCAGTTCCGGCGGAATGACCGGGACGACATCCAGGATCATCCATTCCGGACGGGTGCCCGATTCCAGGAAGGACTCGACAAGCTTCAGCCGCTTGACCAGCTTCTTGCGCTTGGCTTCTGAGCCGGTTTCACGCAGGTCGGTGCGGATGGTCTCCCGCTCGGTTTCCAGGTCGATGGCGTTGAGCATGCGCTTGAGCGCTTCGGCGCCGATGCCGGCCTCAAACGCGTCCTGGCCGTACTCATCCAGCGCATCGTCATAATCGGCTTCGGACAGAAGCTGCTTGGGCTCAAGCGGCGTCAGACCGGATTCGATGACGACGAAGTTCTCGAAATACAAAATGCGCTCAAGATCCTTGAGCGTCATGTCGAGCATCAGGCCGATGCGCGAGGGCAGCGACTTGAGGAACCAGATGTGAGCGACCGGTGAGGCCAATTCGATATGGCCCATGCGCTCGCGCCGCACCTTGGACAAGGTGACTTCGACGCCGCATTTTTCGCAGATGATGCCCTTGTATTTCATGCGCTTGTACTTGCCGCACAAGCACTCGTAATCCTTGATCGGGCCGAAGATACGGGCACAGAACAGCCCATCTCGCTCCGGCTTGAAGGTGCGGTAGTTGATTGTCTCAGGCTTCTTGATCTCGCCGTAGGACCAAGACCGGATCCGTTCAGGGCTGGCGATCGAGATCTTGATCTGGTCGAAGCTCTGGGGGCTTCCAACTTGACCGATCAGGTTGATCAGTTCGTTCATTGACGAACTCCCGCGCAAGAAAGAATGACTGGGTACGCACCCGCGGCCGGTACCGGACCGCCCGCGGGCGTATCAAGCGGCCTCAATATGTCCGCTGCTCCAATTCCACATTCAGGCCGAGCGACCGCAATTCCTTTACCAGGACGTTGAAGCTCTCCGGAATGCCGGCCTCGAAGTTGTCGTCCCCTCGGACGATCGCCTCGTAGACCTTGGTTCGGCCGGAGACGTCGTCGGATTTCACCGTCAGCATCTCCTGCAAGGTATAGGCCGCGCCGTAGGCTTCCAGTGCCCATACCTCCATCTCGCCGAAGCGCTGGCCGCCGAACTGCGCCTTGCCGCCCAGCGGCTGCTGGGTGACCAGGCTGTACGGACCGATCGACCGCGCGTGGATCTTGTCGTCCACCAGATGGTGCAGCTTCAGCATATAGATGTAGCCGACCGTGACGGACCGGGCGAAGGTTTCGCCCGTGCGCCCGTCGACCAGCTTCACCTGGCCGCTGACATCCAGGCCAGCCTCGCCCAGCATGCGCACGATGTCGTCTTCGCGCGCACCGTCGAACACCGGAGTCGCCATCGGCACGCCGGGCCGCAGATTGCCCGCCATCTCCATCAGCTCGCCCCGATCCAGATCGGCCACCTCGTCGCCGTACTGGTCGTCGCCGTAGACCTCGCGCAGCCGGCCCTGCAACACCTCCAGCTTGTCGGCACCGTC
The DNA here is from genome assembly GCA_028285185.1 of Anaerolineae bacterium. Classification (GTDB taxonomy): domain Bacteria; phylum Pseudomonadota; class Alphaproteobacteria; order DSM-16000; family Inquilinaceae; genus JACKIG01. The sequence continues at coordinate 1,054 of JANQQD010000079.1, read as the reverse complement.
ACCGCCGGCCGCCGCCGCCTTCCAGGCGTCCAGCATCTGCCCGATCTCTTCGCCGAGACCGGCGGCCGCCCAGCCCAGATGGGTTTCCAGGATCTGGCCGACATTCATGCGCGACGGGACGCCCAGCGGATTGAGGACGATATCGACCGGCGTGCCGTTGTCCAGGAACGGCATATCCTCCATCGGCGTGATGCGGGAGATGACGCCCTTGTTGCCGTGCCGGCCAGCCATCTTGTCGCCCGGCTGCAGCTTGCGCTTCACGGCCACGAAGACCTTCACCATCTTCATGACGCCGGGCGGCAGTTCGTCGCCGCGCTGCAGCTTCTCCACCTTGTCCTCGAACCGGCGCTTCAGCCCATCGACGCGCTCGTCGAAGCTCTTGCCCATGGCCTCGATGTCGGCCATGCGGTTCTCGTCGGCGACGGTGATCTGCCGCCAATGGGCCGTGGTGAAGCCCTGCAGGCTGGCCTCGGTGATCTGGTGGCCAACCTCGTAGCCCTTGGGGCCCGTGGTCGCCACCTGGCCCACCAGCATCTCCCGCAGGCGGCCCTGGAAACTGCGCTCCAGAATGGCACGCTCGTCGTCGCGGTCCTTGGCCAGGCGCTCGATCTCCTGACGCTCGATGGCCAGCGCACGCTCGTCCTTGTCCACACCGCGGCGGGAGAACACACGCACCTCGACGATCGTGCCCGACACGCCCGGCGGCAGCCGAAGCGAGGTATCGCGCACGTCCGACGCCTTTTCGCCGAAGATGGCGCGCAGCAGCTTCTCTTCCGGCGTCATCGGCGACTCGCCCTTCGGCGTCACCTTGCCCACCAGGATATCGCCCGGCTTCACCTCCGCGCCGATATAGGCGATGCCGGCTTCGTCCAGATGCCGCAGCGCCTCTTCACCGACATTCGGGATGTCGCGCGTGATCTCTTCCTGGCCCAGCTTGGTGTCGCGGGCCATCACCTCGAATTCCTCGATATGGATCGAGGTGAACACATCGTCGCGCACGATGCGCTCGGAGATCAGGATCGAGTCCTCGAAGTTGTAGCCGTTCCACGGCATA
>JANQQD010000069.1 GCA_028285185.1 Anaerolineae bacterium | reverse complement strand
GCACACCTCCGGTTAACCGGGCTGCTCTACAGTTCGGTGGTACGGGTGACTGTGCCCGATCGAACCCTGTGGGACGGAAACACATCGATGACTGACAGGTTCATTGCCATGCTGGCGCTGGAGCAGCCGGCCGCGGTCAGCGCCGACCATTTGGCTTCCCAGCTCAAATGCCAGTTTCCGGAAGCGGGGCTGGCCGCTAAGAGCGTTGAGGCGAAATCGTCGCAAGCCGCCCCTGATGCGCCGATTCTGATGGATCTGGGCGGCACATTGATCACCGTGCTGTTCGTCGACAAGCCGATTCCGGCAGACGCGCTGAGCCATGCCATCCGCGTCGACCGGATGTGGCCGGAGGCGTCGAAGCGGCTGGCCACCCATCGCGCGCACGCCATCGTCGCAACCTTGTCCGAGGCGCAAGACTTCGCGCAGGCGCGCACCAACGCCTACACCGTTACGCTGGCGGCGGCGGCCCTCTGCGCGTTGATGCCGACGATCGGCGTATACTGGGGTGCCGGCGACACGGTGGTGGAGGCGTCGCGTTTCGTTCAATCCGCTTCGGCCATGACACAGGGCCGGGTCCCCGCCGATATGTGGTTCCAGCTACTCTGGCTGGACGGGCCCAGGACGCCGGCGCACGAGCGGACGCTGGCGGTCCTGACCACGGGCCTGGCACCGTTCGTCGGCCGCGAGATCGAGTTCCTCCCGGCCGCCCTGCCACCCGCCGTCATTGCGGAGCGCGTGCTCGGTACCATCGTCTACCTGCTGATGAATGGCCCGGTTCTGAACGACGGAGACACCCTGGGCATCAGCGAAAGCGAGAGAATTCGGATTCAGCATCTGCCCGCAGGGCAGCGGCCGAACCTCCCGATCCTCGTGTTGAGTGTCGAGCAGCTTGCTTCGTCGCCCCACTGATGAAAGGGCCGGAGAACTGCACACTAAGAACTAGTCGGGGTCAGATCTCTCACCTGCGCAGCTCGCCGTCCGCTGCTACGACATCGAAGAAGGCGCAACGAAGACTCGCCCGTTGGTCGGCAACCAATGCAATTACGCGAGACGTGACCCTATCTTCACCTCGTTCTTATTGGGGGTCAGGTCTTGTATTATCGCATCGCGCCAGCCTGTCTATGCAGTCTAACGGAATGGGCCGCAAGCGACGCTTCGAGCGGCAACCGATCTGGCGGTGCCAGACGCTGCCCCGCAGAAGCAGCGACGGAAGGCAGCGATTCGTCACGCTGGCGTTTGCGACTTCGTCGTAGAGCCTATCGAGCTCGAGCCGACCTCTTGCGCTGTTCCGACATGCGCGATTTTGCGCTCTTTCCTAGAGAGACGGGGTCAAGTCTTGAATCGTGAAGAATCACAGTTCAGGCCTTGACCCTTATGGTCTACAGCCCAAAACTTGACCCTAGAGTATTGCAATCTTTAATATTATTCGCGGTGTCTGCACATGCTTTGGCGACCTGCAGCAGGACGAACACCTGTCCGTTTCGCACGAATGGAGGCTGCCAGATGCGGGCCTATCTCGCCGTGTTGGTCTTGATCTTCGGCGGCATGGTCGCTGCCGCTGCCGTGTTCTTCGATCCAACTGAGCCGCGGCAGACCGGATCATCGCAAGACGGAAGGCGCGCTGTCGAGCAGGCTGGTGACGGCATCGACCAGACCGGACCGGAGGAGATCGATCGCCTCCACGTGCTATTGGAGCAACGCGACGCCAAGATCAGCGAGCTCGAGATGTGGCTGGAGGAGATGCCGCATCTGCTCGCGTCGGTCGAAGAGCGCGAGGTGCGCATCCAAGATCTCGAAGCGCAGCTTGAGCAGGGCCTCGACCCGAGCGGATCGGAGGAGATCGGACGCCTACGGATCCTGTTGCAGCACCAGGAGGCGGAGATCAACGCACTTCATGCCGTGCTGGAGGAGATCCCGCATGGGCCCGCAGCGGTCGACGAGCGCGAGGCCGGCCTTGGGCAGCCCGAAGCGCAGCCTGACCAAGGGGCTGACGGCATCGACTGGAGCGGATCGGAAGAGATCACTCGCCTGCGGGTCCTGCTGCGGGTACGGGAGACGGAGATCGAAGCGCTCCAGTCGCAGCTGGAGGAGATCCCGCATCTGCTCACCGCGATCGATGAGCGGGAGGCTCGCATCGAGCAGCTTGAAGCGCAGCTTGTGAAGCCTGTCGGTCCTGCGCAGGCGGAGCCCTGATTGGGGGTCAAGTCACCAACGGGACCCCATGTTCACCGTGGACTGGAGGACGGCGACCGGCGCATTCGCCTTCCTGTCTGGCGCGCCCATTCTTGGCGCCCGGCCGCTCGTTTGCGGACACATTGAAGCCTGCTTCACATATAGGGTCTTTCATTAATTCGCCTTCACGACACAGGTGGTGTTGTAGAAGCGCGAAAGCTGAAGACTCCTTCGCTGATCAGCCGCCAATGTGATCCTGAAAGACGCGGCCCTGCAGCTATGGACAGCCTCACAACCACGGTGACTATGCATGACGCGCCCGCGTGAAAGCGGCGCCGTCCGATCGCACCACGCTTCACACCTCGTCTTCGGCGAGCGGGAACCTATCCCGCGTCGCACGGTGGCAGTAGCCCACCGGCGATAGGCCACACGAGCGGTGTCTTCGGGTCTTGAGTGATGGGACGACCGATCGTACGGCTGGCGCTCAGCCGCTCCTGAGTCCCGCTGATCACACCGGCTCCACCGGCCGCTCCTCCACCTGCGGATAGGTCCGCTGTTTGGAGGTCTTGCCGATGCCGGGGTTGAAGGTGTTCGTCGGGTCAAGCCCCTCATAGAACGCCTTCAGCGCCGGCTTCGCCTCGTAAAGATGGCCGACATTGTGCTCCGCCGGGTACTCCGCGCCGCGTTCGTCCAGCAGGCGCAGCATCTTGGCCTTCAAATTCTTCACGTCGCAGCCTTTGCGCACGATGTAATCCTGGTGGAAGACGTGGCAGAGGAAATGGCCGTAATAGAGCCGCGCGATCATCTGGTCGGTCAGCTCAGCCGGCAGGGTTTCCCACCATTCCAGGTCGTTGCGCCGCAGCGCGATATCCAGCGCCAGGATGTCTTCGACCTCGCGCTCATGCACGATGGCATAGCGCACGGCGGCCCCCGCGGCGGCGAACCGGTGCAGCAGAGCCTTCTTGCCCTCAGCCTCGGTGCATTTGAAATGGCCGGCATCGCCGTCGGCGAACAGCTCAGCCAGAATCGCCTGCGCCTGGGGGCTGACGGCCTGCCCCACCTTCAGGATCAGGTGGTGCGCATAGGCATCGCGGAAGTCGCGCATGCGCTTCGGCAGGTGCGACGGCGCCAGGCGCGAAAAAAGCTGCATCACCCGGTCGCTGATCGAATGGGGCAGCAGCGGCAAGCGGTTGCAGAGCGCGTTCACCCGCCCCTTCATGGCGAACATGGCCGGCAGCCGGTCGGTGCCCAGCCAGTTGATCATCAGGAAGGTGTCTTTGCCGTACCGCTCGGCGATGTTGAAGATGTCCCGATGCATGTATTCCGCCAGCACCGGCAACTCGTCCATCTCCGTCAGCAGCCGCCGGCGCAGCGTCGCCAGGCGCCCAGTGTCGTTGGTGCCCAGGTAGAAGACATCGTTGGTGCCTTCCTGCTGGAAGGTGTCCAGGCGCACCGCGAAGACCGCCAGCTTGCCGGCACAGCCCGACGCCTCATGCAGGCGGCGGGGGTCGGCATTGAAGCGAGCAGGGGTATCGGCATCGACGTCGCGCACGCGGGCGCCGTAGTCCTTGTCCGACGCCAGCTTCTCAGCCGGCCGGATATCGGCATCGCCGAAGCGCCGGTTCTCCAGCCGGTCCAGCATCTCCTCCGGCGTGTCGCCCAGGTCGATACCCAGATTGTTGACCAGCACCAGCGACCCGTCCGCCTGCCGCTGGGCATAGAGCGCCAGCTCCGTATAGGCGGGGCCGCGCTTCACCAGCGCCCCGCCGGAATTGTTGCAGACCCCGCCGATCACCGAGGCGCCGATGCAGGACGACCCGATTTCCGAATGCGGGGTCCGGCCCAGCGGCTTCAACAGCCTTTCCAGCGTGAAAAGCGTCGATCCCGGCAGGGCCACCACCTGCTGCTCGCGCTCCAGCAGATGGATCTTGTCGAGCGCCAGCGTGCTGATCACCACAACGTCGCGGTCATAGTCGCCATTGGGGGTCGAACCTTCGGTCAGCCCGGTATTGGCCGCCTGCAGGATGATGATCTTCTCCGCCTCAACACAGGCCTCGACCACGCGCCACATCACCACCAGAGACTGCGGCACGACAACGGCCAGCGCCTCGCCCTCGCCGGAGCGATAGCCCTTGCGATAGCGTTCCGTCGCCCGCGCGGACGTCAAAACGTTGGACGCGCCGACCAGCGATTTCAGCCGACCGAGAAAGGCATCGTCAGTCATACCCCGGAGTCCCAGCTACGAAACGGCAGTCGGCATGATTCCATCATCCGGCGTCATGTCCAAGGCCGGCGACACCGTTTCGGTTCGCAGCGCATATCGGCGGCAAAGTGGCATGCCGCCTCAGCCGCTGTTCCCTGGCGCCGCGCGATCTAGGTAAAGTGTTGGTTCGAAGGAGATGATGCACTTTGGCAAGAGTTGTGATCTTCGGCGGCAGCCGGGGTGTCGGGCTGGAAACGGTGAAGCAGGCGCTCGCTGCCGGGCACGAGGTTCGCGCGGTCGCGCGCACGGCAAGCAAGATCGGGCTCTCGCATTCGGGCCTGGAGCGGCTGGACGGCAGCGCGCTCGACCCCGCCCATGTCGCACAGGCGCTCGACGGCATCGACGTCGTCATCCAGGCTCTCGGCGTTGCGGCCGGGCCGGGCATGGTCAGGCGCGGCACCGATCTGTTTTCCCGGTCGACAACCCTGCTGCTGCCGGCCATGGCGGCGGCGGGCATCCGCCGGTTGATCTGCCTGACCGGCTATGGCGCCGGCGACAGCCGGTCGACCTATGGCTGTCTCTCAGGATTTGCCTTCACCCTGCTGCTGGGGCGCGTCTATGACGACAAGACCGTGCAGGAAGGGCTGATCCGGCAAAGCGGTCTCGACTGGACGATCGCCCGCCCCGGCATCCTGACCAACGGGTCGCGCACCGGCCGTTACAAGGTGCTGGTGGAGCGCCGGAAATGGCGCCAGGGCCTGATCTCCCGCGCCGATGTCGCCGATTTCCTGGTGCAGCAGATCGACGACGACACGCTGATCGGCAAAGCACCGGTGCTCGTCTACTGAGGCGCGCGCCACGATCCGGCCAAGACCGGATGCCATGGCCGCCTTTCGACCGATAGTGCCATTGCGGGCGCGTTAATCGTCGACCGCCGGGACCATGGTTGACGGAACGGCAGAGGCTCCTCCTCGCTTTGGCCAGCCGACGGCACAGGAGCGGCAGGGCGTTTCAACGGCCGTTCAAGTGCGTTTCGAAGAACGTCAGAATTGTTGCGTTGAACCGCGTGTGGAAGGCGAACCGATCGAACCCGGGCGGGTCGGTGCAGATCTCCGGGACAGCCTGCGCCTGCGGCCCGGTGCAGGGCGCCAGGATGGCGAAGTGCCCGGCATTCGGCACGACATGGTACTCAGGCATCACCGGCAAGGCCCGGTAGACAGCTTCGGCATTGTAGGGGTGCGTTGCCAGCTCGTCGTTCTCCGGGCGCCAGAGCTGCACCGGGACCGTCACCTCCTGGAGCCCTTCGGCTGAGAAGACGAGGCCCAGAGGGGCCGCGATGACGGCAGCCCCGATGCGCGGATCGTGCGTGAAAGACAGGCTCGGCGCTGCCGATGCCCCACCGCTCGAAGCCGGTCCCCCGCCGGGCAGTCGGCATATCGGATCGTCCGGTACCGCCTGACAATGCCGGGCCGCCAGGCTGAAATCGGGGGTGCCGCCGATCAGGACGAGGCCCGTGTAGCCGCCCCGCGAGAAGCCGAAAAACCCGACCCGGTCGGCGTCCAGCCGGGCGTGGTCCGGCCAGGTCGCCAGCATGTGGTCGATCAGGCGCTTGATGGCGTCGGACCGATCGGTCCGCCAGCCCCGGCCCTCCCGGTCGGGATGGGTTATGGCGGCAACGACATAACCGGCATCGGCGAGCGCCGACGCGGTGTCATGGTGGCCGCCGAACCAGCCGCGGGCACCGTGTGAGATGACAACCAGCGGCAGCCCCGTGCCGACGACCGGGCAGTCCCGGACCCCGGGTACCTCAATGCGGCCGAGCATGATGGCCTCGGACCGCGCGGCACACGGATACCAGACCGCCCCTTCGAGGGTTTCCGATCCGTCGCCGACCGTCACCGCGATCCGCTGCACGCCCGCGGCTTCGGCCAGGCCTGCGGTGAGGCAGAGCATGGCCGCCAGGGCAATCCCGATCCGCATGCGCGTCCCTCGGTCAGTGGGGCAAGACTGCGGCTCGAAGTCTCCGAACCGGAGTTTGCCAGGTGGCGATCTCGGAAAGCGTGGAGGATGCCTCGGTCGGCATGTTGACACAACCAGCATGGCATCGGCGTCAGCGGACCGTTGCCGATGACGCAGCACTACGGACCGCCCGCCGGTGAACACCGTCGCCGGAACCGGTCATTCGTTAGCACACCCGCTACCGTCACCTTCGACGCCGCCGCACGCCCTGCGCCGATGGTCGCGCGGCGGCCGGCAGAGCACGCAATGATGCAGGATGCGCGCCCAAGCAAAGGACCTGATCTGACAGGCGCCTGTGCTCGTCTATTGGGCCTTCGGTGCGCCGGCCCCGGCGGTTGTCCGGCGTCGGTGCAGCCGTGTCGCAGGCCTGACCATACCCCCTGCGCAATCCGCCTGCCGCGCGCAGCCGTAGAACCCTGGTGACGCGTCAACCCTTAATGCCGCGCCGCCGCCGCGGCTGAAGCACCTTGCAGACCTGTTGGATCAAACGATGACCTGTGTGGATGAGACCAAGCGCCTGACCGTCTTCTATGACGGCGCATGCCCCCTTTGCCAGCGCGAGATCGCGTACTACCAGGACAAGACGGGTGCGGACGCCGTCGCCTGGATCGATGTGAGCGGGAAGGTCAGCAACGATGAGGTGGCGCCCGGCCTTTCCCGCGATCAGGCGCTGAGCCGCTTCCACGTCGTCGACAGCAACGGCACCGTGGTATCGGGCGGGACGGCTTTCGCAGCGCTGTGGACCAGCCTGCCCGGTTTCCGGCCCCTTGGCCGGCTTTTCCGGCTGCGCCCGTTAGCCTGGGCACTGGATCGCGCCTACGATCTCTTCCTGCGCGTCCGCCCCCGCCTTCAGACGGTCGTGGCCGGACGGCACGCGGCACGGGCCGGTGCATTGCCACCCTGGCTGGTGCGCGACCTGCGATCCGACCATGCCGGCGAAGCGGGCGCCGTCGCCATCTACCGCGGTATTCTGATGGTCTCACGTGATGCGGAGGTACGACGCTTCGCCGAAGCCCATCTGGAGACGGAGCGCGGGCATCTGCAGGCGCTGGAGACGGTTCTGCCGAGAACGGACCGAACCGTCTTCCTGCCCCTTTGGCGTCTGGCCGGCGCGGTCACCGGTCTCCTGCCCTCCCTGTTCGGACCAAGGCCGGTGTTCGCCACGATCGAGGCCGTGGAGACCTTCGTAGATCGCCACTATGCAGGGCAGATCGCCCGCCTGAACCGAGAGGGGACCCACGCCGATCTCCGGGATCTCTTGGAACAGTGCCGGCTGGACGAGGTGCACCACCGCGACGAAGCGCGCGAAAGCGGCGGCGGGCCGCCCGGACCCATCACCCGCCTTTGGTGCCATGCCATCGGCGTCGGCTCTTCCCTGGCCGTCGCCATCGCTCGGCGCCTTTGATCCCAGAGGGCTGGCCGCGCTTTAAGTCCTTTGGGCTCAGAAATTGGCCCGGTTGACCGTTACGCCCGCATTCGGCGCCTTCAGATAGCTGACGAACTCGAACTCCGGCCCCCACGGCACGTTGCTGATATCCGTACCCAGCCAGTATCCGCCTTGCATGTTGTGGGCATCTTGCGCGGCGGACGGCTTGTGCACCCATTGGCGCGCGTTGGAACTGCCGTCGGCCAGCTGGCGCGCGAAGTGGAATGAGTGGCGCGTGTCGTAGAACACGGCGATCAGATAGTGGTTGGCGTCGCACGCGGGCGGGTTGCGGAACTTGTGGTCGGAGCCGATCACGCCGCCCGAGACGTCTTCGAACCCGTCGGCAACACAGGCCTGATGCAAGGTGACCTTGGTGATCGTCCCGGCGGTCACGGCCCGCCCGGCGACAGCACCTGGCACACAGGCGACCGCGCCGGCGCCACCCGGCGCATTGCACTTGGCGGCAAAGGAATAGCAGTTGAGGCCATTGGGCCAGGCCGGCGCCAGCGCCAGTCCCCCGTTCTTCGTTGTGATCTGCACACCCATCCGCTCGTCCTCCGTATCGGTCCGCTCCCGTCGGTGACGGTTGCGCGCGCCAAAAGCAGGTCACGCTGCCGGCAAGAACGCGAACAGCCATCGACCGCGGGCGCGACGGACTCCCGATCAGCGAACTCAATGATCGCATTTCACGATCGACGACCGAATGCCCACATCGTCGACGCCGCCGCGGCCCATCGTCTCAAGCTCGGGTTCGGACTCGCCCGCCCTCATGATGCCTTCGCCGGGGGCGAAGCGATCCTTGGCATCGGCGTTGTTGGCGCCATGGCTTCGGCGTCGGCCTGATCGGATTGTCGGACTGGGCGCTGGCCCGGATCCGATCACCCGAAGGGCGCAACACCAAAGGCCATCACTGTAAGGTCCCGGCATCGAGCTGATTTCTCGACCATGCTTGGTCCGAACCCGGAAATAGGGAACGCCGCCCCGCCTCAGACAACGACTTGCGCATTGCCTTGCCGCGCCAGTTACTGGCGGCCATGGATCGTAAACGAGAGACGCTCGTGAAGGTCCTGCCCATACGAGCCCAGGTGATAAGTGTCAGAATCGTAGTAAACTTCGGCACCGTCTTTAAACAGGCGCATAGAATTGGGCGCTAGCTCACTTGCCGCCCCTTCGGCTTTTACACTCACCTTATTCGCATAAGTACCTAGCGAAATCCCATTTTCGGTCTTCTTCGTATAGGCCATGCAGTCGATCTGCGGAAAATACGTTGTCGACAGCTTCTGAAGAAGCTCACCGCCCTGATCCCCTTCGCCGACATTGCAGCCGGACAGGAACAGAATCCCCCCCTTCTCCATCAGGCCAGACAGATCATGCAGGGATTTGTCGTGAATTGGTAATGTTGCACAGCTGATATCCCGGCCCCTGTCGGCTCCTTGTCCGCTGCCACAGCCTTGTTCGCCCGGCTGTCCATGTCCGGAGATAACGATCAGCTTGTACCCCTTGCTGCTCGCCACAGAACTGGGGTTCAGGCTTTGCCGATCCTTGAGCAGTTGCTTCGCCTGCTTGGCCAGATCGCCGACGCTGTCCACCGCAAGCACGATTTCCAGCGTATCCGGCAGGACTTTGTTGCCGAACTGTACGATCGGATCGGCAACGGTCGTGCCGTTCGGCTGCTTGACATGCGTGGCGTTCTTGTCAAAGGCCCAGAGTCTATACATCTGCAACTCCTCCATGGCATGTATTCTGGTTCGGCCGCTTCTAATCAATTCGGGGCGGCACACGAATATTTACAGGAGGAGGTTACACGCAGCCTGGCGGCGCCAGACGACAACTTCAGTCACGTTCAGGTTACGGCTCTTGAGGACAATCGGAATGCTCGCCGCGACGCCCCACGGATCGGTGCAGGAGTGGGTCCAGGCCTCTCACCGACTTGTTCCACCGGCATCCTCAACACCGGCAAACCCGCGGCGCCGCAGATCCGAACCTGTGGTAGCCAGATGAGGTTATGCAAGGCGCCAGGCCCCAAGGCTTTCTCGACACCGGGCGCGGACCGCGCGGCGCTGGGGGGCTCTGGGACCCCATCCACGCCCCGACGCCGCGCCAGTCGGTCCGCGGCCGCCGATCAGCAGAAGAACAGGTCGTCGACCGTCAGTGTGGCGGCGTTGTCCACCAGGATGGCGTTGTCTTCCACATAGGCGCCGCTCCCGTCGGTGAACGCGATCAGGGCATCGCCGCCGCGGTCGATGATCTCGACCTCGTCCGCCGCAAACCCCTTGATCACGATCGCGTCATGCGCACCGTCATAGTCAGTGATCTGATCGACGCCGTCGCCCTTGGCAAAGCAGAACACGTCGCACCCCTCGCCGCCGGCCAGAACATCGCCGACGGTCAAAGAGAGACCCTCCGCCAGCTCGATCTCAGCCGGCCCCGTCGAAGCGGTTCCTCCAGGTGGGGCGACGGAGCCTCCGTCGTTCCGCACACCGTAGCCGAGGCCGTCGGCCACGTCGCCGACATTGATGACGACGGCCTTGTTGGCGGGCACGCTGACGGGCGTCAGCTCACCACCCGGAGACCGCAGCGACCATTGGGCATCCGTATCGGTGCCGTTGCTCAGGCGGAAGATGCCGTCGCCATCGGGAAGCCGTCCGAGCCACATAACGGACGGGGTCAGGTCATTGATTGACGCATGCTACCGTGCATCTTCGTCGGCAACGTTGGATACCGATTGCCGAGGGTTCCGCTTGCGTTATGCAAACAGTGTGGCCGGACAAGGCGCGCGCCGGCACGGCCATGGACACCGTCCGGGCCTCTGTGGCAAGAGACCCGGCATGATCCGGACCACCACCATTGCCATCGTTACCCTGCCGGGCTTCAACGAGCTCGACAGCTTCGTGCCTCTGCACATTCTGAACCGCGCGGCCGGCGTCACCGCCTTTCTGGCGGGGCCCGATCGGCAGGCAGTCTCCATGAACGGCGTTGCGGCCGCCATTTCCGCCAACTTGGCGGACGCCGGCAAAGCTGACGCCGTCATTGTCGGAAGCGGGCGTAACACCCGGGCGTTCGCCGACGACGCGTCCTTTCTGTCAGAGCTTGATTTCGATCCCACAAGCCAGCTCGTCGCTTCCCAGTGTTCCGGCGCCTTGATCCTGGCGAAGCTGGGCCTGCTCGGCCGGCATCCTGTCAGCACGGATGACGTGACCCGGCCGTGGATCGAGGGCTTGGGCCATCAGGTGGTCGCAGAGCCGCTGACGGTTTCAGGCTCCATCGCCACCGCCGGCGGCTGCCTATCGGGCCAGTACCTCGCCACTTGGCTGCTGCTCCGGCTGACGGATGAAGCGGAAACCCGCCGGGCGCTGGCCTATGTCGTACCGGTCGGCGAGGGCGACACCTACGCCAGCCGGTTGATCGAAAGAGCGCAAGCGGCCGATCCCGCCGTGGTGCCCGTGCCACAGGAAACTTACTGAAACCAATCGTGCCCGATGCCTACGCCGTCAGGCTGCGGGCGATCAGCATGCGCTGGATGTCGCTGGTGCCCTCATAGATCTGGCAGACCCGCACATCGCGATAGATCCGCTCCACCGGATAGTCCGCCACATAGCCATAGCCGCCATGGATCTGGATGGCGTCGGAGCAGACTTGTTCGGCCATCTCGCTGGCGAACAGCTTGGCCATCGACGCCTCTTTTAGGCACGGCAGGCCTGCCTGGCGCAGGTCGGCCGCGTGCAGCACCATCTGGCGCGCCACCTCGATGCGCGTCGCCATGTCGGCCAGCCGGAACGCCACCGCCTGATGCCCGATCAGGCGCGTGCCGAAGCTCTCACGCTCCTCAGCATACGCCACCGCCGCCTCATGCGCTGCACGCGCCATGCCCACGGCCTGGGCGGCGATGCCGATGCGCCCGCCTTCCAGATTAGCAAGCGCGATGCGATAGCCGGCCCCCTCCTCCCCCAGCAGGTGGTCGTCGGGCACGAAGCAGTCCTCCAGCACCACCTGCGCGGTGTCGGACGCGCGCTGGCCCAGCTTGGCCTCCAGCCGGGCGACGACATAGCCGGGGCTGTCCGTCGGCACCAGAAAGGCGCTGATGCCGCGCGAACCGGCGCCCGCATCGGTCACGGCGAACACCAGCGCCAGCCGCCCATGCTTGCCGTTGGTGATGAACTGCTTGGTGCCGTTCAGCACCCAGCCGCCATCGGTGCGCACCGCGCGCGTCCGGATCGCCGCGGCATCTGAGCCGGCTTGCGGTTCCGTCAGACAGAACGCGCCCAGCATCTCGCCCGCCGCCAGCGGCCGCAGATAGCGGTCCTTCTGCGCCTCGCTGCCGAAGGCCAGGACGGGCCCGCACACCACGGAGTTCTGCACGCTCATGATGGTGGAACAGGCGCCGTCGCCGACCGCAATCTCCTCCAGCGCAAGGATGTAGCCGACGAAATCCACCTCCGCCCCGCCCCAGGCCTCGGGCACCAGCATGCCGAGGAAGCCGAGTTGGCCCATCTCCGCCAAAGCCTCGGCCGGGAAGCGGCTCTCGCGGTCCCACTCCGCCGCAAACGGCGCCAGCCGCTCGCGCGCAAAGGCGCGCGCGGTGTCGCGGATCATCGCCTGGTCTTCCGTGGGGATCATGCCGGGGGCCCATGATGGGGGCAGTGGTGCACCTCCACCGACACATGCACCAGCCCCAGATGATCCGGCAGCCGGTCACGGTAATGATCCGGCGCCTGCGGCGTGTCGGTGACGACGGCCAGGATGGTGGCACGCGCACCCGGCCCGATCGACCAGACATGCAGGTCCGCCACACGGTCGCTGCCGCCGCCTTCGATCGCGTCGGTGATCGCCTGACATACCGGCTCCGGCGCCTGCGCATCGACCAGCACGCCCGAGGTCTGGCGCAGCAGCCCCCAAGACCAGCGGGTAATCAGCACGGCCCCGACGATGCCCATCATCGGGTCCATCCACACCCAGCCCGCATACTTGCCGGCCAACAGCGCAGCGATCGCCAGCACCGAGGTCAGCGCATCGGCGATCACGTGCAGATAGGCACCGCGCAGATTGTGATCATGCGCATGATCGTCAGCCGCATGGTCGTGCCCCTCATGCCCGTGATCATGGCCATGGCCGTGCCCGTGGCGTAGCAGCACCGCACTGACGGCATTCACCGCCAGGCCGATTGCGGCCACCATCAGCGCTTGGTCGAACACGATCTGCGTCGGCGCGATCAGCCGGCCGATGCTCTCGCCGGCCATCACCACGGCGAAGCCCAGCAGCAGCACCGCGCTGGCGAAGCCGGCCAGCGCCCCCACCTTGCCGGTGCCGAAGCTGAACCGAGGGTTGGCCGCATGGCGCCGGGCAAAGGCATAGGCAAAGGCGGCGATCGCCAGAGCCGTTGCGTGTGAAGCCATGTGCAGCCCATCGGCCAGCAGCGCCATGGACCCGAAGGCGAGCCCGCCCGCGATCTCCAGCACCATGGCGACGACGGTGATGGCGATCACCCAGCGCACCCGACGCTCGCGCTCGCCGGTGTCGCCCAGGCCGAACCGGTGCGCGTGCGTCCAGTCCTTCAACGTCTCGGTATGCATGATCTCAAACCCTGCCGGCGCGCGCCGCGCTGCGGCTCACCACGGGATCTCTTTGCCGTCGTAGTTGTAGAACCGCCCGGTCGTCTGCGGGGTCAGCCCGTCGATCACACGGCGCATGCCGGTGACGCTTTCGCGCGGCTCGATCAAAGCGCTCGGCCCCCCCATTTCGGTGCGCACCCAGCCCGGATGCAGCACCGCAGCGCTGAAGCCTTCCGGCCTGAGATCGAGGGCAACGCTCTTGATCGTTGCGTTCAGTGCCGCCTTGGACGACCGGTAGATATACGTTCCGCCCGAGGTGTTGTCGGCCATGCTGCCCATCTTGCTGGTCAGCGCCACGATCTTCTTCTGCGCGCCCAGCCGCAGATGCTCGATGAAGGTCTCGATCACGCGCATCGGGCCCAGCACGTTGACGGCAAGCACGTCCTGCCACACGGGATAGGGCACGTTGCCGACCCTCAGGTTGCGCGGGCCATAGACGCCGGCATTGTTGATCAGCAGGTCGATCGGCACGCCGCGCATCCGCTCCGCCAGAATGGCGACGGAGGCCGGATCGGCCACGTCCAGCTCCAGCACCACGACCTCGCCGCGCACGGATACCAGAGCCTCGGCCCGCTCCGCATCCCTGACCGTGGCATAGACCGTCCACCCCTCGGCCGCATACTGGCGCACGAACTCCACGCCGATACCGCGGCTGCAGCCGGTAATCAGCACACTTGGCATAACTCGCTCTCTCTCTCTGTCGGTTGCCGCGTCGGCCTTGGGTCACGCCGTCTCTTCGAACAGCTCGCGCCCGATCAGCATGCGGCGGATCTCGCTGGTGCCCGCACCGATCTCGTACAGCTTGGCGTCGCGCAACAGCCGGCCC
>JANQQD010000068.1 GCA_028285185.1 Anaerolineae bacterium | reverse complement strand
CAAGAAGGTATCGTCAGCGTCAGTGCAGTTCGCCAGGCTTCGCCTTGCCGGGTTCAAGTCTTTCGTCGAGCCGACGGAGCTTGTGATAGAGCCCGGGATGACCGGGATCGTCGGCCCGAACGGATGCGGCAAGTCCAACCTTGTCGAGGCCCTGCGGTGGGTGATGGGCGAGAGCTCCGCCCGTCGCCTGCGCGGGCAAGAGATGGATGACGTCATCTTCGGCGGGACGGCGGACCGCCCGGCGCGCAACCTGGCCGAAGTCGTGCTGTCGCTGGACAACGCGGACCGAAGCGCGCCCGCCGCCTATGCTGAGCTCGACAGCGTCGAGGTGACCCGGCGGATCGAGCGGGGCGCGGGGTCAGACTATCGCATCAACGGCCGCAGCGTGCGGGCCCGCGATGTCCAGCTTCTGTTCCAGGATACGGGCTCCGGCCCCGGCTCCGCAGCACTGGTCAGCCAGGGCCGCGTGACCATGCTGATCGGCGCACGTCCGGCAGAGCGCCGCATGCTGCTGGAGGAGGCGGCCGGGATCATCGGGCTGCACAGCCGGCGCCAGGAAGCCGAACAGCGCCTGCGCGCCGCGGAAGAGAACCTGCGTCGGCTGGAAGACGTGATCGTCGCCATGCAGCAGCAGGAAGGCGGCCTGCGCAAGCAGGCTCGCCAGGCCACGCGCTACCGCACTCTGTCCGACGCGATCCGCGAAACCGAAGCAATGCTGCTGCGGTTGCGCTGGGCCGCCGCGTCCGCAGCCCGGGAGACGGCATCGCGCGAGCTCGCATCCCGTGAGGCCGAGGTGGCGGATCGCACCCGCGAGGCCGCGGCCGCCTCGCGCGAGGCGGCGGACGCCGGCGCCGAACTGCCGGCTCTGCGCGAGGCTGAAGCCGCGGCGGTGGCGACGCTGCAGTCGTTGATCGCGGCGCGCGACCGGTTGGATGCTGAAGCCGAACGGGTGGCGGAACGCCATCGCGAAACCGAGCGGCAGCTGGTGCAGATCACCGCAGACAGGGAGCGGGAAACGGCCCTGCATGCGGAATCGACGAGCACCATCGAGCGGCTTGAGGCAGAGCACGGGGCGCTGACGGCGGAATCCGACGGTGAGGCGGCCGCGCTTTCGGCGGCAAAGCAGACGCTCGGTGAAGCAGACGCGTCGTTGTCGGCCGCCGAGACGGGCCTGCAGGCCCTGACCGAAGAGGTCGCAGCCGCCGATGCCGAACGGAAGACGGCGGAGCGCCGCGTGGTGGAGCTGGAGCGGCGCCACGCCGACATCGAGCGCCGACTGGCCCAGGCAGGGTCAGAGCGGGATCGCGAACGGGCCGGCGACCCTGGCGACCTGGCTGCGGCCGGTGCCGCACTGGAGTCGGCGGAGGCAGAGCTTGCCCGTGCCCAGGCGGAGCTTGAAACGGCGGAGCATCTGGAAGAAGGGGTGCGTCGCGCCGAGGCTGAGGCCAACGAGCGCCATCGGGCCGCGGAAGCCAAGCTCTCGCGGCTGCGCGCCGAGGCGGAAGGCCTGGACTCGGCGCTGAAGGCTGCTGCCGTCGGCGAATTCGCAGCAATCTCGGAAGATCTGACAGTGCCGCCGGGGCTGGAAGCCGCCATCTCCGCGGCGCTGCGGGACGATCTGGAAGCGTCATCCGATCCAGAGGCACCGGCCCATTGGCGCACGCTGCCTCACGCTGAGGCGCCGGCTGCCCTGCCGGACGGTGCCGAACCGCTGGGCGGCGTGGTCGGCTGCCCCGATGCGTTGGCGCGGCGGCTCGCCCATATCGGTGTCGTCGCCGACGGCCCGTCGGGCGACACCCTTCAAGCGTCGCTGAAGCCGGGGCAGGAGCTTGTCAGCCGGGACGGTGGGCTGTGGCGGTGGGACGGCTATGTCGCGACATCGGGAACACCGGCGCCGGCCGCTGTACGGCTGGCCCAGCGCAACCGGCTGGAAGCGCTGGCCCGGGATATCGCGGACGCGAAGACAGTGGCGGCAGACGCCGCCGACGCCCTGTCGCCGGCGGCCGACACCGCGCGCAGACTGCGCGAGCGGGCCGGCCTGGCCCGGCAAGAGGTCAACCGCGCCTACCGCGCCGCGGGCGAAGCGCGGACGCGCCAGGCCAAGGTGTCCGAAGCGGTGGCGCGCCATCAGTCCAAGCTGGAGACGCTGGAGGCACGGGTGGCGGGCCTTGAGGGGGATCGCCAGGAAGCGTCCGAAACGCTGGAAGCTGCACGCACTGCAATGGCTGCGCTCGGAGATACGCAGGATCTGCGGGACCGCGCCCAGTCGGCCCGCAATGCTGTGGCTGAACGGCGTCAGGCCGCCGCCGAGGCCCGCTCCGCTGCGGACGGTGTTGCCCGCGAGGCCGCCGCACGTCGCCAGCGACTGCAGACGATCGCGAACGAGGCCCAAGCCTGGCAGCAACGCCGATTGGCAGCGGAGGGCCGGTTGCAGGACCTGCGGTCGCGGGCTGTGGACCTGGAGGAAGAGCGCGACCGGCTGGCGGACCGCCCTGGCGAACTGGCCGCAGACCGCAGCCGGCTCTTGGATCAGCTCACTGAAGCGGAAGCAGGCCGTCGGCGGGAGAGCGATCGCGTCGCCGAGGCCGAGGCACGCCAATCTGCCGCAGACCGCAACGCGAAGGCGGCCGAGGCCCAGCTTGTAGAAGCGCGCGAGAACCGCGTGCGGGCGGAGGCCGCCGTGGACGCAGCCGTTACGGCCCTGCAGGCGATCGAGGCGCAGATCCGAGAGCGGTTGGGGTCAGAGGCGGACGTCACGGGACCGGAGACGCCGCAGGATGATCAGGGCAAGGCCGCGACCGAGGCGGAGGTGGAGGCGAAGCTGCAGCGTCTGTCGCGGGATCGGGAGGCGCTGGGCCCCGTCAATCTGAGAGCCGAGGTGGAACTGGCGGAGCTGACCCAGCAGATCGAGGGACTGATCGCCGAGCGCACCGACCTTGAGGCGGCCATCGAGCGTCTTCGGCACGGGATCGCCAGCCTGAACAAGGAAGCGCGGGAGCGCCTGATCACGTCGTTCGACCTGGTCAACGGCCATTTCCGGCATCTCTTCATGCGGCTGTTCGGGGGCGGCCAGGCGCATCTGAAGCTGGTGGACGCCGACGATCCGTTGAATGCTGGGCTGGAGGTGTTCGCGAGCCCGCCGGGCAAGCGGCTGCAGCATCTCTCGCTGTTGTCGGGGGGCGAGCAGGCGCTCGCGGCGATCGCGCTCCTGTTTGCGGTCTTCCTCACCAACCCGACGCCGATCTGCGTGCTGGACGAGGTCGACGCGCCGCTGGACGACGCCAATGTCGACCGGTTCTGCCGGCTGGTGGGCGAACTGGCCGGTGAGGGCAACACCCGCTTTCTCGTGATCACCCATCACCGGATGACCATGGCCAGGGTGGACCGCCTGTTCGGCGTCACAATGCCCGAACGCGGCGTCTCCCAACTGGTTTCCGTCAGCCTCGATCGGGCGGAATCCTTCGTGCGCAAACGGCGCGAGGCTCCGCCGGCGGCGCCGGGACCCGCGGCCGGGGTGCATGCTTGACAGTTCATCGGCCGTATCACTAAGTTGCGCCGCGTTCCGGGGTTCGCCCGCCGACACTCCGGCCGGTTCATCCGTTTGGTGAGGCCGCAGAGGCCGCCGCACAGTCATGCCGCCCGCATCCCCTGCGGATCGTGATCGAGAGGCCGGTGCATCCGCATCCGGCGTGTCGGACCACGGTCAGAACGATTTCGGGCGACGCTTGGCCGAAGCGGAAGCGCGTCAGGCCCAAAGAACGGGCCGTACGCCGGCATCTGCCGAGCGCAGCGAGGGGATGGCCGTAGGGCTGCGCATCGCCGTTGAGCTTGCGGCGGCCGTGGCGGTGGGCGCCGGGATCGGGCTTGCTCTCGACCATTGGTTGGGGACCAAGCCCTGGTTATTGATTGTGTTCTTCTTCGTCGGCTGCGGTGCCGGCTTCCTGAACGTCTATCGCACGGCGCAGGAACTGGACCGCCGGACGAAGGAAAGACGGCGCGCGGAACGGGGCGGCGGCCCCGGCTCCGCGGACAGCGAGTGAGGTGACGCGTGGCATCGCCGGTCGAGCAGTTCCAGGTTCAGCCCATCATCGGCGGCGACAGCGCCGTGGCTTTCACCAACGCATCGCTGTGGATGGTGATCGCAGCGGCGACGGCCACGGTGTTCCTGGTCGCTAGCATGCGCGGGCGCGCTTTGGTGCCGACCCGCATGCAGTCTCTGGCGGAGATCTTCTACGATCTGATCGCCAACATGATACGCGACAATGTCGGTACGGGCGGACGGAAGTATTTCCCGTTCATCTTTACGCTGTTCATGTTCGTGCTGTTCTGCAACGTGCTAGGGATGATCCCGGGCAGCTTTACCGTCACCAGCCACCTTGCCGTGACATTCTCGCTGGCCGCCTTCATCTTCATCGCCGTCACGATCATCGGCTTCGCGACGCATGGGCTGCACTATCTGCGCATGTTCTTTCCCCATGGCGCACCGCTCTGGACCGCCGTGATCCTGGTGCCGGTGGAGATCGTCTCGTATCTCTCCCGGCCGATCAGCCTTTCGGTCCGGCTGTTCGCCAACATGACGGTCGGCCACGTGCTGTTGAAGGTGATCGCCGGGTTCGTGCCGGCATTGGGGATCGCGGGGCTGCTGCCCTTCGCGTTCCTGGTGCCGCTGTCGCTGCTGGAACTGTTCATTGCGGTTCTGCAGGCGTACATCTTCACCATCTTGACCTGCGTCTATCTGAACGACGCCCTGCACCTGCATTGAGGCTGACGGACAGGCACTCAGCCGTATTGACCACGGGCGGATCTGCGCCGCCCGGCAACTGACCCCCGAAAGCGAGGAAGGACGGGAACAATGGAAGAAGCGATCGCCCAGGCGGGATCGACCATCGGTGCGGGGCTGGCCGCGATCGGCATGATCGGTGCCGGCATCGGCGTCGGCAATGTCTGGTCCAGCTATATCTCGGCGTTGGCGCGCAATCCGGCTGCGAAGGACGATATCGGCGCCAGCATCTGGATCGGCTTCGCCGTCACCGAGGCCATCGCCCTGTTCGCGCTGATCATCGGCCTGATGGCCCTGTTCGGCTGAGCCCGGCGATCGCCGGGCTGATGGCCGCGGGGGCGGCACGACCGTCACGTCAGGCATTGAGCTGTCCCCGCTGTCGGTAGACGCGCCGAAGGGACCCGCGCATGCCGCAGTTCGATCCAAGTATGTTTGCGCCGCAGATCGTCTGGCTGGCGCTTGTGTTTGTCGTTTTCTACCTGCTGATGTCGCGGGTGGCTCTGCCGCGCATTTCCGAGGTTCTTGAGGCCCGGTCCACCCAGATCAGCCATGATCTGGAACGCGCGCGCTCGCTGAAGGCCGAAACGGATCAGGTGGTGGCCGCCTATGAGGCGGCAGTGGCCAAGGCCCGCAACGATGCTTCGGCCATCCTTGCCTCAGCCGGCCAGGAAATCTCGCAGAGGGCGGCGGAACGGCAGGCCGATTTCGGGCGCGAGCTTGCCCAGAAGGTGGACGCGGCCGAGACGCGCATCGCTGCGGCGCGTGACGAGGCGAAGGCCAATATCCGCGAGATCGCCGTGGAGGTGGCCAGCGAGGTTGCGCACAAGCTGACCGGCGGGGCCCCCGATGCCCGGACGGCCGGGCGTGCGGTGGACGGTGCCTTGAAGGACGCGGGCTGATGGACGAGTTGCTTTTCGCCCAGGCCGACACCGCCGACGAGCCTGAGGCCGAAGCCGAGACGCACGGCTCTGAGCCCACGGCCGAAGGCCACGGTGAGGACGCCGCCGCAGCGCCGGAGCATGGCGAAGACGGTCTCGTCGCCGAGGTCGAGCACGAGCTTGACGAAGACGGCGCGCACCATGACGCGCCGTTCCTGAGCCCCGAACTGCTGTTGGTACTGGCCCTTGTCGTGCTGTTCGGCATCCTCTGGAAGCCGGGCAAGAAGGCGATCCTCGGCGGTCTCGACAGCCGCGCGGAGAGGATCCGCAACGAGCTGGAAGAAGCCAACCGGCTTAAGGAAGAGGCGCAGGCAGCGCTGGCCACCTTCCAGCGGAAGCAGCGCGACGCGATGCAGGAGGCCGAGCAGATCGTCGAGCATGCCCGGCAGGAGGCCGACAGGCTGCGCGCGCAGGCCGCCGAAGCGCTTGAGGAGCAACTGCAGCGGCGCGAACAGCAGGCCATGGACCGCATCGCCAATGCCGAGCGTTCCGCCGCGGCGGAAATCCGCGGCGCGGCGGTGGATCTGGCCGTCTCGGCTGCAGCCAAGCTGATCGCCGATCAGGTGGACGAAGCCAAGTCCGCCGCCCTGATTGACGAGGCGATCGCCGACCTGCCGAAGCGCCTTCATTAGAGAACCGTTGGATCCGTAGTTCGGGTAGAGCGTAGCGAAACCCGACCTACCTCACTGAGATGCGCTATCGCCGTCAACGGGTGCCGGGCGGGACATACTTCTTCACGGTCGTAGCGGCGGATCGGCAGCCCATTCTTGCGACGCCGGATGACGTCCAGCGGCTCCGATCTGCCTTCCGCTACACGTTAGAGAGACATCCATTTCGCATCGATGCGATCGTGATCCTGCCCGATCACCTGCACGCTGTGTGGACCCTTCCGCCAGACGACGCCGATTATTCGACGCGATGGCGCCTTATCAAAGGCCACTTCACCCGGCATCTCCCTCGATCCGACAGGCTAAGGGCTCACCAGGCGGTCTGGCAGAATCGGTTCTGGGAGCATCAGATCCGTGATGAACGGGATCTGGCCGTACATGTCGACTATGTCCACTTCAATCCCGTGAAGCATGGTTTGGTCGAGCGCGCCGCCGATTGGTCGTATTCGAGCTTCCACCGGTATGTTGCGAAGGGTGCTTACGGATCAGACTGGGCTATGGATGAAGCGCCGTTGGAGGGGACGATCGGCCGGGAATAGGCGTCGGGGCGGCGGGGCGTCGGGGCGC
>JANQQD010000061.1 GCA_028285185.1 Anaerolineae bacterium | reverse complement strand
GCAGCTGCACGCCTATATGCTGCGCGTTGCCATCCCCTACGGCATGCTGTCGTCGCAGCAGATGCGCCAGCTGGCGATGATCGCCGATCGCTGGGACCGCGGATACGGCCACTTCACCACGCGCCAGAACATCCAGTTCAACTGGCCGCAGTTGAAGGACGTGCCGGATATCCTTGAGGCGCTGGCGGATGTCGAGATGCACGCCATCCAGACCTCGGGCAACTGCATCCGCAACGTGACGTCGGACCCGTTCGCGGGCGTGGCGGCGGACGAGATCGAGGATCCGCGCCCGACCGCGGAAATGCTGCGCCAGTGGTCCAGCCTGCACCCGGAATTCAGCTTCCTGCCGCGGAAATTCAAGATCGCGATTACCGGCTCACCCAACGACCGGGCCGCGACGCGGGTGCACGATATCGGCCTGCGCATGGTGCGCGACGCCGACGGCAACCCGGGCTTCGAGGTGATGGTCGGGGGCGGCCAGGGGCGCACGCCCATGATCGCCAAGGTCTTGCGCGACTTCGTGCCGAAGCAGCAGCTGATCGCCTATCTCGAAGCCACCATGCGCGTCTACAACCTGCACGGCCGGCGCGACAACAAGTTCAAGGCCCGCATCAAGATCCTGGTGCACGAGCTGGGCATCGAGGAGTTCACGCGCCAGGTGGAGGCGGAGTTCGCCGCCATGGACCTGCCCGCCGTGTCGCCCGACCCGGCGGAATGGGCGCGGATCGAGGAAGCGTTTACGCCCCCGACCTATGCCGCGCTGCCTGAGGTCTCACCGCTGTTCGTGCGCGCCTATGAGACGATCCCGGAATTCGCCGCCTGGGCCGACATCAACCTGATGCCGCACAAAGCGCAGGGCTATGCCGGGGTGACCGTCAGCCTGAAGCCGATCGGCGGCATCCCGGGTGACGCCACGTCCGACCAGATGCGCATCTTGGCCGATGCCGCCGACCGCTTCGGCTTCGGCCAGCTGCGGGTTGCGCACGAACAGAACATCGTGCTGCCCGATGTGCCGGTGAACGACCTGCCGGCGCTGTGGCGCACGCTGGCGGCAGCGGGCCTGGACACGCCGAACCGCGGCCTGATCACCGACATCATCGCCTGCCCGGGGCTGGACTATTGCTCGCTGGCCACCGCGCGCTCGATCCCCATCGCGCAGAGCATCTCAGAGCGGTTCGCCGACCTAAAGCGCCAGCGCGAGATCGGGCCGCTGGCCATCAAGATCTCAGGCTGCATCAATGCCTGCGGCCACCACCATGTGGGCCATATCGGCGTGCTGGGGCTGGAGAAGCACGGACAGGAATACTACCAGATCACGCTGGGTGGCACGCCGGAAGGCGATGCGGCCGTGGGCGTCAATGCCGGGCCGGGCCTGGCCGCCGAACAGGTGCCGGAGGCCATCGAGCGTCTGGTCGACCACTATCTGAATGAGCGGTTGGACGGGGAAACCTTCCTGAAAACCTACCGCCGTCTCGGGCACGATGCGTTCAAGGGAGCACTCTATGCCGCTGGTTGACGATCGCGGGTTCCACGGGGACCGCTGGCGCCACATCGCAGATGACGAAGCCGTGCCCGAGACGGGCGATGTGATCGTCTCGCAGGCGCGTATTGCCGAGGCGCTCGCCCGTCCGTGCGGACGCGTGGGCACCGAGCTTGGCCCCGACGGCGACCCCGAGGCGCTGGTTCCCCATTTCGGCGACCTGGCGCTGATCGCCGTGACCTTCCGCAGCTTCGCCGACGGCCGCGGTTTCTCGCTGGCCCGCCGGCTGCGCGCACTGGGCTTCACCGGCGAGCTTCGCGCGGCGGGCCATGTGATCTGCGACCAGTACCCTTATCTGCGCGCCTGCGGCTTCGATCATGCGGAGATCTCCACCGATCTCGCCAAGCGCCAGCCCGAGGCCTATTGGCTGCAGGCGGCCAAGTCGATCACGCTCGGCTACCAGCGCGGCATGGCCCGCAGTACCTCGATCTTCGATGGCCGCCATCCGGCGGAGCGGCGGCTGACGGCGTAAGGCCAGATCGCGACTACAGGCACTCTTTCAGCGCCTGCTCCAGGATCGCCAGGCCGCGGTCGATCTCGTCGGTCGTGATGACCGGAGTCGGCGCCACGCGCCAGACGGCGGCCAGGCCGCCGACTGAGACGATGTTCATGCTCAGGCCCAGCTCCAT
>JANQQD010000052.1 GCA_028285185.1 Anaerolineae bacterium | reverse complement strand
ACCTCGGCCGCGGCCGGCAGGGCGGTGGAGGCCGCCGCGGCGGCCAGGATGGCAATCAGGGTTGAATATCGCATCGTACGGGATCCCCGGTAATGGCTGCTGGCAGAAACGGGCCTGAGCCCACCGCCGTGCGCGCTTCTATAAGCTTTCGAACCTCCGCAAGTCCAGTTCCACCCGCCGGTCCGGCGATCGAAGCCCGCTAGTCCGCCGGCGCCGCGGCCGGGGCTGCATCTTCCGTCGCTGCCGCGCCGGCGGGAACCCCCACTGCGGCGTCGTCCGCTGCACTGCCGGTGTCCAGGCCGGTGGTCGGCTCGTCCATCAACAGCACGGGCGGATCGTTGATCAGCGCTGCGGCGATATTAAGGCGCTGCGCCATGCCGTAGCTCATGCCAAGCGCCCGGGCCGAGCTTTCGGCGATCGAAACCGGTGCCGCCTCCATGCTGGAGGCCGATTCCAGCTGCCAGCCCGGGGTCAAGGTCGGCGCCAGGGTCATGATGCGGGCGTTCATCTCCGCCCCGAAATCCGGAAACGGTGGGAGAGCGACGGGCTGGCCGGCGTTCGTCTGCACCCGTTCCAGCGCGATCAGGATGCCGAGATATCCGAGGCTGGCGTTGAGGCTGGCCTCGCACTGGTCCGCCGTTGCCGGGCCCGGCGTTTCGCCGTCACCGCACAGCATCACGTGCAGTGCCCAGGCGGCCTGGCTGTGCTGTTCCACCGTCGTCGGCATCCAGTCGGTCGTGGCACCCGCCGGAGAAACCGCGAGTGTCAGCCACGTCGCGGCACCCAAGCAAGCGCCGCGCCAAGTGCGGGAACCCTTCGCCATCAGCCGACCCTCCCCCAGTCAGCTTGCCAGCACGCGCAGGTCCGGTGTTTCTTCGATGACGATCCCGATACCGCGGATGACCGCGAGTGCGGGGGTTTCGGCCAGCGCAATGGGCAATCCTGTCGCAGCGTAGAGCGCCTGGTCGAGGCCGGTCAACAAGGCGCCGCCGCCGGCCAGCACCAGCCCGGTATCGAACAGCTGGGTCGCCTGGTCGCGCCGCACGCGAGCCAGCGTCAGCAAGAGCGCGTCGACAAGGGTCGCGATCGGCACCGAGAGACAGGCCGCGATCTCCGCCTGGCTGACCGTAACCTCGCCGGGTTTCTGCTCCGCCACGTCGAAGCCGCGCACCGTGGCGCTCTCTCCCTTCCCCTCGGCCGGAGCGGCCGCAACGCCGATGCTGCGCTTCAGCCGGTCGGCCGTGGCGTCATCGATCAAAACGCTGTGATTGCGCAAGATCTCGGCCACCAGCGCCTGGTTCATGTGGTCGCCGCCAATGCGCACGGTGGTCGACTCGACGATGGAGCCTTCGGCAAGCACCGCCACCTCGCTGACCCCGGCGCCGATCACGGCGATCAGCTGCGGCTCCGCCTCGCTGACCGGCAGTCCGGCGCCGATTGCCGCCGCCAGCGGCTGTTCGAACAGGTAGACCCGCCTTGCGCCGGCAGTGATAGCGACATCCTGAAGCGCCTCGCGCTCCACCGTCGTGCTGCCCGCCGGTGCCGCCACGACCAGTGTGGCCCCGCGCTTTGTCGGCCCGCTGAGCCCGGCCTGCTTCAGCGCAGCCTTGATCAGCGCTGCTGCGGCGACTACGTCGGCGACCGCGCCGTTCACCATCGACCGCACGGCGCGGATGCGCCCGGCGGTATGGCCCAAGAGGCGTTGCGCCTCGTCGCCCACAGAATGGATCTTGGGGCGACGGTCGGCGGTCAACGCCACCACCGACGGCTGGTCGACCACGATCCCCTCGCCGCGCACATGCAGGCGCGTGCGCGACGATCCCGGATCCAAGCCTACCGCTTCGGAACGAAGAGCAATCACAGTTTCAGATGCCAATGCCGAGCAG
>JANQQD010000047.1 GCA_028285185.1 Anaerolineae bacterium | reverse complement strand
GACCACCGGGCCATCCTGGCCGCGATCGGCGAGCGGGACGAAGCGCGCGCCGTCGAGTTGGTGCAGGCCCACATCACCAAGCGGAAAGACCAGGTTACGGCGGTGGTCCGCGAGGGTTTCGCCCGGATCTACTATGACCGCAGCGAGGTGGGCTGACGGATAAGGGAGGACGTCTGCGGAGATGGCGGTAGCGAGAGGCGGCAAATCCGTCTATGGCGCATGTCTCGGCATACTGATGCTGCAGTCGCAGTTCCCGCGCATCCCCGGCGACATGGGCAACGCGCTCACCTGGCCGTTTCCCGTCCGCTACAAGGTCGTACGCGGCGCTTCGCCTGACCGCGTCGTCCGCCGCCGAGCCGAGGGGCTGCTGCCCGACTTCATCGATGCTGCCCGCGAACTGGTCGCCGACGGCGCCGACGGCATCACCACGAATTGCGGATTCCTTTCGCTGTTTCAGCGAGAGCTAGCGGACGCCGTTGGCGTGCCGGTAGCAACATCGGCGCTGATGCAGATTCCGATGATCGAGGGGATGCTGCCGGCCGGCCGCCGCGTCGGTGTGCTGACCATCTCCGCCGCCACACTGACGGCGGACCATCTGGCTGCCGCCGGGGTGGCGCCGGACATACCGTTGGTCGGCACGGATACGGGCCGGGAGTTCACTCGGGTCATCTTAGGTGACGAGTTGGAACTGGACGTAGACCGGGCCCGGGAAGACGTCGTCGAGGCTGGCCGCCGGCTGGTGGCCGACCGCGCGGATCTCGGTGCCATCGTACTGGAATGCACCAATATGGTCCCATACGCGGCAGACGTGCGTGCTGAGACGGGCCTCCCGGTGTTCAGCGTCGAGACGTTTGTCACGTGGTTTCAGGCCGCGCTGATGCCGCGGCGGTTCGACCGCTTGGCGGGTGCTATGCGGCCGTGACGCTTCGTCAGTACGCAAGATCGTTGGCGAAGATCGCGCAGGGGTGGGAGCTCTCCAGCGGGTGTGGAATCGGGCGCTCAGTCTCCAGCCTCATGGCACGGCGGCGCTCCATGCGGCCAGTCCGCCATGTCCAAGCTGACAGTGCCTGCATGATCGTCTAGTAGAAGAGCAATTCCACCTCGTTCCACCGGATTGCCATGCGTCGACTGGATGAGACTGTCAGGATCGCGGTCTTTGACGCGTGGGCAGAGGTGAACCAGCATCTGCTCACGCTTCTGCGTAGTCTTTCGCCGGATGATTGGCGGCGACCGACGGTCCACCCCAATCGTGACGTCAAGGATCTCGCTGCGCATCTTCTGCATGGCAGTCTGAGACGCGTCACCTCAATCCGGGACCAGTACCGCCGGCCGACTGCCCGGATCGCCACGATGGATGAGCTGATTGAGTTCATCCAGGCTGACAATCGTCAGTTCATGACCGGGATGGCGCCGATCAGCCCCGCCATCATTATTGAACTCATCGAAACGTATGACCCGCTTGTGCTGGATCTGTTGCGAAGTCTCGACCCTGATGCCGACGGTCTACCCGTTGCGTGGGCTGGCGAGACACGGTCGAAAGTGTGGTTCGACACGGCCCGCGAGTACACTGAGAAATGGCATCACCAACAGCAGCTCAGAGATGCGACCGGTCGCGAGCCGCTTTATCAGCCCCATCTGCTTGAGCCCGTTCTTCAGACCTTCGCCCGCGGTCTGCCGTTCGCCTTCAGAGACCACGTTGCGGCCGAAGGAGACCGTATCGTCGTGCGCACGACAGGGGCGGCGGCGTGTCAATGGACCCTTCTGCGGGACCACGATGGTTGGACCCTGTGGGAAGGGGGCGGGCAAGGCGCCGTCAGCGAGATCACCGTTCCGGCGGACGTGGCGTGGAGGCTGTGGACGAAGAGCATGGATCGTGAGGCCGCGCGAGCGTCGATCCAGGTTGCAGGCGATGGATCAGCAGTTAATCCAATGTTGAAATTCGTTTCCATAATGGCTTGATTGGAATGCGATTTCCTTGTCGTCTTGAGGTTGGTGCTCGCATCAAAAGCGCTTAATAGTCGTAGGTCGGGGTCAAGCGAAGCGCGACCCGACGGGTGCGCGGCGGCCGGAGGTTGCGGCGGGTTTCGGCTGCGCCTCTACCCGCCCTACGGATCACTCTCCCGCTGCCTCGCGGGTGGGGCTGACGGCGTTGGCATGGCCGTCGAAGCCTTCGTAAACAGCCAGGCGATGGGCGTGCGGGGCCAGCGTCTTATAGCCCTCATTCGTGACATAGCCGATGCCCGTTGACTTCAGGAAGTCGAACACCGAAAGCGGCGACCAGTTGCGGGCGTGGCCACCCGTGGGCAGCACGGCGTTGGGGCCGAGCACGAAGTTGGCCAGTGTCAGCGGCGTGCGCTGACCCAGCAGGATCTCGCCGGCATTGGTGATACGGCCCAGATGCTCGAACGGCTGGCTGCTGTGGATCGCCAGATGCTCCGGCGCGTAGGCGTTGGTGAAGTCCACCGCAGCATCCCAGTCCGGCGCCAGCACGACGCCGCCACGCGTGCCGCCCAGCACGGTGGAGGAGAAGTCCACCCGCTGGTCGCCCATCTGCTGCCAGAAGCCGGGGATGGCGGCCATGGCTTCGGTCGCCACGGCCTCGCTGTCCGTCACCAGGAAGGCTGAGCTGTCGGGGCCGTGCTCGCTCTCGATGATCAGGTCCAGCGCGGCCAGGCGCGGGTTGGCGGTGCCGTCGGCCAGCACGATGGACTCCGACGGTCCGGCCGGCGTGCCGGGATCGATCAGGTGGGACAGCAGCGCCTTGCCGGCCAGCACCCAGGGGCTGCCGGGGCCCACAAGTTTGCCGCAGCGGGGCACCGTAGCCGTGCCATAGGCAACGGCCGCCACGGCCTGGGCGCCGCCGCATTTGTAGACGTCGCTGACGCCGGCGATGCGGGCCGCCACCAGCGTGCCGGCGTCCACCCGGCCGTCCGGGCCCGGCGGCGTCAGCATGGCGATCTGTGGCACCCCGGCGACTGTGGCGGGCACGGCCGTCATCATCGCCACGGACGGAAAGCTGCCCTTGCCGCGCGGCACGTAAACGGCGACGGACGGGATCGGCAGCCAGCGCTCGCCGGCGAAGGCCCCAGGCCGCATCTCGTGCAGCCACATGGGCTCCGGCATCTGGCGCTGATGGAACTCACGAATGTTGGCGACAGCGAACTCGATCGCCTCTTTCACGTCTGGCTCGATCGTCGCGAAGGCGTGCTCGAACTCCGCCTCGCCGGCCTTGATGTCGTCGGCGCGCACGGCCGATTTGTCGAACTCGTTGGCGAAGCGGGCCAGCGCCGCGTCGCCTTCGGTGCGCACGGCCTCCACGATTGCGCGGGCGGGCTCGATATAGCGGTCAAGCTCCGCCTCCTCGCGCAGCATCAGCTTTGCCGTCTCGGCGTCAGACAGCTCGGCCAGGCGGTGCAGGCGCACAGGCGTCGACATGGAACCTCTCTCCTCAACAACCGCTACTTGGACTTCAAGAAGACCTCCAGCCCCACCAGCCGGTCCAGCACCCAGATCGTCACAAGCGCCACAAGGATGTAGACGACGGCGATCGCGGCCAGGTCCGGCGTGATGACGGAGCGGATGGAGTTGTAGACCAGAACCGGCAGCGTGACGATGCGGGCATCTACCAGCATCAGGCTGACGATGAATTCGTTGAACGCCAGGATGAACATCAACAGCCCGCCGGTGATCACGCCCGGCATCACGGCCGGCAGCGTCACGGTCACGAAGGTGACCAGCGGCGGGGCTCCACAATTAGCGGCGGCGTTCTCAAGGTCCGTGTCCAGGTTGTTCACGCTGGCCGCCACTGCCCAGATCATGAAGGGCAGGTTGATGGCGCAGGCGGCGAAGCCCACGGGCCAGAGTTGACCCAGAATGCGGATCTCGCCGAACACCAGCATCATGCCCAGGCCCGAGACGATCAGCGGGATCGTGAAGGGCAGCAACAGATAGACCTGAATGGCACCGGCCATGCGCAGGCGGTAGCGCGCCATGGCAATGGCCGCCAGCGTGCCGACGGGCAGGCTGATGACGGTGCAGATGACGGCGACATAGAGGCTGCGCAGGAACGCGTCGGTGTAGTTGTCGGTCTCGAACAGCGAGGCGTACCAGCGCAGCGACAGCCCATCGGGCGGAAATGCCACGATATTGCCGGCGGTGAACGAAGCGATGATCACCACGACCGTGGGCAGGGCCAGAAAGACCAGGTTGAACCAGACGATGGTCCAGACGAACAGGGTCCTTGCCGACGGTCGGCTCATCGCTCGAGCCTCTTGGTGTAGCCCAGCGTGCCGACGCCGACGAAGGCGAAGATCACGGCCACCAGCGTGCTGGCCAAGAGCACCAGCAGCACGGCCAGCGCCGAGCCCAGGCCCGGCTCGCTGATGGAGAAATAGCCGTCATAGATGGCCGAGGCGATGAAGTCGTTGGTGCCGCCGCCCATGATCTCCGGCATGGCGAAATCGGTGATCGTCAGCGTGAAGACGACGACGCCGGCCGCCACCAGACCGGGCTTGGCCATTGGCAGCAGCACGTGCCAGAGCGTGGCGAACCAGTTGGCGCCCAGGCTGCCGGACGCCAGCTCCACCTCTTCCGGCACGGCCGTCACGGCCGGCGCCAGCATCAGCACGGCAAAGGGCAGCATGTACTGCACCAGCCCGATCAGCACGCCCGTGTAGGTGTAGATCAGCTTGACCGCGTCGAGCCCCAGCCAGGCGAGGCCGGAGTTCAACAACCCTTCTTGCCCCAGCACGATCAGCCAGCCATAGGCGCGCACGACCTGGCCGATAAAGAAAGGCAGGAACAGGCCAATCAACAAGAGCTTGCGCGTTGCGGCAGTGGGCGTACGCGCCATGGCATAGGCGTAGGGGAAGGCCAACACCAGCGTAATCACGGTGACGATCACCGCGGCGGCCACCGTGCGGCCGATGATGTGCCAGTAGAATGACCGGTCCAGCACCGTGGCGTAATTGGCGAGCGAATAGTCGTCCGACAGCATGAAGGTCGACCGGTCCAGCTCGCGCAAGCTGGCGTCGACCATGTAGCCCATGCCGGCCACCAGTACGAAGACGACCAGGATCGCTGGCACAAGGAACGCCCAGGCGGTGGCCGCGCCGAAGCGCTCGGGCCAGAGGGCTGCGCGCGTCGCCTCCGCCGCGAATAGGACGCGCAGCCACAGCGGGCGGTTGCTAGCCGCAGTGTTGATGCCTGGGGTCATGGGAAGCGGGGCGGGGGCTGGCCCCGCCCCCTTATCAAGTCCGTCAGCCCTGCATGATCTCGTTGAAGGCGGCGAACCAGTCGGCCTCATGCTCCACCAAGACCGGCGTGGGCACGCTGATCAGGCGGTCGAAATCCGCCTCGCTGGAGGGATAGGCCGGGTCGCCGGCCAGATCCTCCGGCGGGGTCAAGCCGGGGCGCGTGGGCGGCAGGCCCAGGCTGTTGCACCACACCTCCATAGCCTCGGCCGAGAGCGCGTAGTTGATGTACTCCTTCGCCCAATAGAGCTCGTTCTCCGGCAGCCCCTTGGGGATCCACAGGCCGTCGGTGTCTACCTTGGCGCCTTCCTCCGGCACCGTCCACGAGACCGGGATGCCGTTCTGCTTGGCCGCGCGGGCGTTGGAGATGATGGTGCAGGCGACATCGATCTCGCCGTTCTGGAACCATGTCGTGAAGTCGGGGTCTTCGCCCAGCAGCGGCTCTTGCTCCTTCAACCGGCGCAGCCACTCCCAGGCGGGTTCCATGTTGTCGGGGATGTCGTCCATGCTGCCGCCGCCCAGGATGACGGCCACGGGGTGGAAGCCGATGCCGTCGTCATAGAGCGCCACACGGCCGCGGAAGCGGTCTTCCAGCATCACGTTCCAGCTGGTCGGCGGGCCCTCGGGAAAGACCTCTTCCCGATAGGCCATGACATAGACATAGCTGTAGGTGTTGACGATGGGATAGCCGTCGAAGCCCACGGGCTGGGCCGCCGGTAGCAGGCCATCGAGATTGGGCAGGTCGCTCAGATCCTCCGTGACACCGCGCAGGGCCGATTTCGTGGCGTTGGTCGTGGTATCCCAGTTGATGTGGATGGGCGGCACGCGGCCCTGGTCGACGGCCGCCCAGATGCGGGGGCGGATCTCATTGTCCTCGGTCAAGTCATGGCGCACGGCGATGCCGGTGGCGTCGGTGAAGGGCTGCGAGACGCCGGTATCCAGGCTTTCCACCCACACCCCGCCCCAGGCGCGCACGATGATCTCTTCCGGCTTTTCCACATCCTGCGCCCGCGCCAGGCGCGACAGCAGCGATGTGCCGCCGAGGGCACCCGCGGCACCGAGGGCGCCAGCACCGGCCAACAGGCGGCGGCGCGGCAGGATCAGGCTGCGCGAGGGGGTGAGGGGTCGTTGGGTCATGTTACAGGCCTCCCGTTCGTCTCAATGACTGCAATGCCTCAGGCGTCACGCGGGAACACCATCAGGTCCCGCCGCTTCCAGCCGATGGTGACGGTCTCCCCGATCCGTCTTGTCTTATGGTGCAGGGGGTCGTGGTCGAAGATCCGCAAACTCGCCCCGCCCAGGGTGGGCGCGTCGACCGCATAGACCACGCGGTCCCCTTCGAAGATCACTTCGGTGACCGTCGCGGGCACCAGCATATCCGCATGTGCAATCGGCTGGCCAGCCTCCCCGATCAGCACCTGCTCCGCGCGCAATGCCGCATCCGCGGTGCGGCCGACCGCCTCGGCGCCCGCAGCGGATCGGCCGGCGCAGCGGTGATCGCCGATCTGCACGTCGGCCTCACCTTCACGCGCCTCAAGCACGGTGCAGGCCAGGAAGTTGGTGACGCCGATGAAGCCGGCGACGAAGCGGTTGGCCGGCTGGCGGTAGGCATCCTGCGGGGCCGCGGCCTGCTGCACCCGGCCGCCATCCATGACGATCACGCGGTCGGACATCACCAGCGCCTCGCGCTGGTCGTGCGTGACATTGATGGTGGCCACGCCCAGTTCCTGCTGGATGCGGCGGAATTCCAGCTGCATGTCTTCGCGCAGCTTGCGGTCCAGCGAAGCCAGCGGCTCGTCCAGCAGCAGCAGGTCCGGCTCGAAGCTGAGCGCGCGGGCGATGGCCACGCGCTGTTGCTGCCCGCCCGACAGCTCGTTGATGCGCCGGTCGCCCAGTCCGTGGAGCTGGACCAGCGCAAGAAACCTTTCCACTCGCTCCGGGATTTCGGCACGCGGAAACCCGCGCATCTTCAGCGGATAGGCGATATTGCCGGCGGCCGTCATATGCGGGAACAGCGCCAGGCGCTGGAACACCATGCCGATGGAACGCCTGTGCGGCGGCAGCTCGCTGACCGGCCGCCCGCCCAACAGGATGGTGCCGGCTGTGGGCTGCATGAACCCGGCGATCATGCGCAAGACCGTAGTCTTGCCGGAGCCGCTGGGGCCGAGGATGGTCAGGAACTCGCCCTGGTGCAGCGCGAAGCTGACATCTTCCGCCGCCGTGACGGTGCCGAAGCGCTTGGTCACGCCGTCGAGGCGGACCATCGGCTCGGGCCGGTTGTGAGCGCTTGGCAAAGAAATGCTTGAAAGATCGCTGGGCAAGGACCGTGCCTGCTGGCGGAACTACCGCAACTTTGTTGCGGCGCAGGAGTTCAGCCAAGCCGGTTACGGCTGTCAAGGTGCAATCCGGCGCCAGTCTCGTTGCGGGCTATGAGTCTGGTCGGCGTATGTCGGCGGTTTAATTTAAAGTGGTATGTCTTGGTTCATAACAACATTATAAATTCCATTGTCTTGCCGACGAAATGGACCCGGCATGAACAACGGACGATGTCCTGATTGAGGATTGTGATATGCAGACTAGGGTTGTCAAAGAATTCCTGTTGCTGCGTCATGACTGTGAGGCTTCTCGCGTCTGGCAACCCTACGACAGACAGTGGCAATTTAGCGATAATGCTAGAGAATTATTTTTGGATTTCGTCCCGTTCGTGAATGCTAGGTTCAATTTTTCGGAAAAGGAAGCTGCTGAGAAATTGAAAGGAGGTTGCTATGGCTTGGTTTGCCCAGCTCAAGGAGACATTGGCGCGATATTACCCCGCAGATCGCCCTGCCGACATTGTAGGATATCTCAAGGGCAGCACGAGTCCCACAGTCTGGATGCATATGGAGAAATTGCAGAATAGAAATCAGATGATTATCCTGGGAAGTGTAGAGCCGAGCGCAAAAGAATGGAGTGCAGCGGGTGTCGAAGAGCGTGGGCTATCTCAGGAAATAAAAATCGGGATGCTGGATGGGTTTATCATCTTGTACGGTGGATTCGTGTACCGGCCTTGGGGCAAAATCACAATCAAAGACGATGACTGTTTGAAATATGGTTTTCCTGGTTCCCTGAGGAGCTGGAAAACCAACATGCCAACAACCTGATGCCGCGGCAGGCGTGTTGAGCTGCCCGACATGGGGCAGCGGGGTTCGGTGGAATGGGGCAGCCCGGCCCTGTGCTACTGGCAAGCATCAAGGCCGGCCGGGGTTCGGTTCAA
Source organism: Anaerolineae bacterium (assembly GCA_028285185.1). Lineage (GTDB taxonomy): Bacteria > Pseudomonadota > Alphaproteobacteria > DSM-16000 > Inquilinaceae > JACKIG01. The sequence goes on along the minus strand of JANQQD010000047.1, from coordinate 30,253 downwards.
GCCAGCTCCCACTTGTCCCGCCAATCCGACGTCACGTAGTTGATGATGATCGACTTGCGCAGGCCCTTGATGGGATGGTGGCCGGCGCCGTGCCAGGTGTTGTCGGCCGGGATGAAGATCACGCCCTTGTTCCGGCCGTAGGGGGCGGAGCCCGCGTACTGGAAGTGCGGCGGGCCTTCGTAGAGATCGGTACCGGTCTTGGCGAGCGCCGGGTCGTCGGAGAGATAGACCAGCATCGTGAATGTCTTCACGGCGATGTCGGTGTGCGGCTCCAGCCAGAAGCCGTCGGTATCCTGGCAGTATTCGATCCTGAGATGGCTGTCGGAGAGGCCGGCGCCCGTGGCGGCCTCGATGGCGGCCCGAACTCTTTCGTCCTGGAAGCCTGCGACCACGCGGCGGCAGACCGCGAACCTTTCCTGGTTCTCGGGTGTGAAATAGACCCGTGTCGCGTTGTTGGTCTCGCGCTTGCCGTTGAAGACGAGCCCGCCGGGCGGGGCGAAGGGCAGGGCGGCGATAGCGTCGCAATCCTCCGCCGGCAGCGGGTTCTCCAACAGCCAGTGGTCGAACGGCCAGGTCTCGTGCTGGGCGGCCTTCAGGCAGGCGAGGAACGCTGCCGCGACGGGGTTCGGCGCCGTCTGCGTGGCCGGTTCCAGCACGGGGGCCAGGGGCTGGGTCATCGGGATACGCCTTCTTACGCGAACGGGTTGAGCTGCTTGACCTTGGCGGAGAACCGGTGGCGGCCGAGCTCCCGGCGCAGCGCTTCGTGCGATGTCATCCAGTTGAACATCACGTATCGGCGCTCGCCCACATGGGGTTCGTGGCCGTGCCAGGAGTTGTCCGACCGCAGGAACGACACCAGCGTGCCGCCATTGGGCGGGATCTCCACGATGGTGGAGGTCAGGTCGTCGGGCTTGCGCAACAGGCGCAGGCGGCCGTCGCCGTCCTCCCAGATCTCGTTCAGATAGAGCAGGCAGGTGACGAATTTGGTCTTGGTATCGGTGTGAATGCGGCCGTCCTTTTTCTGGGCGTGGCCGCGTACCGTGATCATCAGCGGCTTGTCGGAGAGGTCGACGCCGTACTTCTCGGCCAGTACGTCTTCCAGTGCCTGGCTGCGGATATCCTCGACCAGCCGGGCGAAGGCCGGGCCATAGGTCAGCTCAGACAACGGAAAGATGCCGGGCTTGCGAATGGCGGGGAAATCCCGCCGCACCGCGGCCAAATCGGCCGGGCTCAGGATGCCCGGCGTGGCGAAGAACTGGAACGGCTCGCGGGTAAGCGCCGTTCCGGCGATGGCATCGAAATCGATCACGATGGCCCTCTCTTGGGCCGAGGTCTTGCCGGCGAGGCGCCTCGGGCCCGGTTCCTGAACTGCGGTTCCTGTCGGCGGCAGTATGTCGGAACGACTGTATCCCCGAAAGGGATAGTTTCTTGCGTAATCTAAGTATTCGGCAGTGAACGACTTGACGTCTGAGCAATGACGGTGCTGGCGGTCTTAATCCTCAGGCGTGTGCGCGTGAGCGGGCGCGGTCCGGGACCGACAGCCGGAGGCACCGGCCGCGTACTTGGCGGCCGGTGCCTCGCGCCGATTCGGCTAGGGACCGGGTTACTCGATCACGACGAAGGTGCGCACCTCGATGCTTTCGCGAGGCGGTGCGTCCTCGCGCGTGTTCGGCAGATGCACGGCGCCGTGGGGCGTGAAACGGGCGCGGCCGTCGTCGCGGCTGTCCCACCCCTTGATCAGCAGCACCTCGTCGGCCGTCATCTGTGGTGCGTAGTACCAGCGCTGCGCCGGACTGTGAGCGACGTTGTAGATCTCGCCGACGCGGTTCGGGAAGATCTGGTCCGTCGCCAAAAGGTCGTCCGGCGCCACCGTCGCGGCGTCGGCCAGCGCCAGCGGGGACCGCTGCACGGGGCCTCGGATCGGGCGCCAGACATTGACCTGTACGATACGGGCGCCGGCTGCCTCGAGCCGGGCGACTTCGGCTTCACCAAGGACGTCCCGAGCCCGGTGCGGACCGCTCCTCACGGTATAGTCCACATGCAGCTGCTTGGCCGGCCCGCGGGCACCGTCCGGGTTCCGGGCCCCGGCACCGCTGTCGGACCGGCGCGTGGTGTCGAAGACGACGACCCGGCTTGCGCCGAACCGGCGGGTCAGCAGCGCCTCGATCTCCGCGCGATAGGCTTGCTCTACGGCATCATCATCATAGAGGTCGGCCACGCCCGAGGCGTGATCCAGCAGCTCGAAGCCCTCGCGGTCGATCGACAGGGTGTCCGCGATCTCCCGCATATCCGCGATCGCCACCGAATGGGTCTCGGTCTCGTAGAAGTACTCCGCCTCGCCGCCGGTCAGGGCTGCGCTGTGGAAATAGGGCTTGGTCGCCTGGTGCCGGATGAAGGTAAGGGGGGCCCGCACATCGGCGTCGGACCGTCGCGGTTCGGCTGAAGCCGAGACCGTGGGCTGGGTGGTGGCCATGGCTTGCGTCCTTGCTTTGGCGGGCCTTGCGGGCCGCCGTTGTCTCCGTTGCCGGCAGAGATGGACAGTCGTGGCCGGACTCGCCATGGACTTCGGTTCAGGTTGGCTTGAAGGAAATTCAAGTCACGGCCGTGTGGCGGCGGCCCCGGCGTTGTCGTGCCATTCGCCGGCCGCCGCGGTCAGCCAGCGCTCCAACCGCCGGCCGGCGGCGGTCGGCGCCACACCGGCAGGGCGGCAGAGATAGTAGGCGGCACCGGTCGGCCCGGCCTCGCCGAACGGGGCGATCAGGCGGCCGCGCTCCAGCCAGGTATCGACGACGGGCCGCCGGCCCATGGCCAGCCCATGGCCCGATTCCGCCACCTGCAGCGCCTGCTCCATGGCGTCGAGCGCGATCAGATCCTGCGGCGCCGGGGGCTGCAGGCCATGGGCGCGCGCCCATTCCTCCCACTCGTTCGGGATCGTGGCGTTGACGATCAGGCGCACCTGGGCCAGCACCTGTTGCGACGGCGTCTGCGGCACCGGGTCGAGATAGCCCGGTGCGCAGACGGGCATGGCTGTCTCGTCCAGCAGAAACGCCGCATCGACATCCGGCCACGCGCCAAGCCCGTGGCGGATCGCGAGGTCGACTTGGTCGCGCTGCAGATCGATCACGCGCGTCGTTGGCAGCAGTTGCAGGTCGATCTCCGGGTGCTCTTGCTCGAAGTGGCCGAGCCTCGGGATCAGCCAGGTGGCGGCAAGCGAGGGCGGCAGCGTCAATCGTACCGTGCTGCGGCCGCTGGCGGGCATCAGTGCCTCGGTGGCCGCATGGATCCGGCGGAGCGCAGGTTCGATCTCGGCAAGATAACGGCGGCCCGCATCGGTCAGCGCCGGGCGCCGTCCCGACCGGTCCATCAGCGGCGTGCGCAGGACCTGCTCCAGCCGTCGGATCTGGTGGCTGATGGCAGACTCTGTCAGGCCCAGGCTTGCCGCGGCGTCGCGAAACCGCTCATGCGTGGCCGCGGCGTGGAACGCACGCAAGGCGGCAAAGGGCGGCAGCGTCAGCTTCGGTCCCGACATCCGCCGAGGGTGCGCGCGGGCTGAACAGGATTCAAGACGGTTCACATCAGGGAAGGCGTGGCGCCATCCTTCAGTATGGAACCGGCAGCCCGAAGGCCAAAAGGCGGGGCGACGGTCAGGCTGAGGCGGTGGTGAGAAGCAGCTGGCGCATCACCGTCTGCAGGCGGGCCAGGTCCACCGGCTTGTGCAGGTGTGCATGGCCGCTTTCTTCGATGCGGCGCACGGTCTCCGGCGAGGTGTCGCCGGTGATGATGATGACGGGCACGGGCCGGTCCAGGGCTGCGCGCAACTGCTCCACCGCCACCAGCCCATTCTGCTCACGGTGCAGCCGGAAGTCGACCAGCGCCAGGTCCGGAACTCGGGTGTGTTCCGCCAGTTCCTGCAACACCGCCTCGGCATCGTTGCCGGAGACGACCTGGCACCCCAGCGCCACCAACAGCCGGCGGGTGACCTTCAACACCCGCTCATCGTCCTCTATCAGGGCGATCAGCAGGCCCGGAAGGTCGGCCACCAGCCGGCTCGGACGGTGGGGTTCACCGCGGCCCCTGGCCAGCGGCACCTCAATGCCGAATACCGAACCGCGGTCTACCTCCGACCGGACGGTGACGCGGTGGCGCAGAATGCGCGCGACCTGATCGACGATCGCAAGCCCAAGCCCCAGCCCGCGCGTGGTGTTCATGTTGGGGTGGTCGACTTGCCGGAACGACTGGAAGATCGTGCCCAACTGGTCGTGCGGGATGCCGATGCCGCTGTCGACCACCTGGATCGCGACGGCGCCCGACCGGCGGCGGCATCCCAGCACGATGCCGCCTTCCGTGGTGTAGTGAACAGCGTTCCACAGGAAGTTGCGCAGGATCTGTTCCAAGAGAACCCGGTCGCTGCGGACCACGAGGCTGGACGGCACCACCGTCAGCCGCAGGCCCGCCTCCCGCACCAGGGGGGCAAGTTCCGCGGCCAGGCGCGACAACAGGTCCGCCACCGGAATGTCCGACAGGGTCGGCCGTATGGTCCCCGTCTCCAGCTTGCTGACGTAGAGGAAGGTGTCCAGGAGTTCCGAGATGCTGGCAAGGTTCGACCGCATGTCGTCCAAGAGGTCGAGATCCGCCGTGTCGCCGCGCTGGCTCAGCAGCCCTTGGATGATGGACAGCGCATGCAGGGGCTGGCGCAAGTCGTGGCTGGCCGCGGCCAGGAAGCGGGTCTTCGCGGCATTGGCCTCGTCAGCCTCCTCCTTGGTCTGCCGCAAGGACGTCTTGGCGCGGCGGAGCGCATCGACCTCCGAGCGCAGGCGTTGCACCTCGTCGCCGCTTTCGGGCAAATCGGGGCCCGCTGGCGCAATCGTCAGAACCAGTTCCCGATGGCGGGCATCGCCGGCCGACCGTGCCGCCCAATGCACTTGCACCGGCCGCGCCAAGCTGCCCTCGGCGCAACGCAGGCCGCACACAAGGAACCTGGCCGTGTCGTCCTGGCTGTCGTCTTGCAAGGCGGCCGCAAACGGATCCAGGTCGCAGTCGATGACGTCGCGCAGCGACCGGCCGGTCAACGCCGCCAGCCCGGTCATTGCATGCAGATGCCGGTTGGCCAGCACGACGGCTAGACGGTGATCGATCACCGCCGCGCCGACCGGAAGCATGTCAAAAGCCTGCCGCTCGCTCTCGAACACGGTTATTCGAGCGCCCCTAGACTGAGATCCGACCACATGCCTAAACGCGGAATCGGTCGTCGGCAACACTGCATGGCCGTAGGTGCAAGTCTACACCATCCTTGGTGCACACAAGGGACGGAACCAGCACGCATCCAGGGCCGTGTACTTGCCGCGGGCGCATCGGGTGTGCTTTACCGGAGGCCTCATGGGCTCGCCTTCGCAAGGACTGACCGGCGGAGCTGGCCCCGGGTCGAAACACCGGCATTCGGCGCCGGCCAGCTACCGAAGGACCTTGCAATATGATTTCCGGATTACGGACTCTCTCCGCGTCGGCCGCTGTCGTCGCCCTGATGGCGCTCACGCCGGCGACCGGTTGGTCCCAGGACGCGGAAGAGGAGGACCCCGTGATCGCCACTGTCGGCGAGGAGGAGATCCGGATGTCCGAGGTGTCGGACATGATCGCCGTCATGCCGCCGCAGTTCCGGCAGGTGCCGATTGATGTCCTGATCCCGTTCGTCGCCGACCAACTGGCCATTGGCCGCGTGATTGCCGAGCGAGCCCGTGAGGAAGGACTGACCGAGAGCGAAGCGTTTCAAGAGCGTATGGTCAGCGCCGAACGGGCGATCCTGCGGGATGTCTGGCTGGAAGCCCAGATCGCGGAACGGATTACCGACGAGATGTTGGCGGAGGCCTATGAGGCGTTCGTTGCCGAGAGCGCCGGAGGCGGCGAGGTGCGGGCGCGCCACATCCTCTTGGAGACGGTCGAGGATGCCGAGGCCGTGATCGACGAACTGGATGGCGGTGCGGACTTCGCCGAACTGGCCCGGGACCGCTCCGTCGGGCCCAGCGCTCAGAACGGCGGTGATCTCGGGTGGTTCACCCGGCGCGACATGGTGGCGGAGTTTGCCGAAGCGGCGTTCGCCCTGGAACCGGGGGAGTATGGCACCGAGCCTGTCGAAACCCGGTTCGGCTGGCACGTGATTCTAGTGGAAGACCGGCGATCGGAGGAGCCGCCGCCGTTTGAGGCGGTCGAGGAGGAGCTGACCGCCGGGCTGCGGGACGACATCACCCAAGAAGTCATCGAGGGGCTGAGGGAAGGGGCGGAGATCGTGATCTTCGGCCCCGACGGCGAGCCGATCGATCCCGCGTCGATCATACCGTAGCGGTAGCGGCGATGCCCGCCAAATCACCCCTGGCCCCCGATCGGTTCCCCGACCTGCCGGCCGTTGAAGGGTTACGGCTGGCGGCTGCGCATTGCGGCATAGACAAGCATGGCAGGCCGGACGTCATGCTGGCGGTGATGCCCGAAGGCACGACGGTTGCCGGGGTGCTGACGCGATCCCTCTGCCCGTCTGCGCCGGTGGACTGGTGCCGGCGGGCGCTCGACGGCGGGCGTATCCGCGCGCTGGTCGTCAATTCGGCGAACGCGAATGCCTTCACCGGTGCTGCTGGAGAGACTGCGGTGCGGGCGACCGTGGACGCCGCCGCCGCCCATGCCGGCTGCTCAGCTGAGGACGTGTTTGTCGCCTCAACCGGCGTGATCGGCGAACCGTTGCCGGCCCACCTGATCGTCAACCATCTGCCCGGCCTGTTCGACGCGCTGCGTCCTGAGACCTGGGAGGCAGCGGCCGAAGCGATCGCCACCACCGACACCTTCTTGAAAGGGGCCACCGGCACGGCACAGATCGGCGGGCATCCTGTGCGCATCACCGGGATCGCCAAAGGCAGCGGCATGATCGCCCCCGACATGGCGACCATGCTGGTATTCCTCTTCACCGATGCCTGTCTGCCGGCGGAATTCTTGAAGCCTCTCCTGACGCATGCGGTGGGCCGCAGCTTCAACTGCATCACCGTCGACGGCGACACGTCGACCAGCGATACGGTGCTGCTGGCCGCGACCGGCCGTGTGGATCACCCCCGTCCGGAGATCTGGACGGACCGCCTGCTGGGCCCGTTCCGCCGAGCGCTGACGGAGGTCTGCCGTGACTTGGCCTTGCAGGTCGTGCGCGACGGCGAGGGGGCGCAGAAGCTGGTGAGCATCACCGTCAGCGGGGCAAGCTCCAACCCGTCGGCGCGGAAGATCGGCCTGGCGGTCGCCAATTCGCCGCTGGTGAAGACCGCGATCGCCGGCAGCGATGCCAATTGGGGGCGCATCGTCATGGCTGTCGGCAAGTCCGGCCAGCGCGCGGAGCGCGACCGGCTGAGCATTGCCATCGGCGGCGTGACGGTGGCGCAGAACGGTGCCGTCGTGCCTGGATACGACGAAGCGCCGATCGCCCGGCACATGGCCGGCCGCGAGATCGATATCGCGATCGATCTCGGCATCGGGCGGGGGCGGGCCACGGTGTGGACCTGCGATCTGACGCACGGATACATAGACATCAATGCCGACTACCGAACGTGAACGGAGCCGGCCCGCCGACGGGGCCGCGCAGCGATGATCGCACGCCCCGCCGGTGACCGGTGCGCCCCGTCGATGCTGGAGACATCACGGCTGCGTCTTCGCCAGCACATGCCGGAAGATGCACAGCCGATTGCACGGCTGATCGACAACTGGAACGTCGTGCGGTGGCTGTCGCAGGTGCCGTTCCCCTACACGCATGCCGATGCCGTCAAGTGGATCGACCAATGCTATCGCACCTGGGCAGAGGGTCGGGAGTACCAGTATGTGATCGTGCGGCGGGACGATGACCGCGCCATCGGCCATATCGGATTGACGCTGGAGAGGGACAGCCGGTCGGCGGAGTTCGGCTATTGGCTGGGCCAACCCTATTGGGGCCAGGGTTTCGGTGGCGAGGCGGCGATGGCGGTGCTGGGCGTCGGGTTCCGGTCGCTGGAACTGGATCGGATCAGCGCCTCGTCCATCGCCGACAATCATGGGTCGCTACAGGTGTTGCGTAGGGCCGGGTTCGTTGAGGTGGGCCGCTGTCGCAAAGCCTTTCAGCCGCAAGGGCGACAGCTCGACGTTCCGGTGCTGGTTTTGGATCGCGGCCGTTTCGAGGCGGCGCGGCGGACGCCGTGAGCGGGCGGCCGATCGTTCTGGTGGCCGCCGTTGCGCTGGTGGATGCCGACGGTCGCGTGCTGCTGGCACAGCGGCCGCCGGGCAAGGCCATGGCGGGCCTGTGGGAGTTCCCGGGCGGCAAAGTGGCCCCGGACGAGACGCCGGAGCAGGCCCTGATCCGCGAGTTGAAGGAAGAACTCGCCATCGACACAGAGGCCAGCTGTCTGGCGCCGTTCACCTTCGCCAGCCATGGCTATGACGACTTCCACCTGCTGATGCCGCTCTATCTGTGCCGGCGCTGGCATGGTGTGGCGCGCCCGCTGGAGGGGCAGGAACTGGCCTGGGTGCCTCCGAAAAGGCTGCGGGACTACCCCATGCCGCCGGCCGATGTGCCGTTGGTCGCCATGTTGCGGGACTTCCTGTGAGCGACTGTCGATCCGCCGAGGCGGTCAGCCGTTCTCGCGTTCAAACCGCACATTCTTCAGCCGGGAGCCGCTGATCAGCACGTCATGCACCCGTCGGTCGTTGCCGCGACGGAAGCGCAGGCAATGCGCGAACGCATAGCCTGGCCGGTCGAACCGCAGCAGGAACACGTCATCGGCAAGAGGCGTCAGCAGGAACTGTGCCGCAGAATGCCCCGGCGGACCGTACCGGACGCGCAGCTGCCCGTCCGCCAGCGAGACCTCCAGCACCGACTCAAGCTCCGAATTCCGGTAGCGGCCGAGATAGCCGGCAAGACGGGCGGCATCCGTACCGGCCGGCGCGCTGGCGGGACTGTACCGCCCGACACGGCCACCATAGGCCAGACGCAAGACGGCCGGGCCGCCATCCGGCCCCTCAGATGTCAGCCGAACCGGCGTGAGGCCAAGGATGTCAACCAGGGCCCCTTCATCCTCCAAGGCCAATTCGGCGACGGCGCCCAGCAGGTCGATCTCAAGCCCCTTGCTTCCGGGCCTGATCTCGAACGATTCGCCCAGATCGGGATCGACATACCGACCGGCTGCGATGGCGTCTTCTCCGGCGCCGACTGGCGGCGCAGCGGCGAGTTGAGGCCCGCACCACAGGTCGATCACCTCGGCCAACAGGCCCTCGCGATCCAGGTTGTCGCGGTTGGACAGCACGACCAGACCCAGGTCCCGGTCTGGGGCATAGGCAAGAAGGCTGCGGCAGCCCGGCAGGCTGCCGCCATGGCCGATTATCGACAGCCCCCGATAAGACCACAGTTGGAGCCCCAGTCCGTAGCGGCTGACGGAGCCGTCTTCCAGTTCGACCGGTGAGCGCATCTCCGACAGAATGTCGTGATCTTCCAGCCGCCCTGCACGCAGGATGCCGAGCCAGCGGATCAGATCCGGGACGGTGCTCACCAGGCTGCCCGCGCCGCTCAGGCCGAAGGACCATTCCCCCCGCCGCCATTCCCCGTCGCCGACGGGGATATAGCCGGATGCGAGATCGCGCACGACGGTGCTCGGGTCGTCGCGATCGACCGTGGAGGTCATGCCGAGGGGCGCGAGCACGGTCGTCTGCAGCAGAGTGGGGAAGTGGGTGCCGGTAACCCGTTCCAGGATCTGGGCGAGCAGCGTGAAGTTCACGTTTGTGTAGAGGAACTCGCCGCCTGGCCGGAAATTCAGATGCGGCTGGCGCGCCAGCAGCTGCGTCATGTCCGCCGCCGTCGCCGTGCCGCGCCACCAATAGCCGGCCAGCCGCAGCATCTCCATGGAATCCCTGAGGCCGCTTGTCATCGACAACAGGCGCCGCAGCGTCACGTGCGGCGGCGCGTCGATCGTTTCCGGCAGTTCCGGCACGTACCGCCGCACCGGGTCGTCGAGCGACAGGCGGTTGCGGCGATCCAGCAGCACGGTGACCGCTGCCACGAAGGTCTTGGTGATCGAGGCGATCGGAAACCGAGTCTCCAAGGTGATCGGGATGTCGTGCTCCAGGCTTGCGCGGCCATACGCCCGGGCAAAGGCGACCTCGCCGCCTTCGATCAAGGCTGCGGCCAGTCCCGGCTCGCCGGGTGGGGCATGGCGGCCGAACAGTTGATCCAGTTCCGTCTCGCGTTCTGGCGTCGTCATGGTCGGCGTCCTGCCTTGTCGCCTGCCGAATGCTCAACCGTGCCGAGGGCACCGGCCAGGCGAGCGGAAGCGCTGCCGGGCCTGAGTGCCGCCTGCTGGCTCACATGGGGTGCCCAGCCGGTTAGCGTAAGGATCTGGAATGTGGCGGGTATCCGGCCGTCTGGCTCCGCAAACTGGGTGTGGTACCGCGCGGCAGCCTCCGGCCAGAGCTGCCGCGGCGGCGTGGCGGGGTTGCGTTGCACGACGGCATTCGTCTCGCCCATGCCGCGGAGATCGGCAACCAGCTTGAACAGCGAGCCATAGGTGACGGTCACAGTTTCGACGTCGACGACCGGCAGCGCGAATCCGGCACGCTGCAACAAGGCCCCGGCATCGCGAATGTCGGTCAGTGGCGAAAGTCTCGGGCTCGCGCCGCCGGTGACCGCCAATTCGGCCTCCATCACGGCGCGCCTCAGCTCCACCAGCGTATCGCCGCCCAGCATGGTCGCGACGAACAGGCCGTCGGGTTTGAGAGCGAGCCGCGCCTGCAAGAGGGCGCCCGGAAGGTCGTTGGTCCAGTGCAGCGAAAGGTTGCTGGTAATGAGATCGAAGCTGGCCGCTGCAAACGGCAGCATTTCTTCGTCGGCGGCGACCGACACGACGCCGGTGCCGGCTGCCCGGTGGGCCATGGCAGACGACAGATCGCAGGCGTAGACCTCCGCAATTTGCCTGGCGGTGGCCAACTGGCGCGCCACCGTGCCGTCATGGCATCCCAGGTCGAGGGCGCAGGCGAAGCTGCGGGTCACGTCGTCAAGCCGATCCACAAGCAGGTCCGCGGCGTGCCGGAAGAGGAAGTCGTGCGCCTCCCAGGATGCGCAGGCGCGGTCCCGACGCCGACGGACCAAGGCCCTGTCGAACACGACCATCGCCGTCGCGGCGCTAGCCATCACGGTCTCCGATGCTGGTGGCGGGAACCGACCCCGATCGGCGTCGTGCCGTTCACAGGCCGGAAACGGATTGCGAACCACAATGCTGCCATGGCTTTAGCATCTACCATAGAGTGGCCAGCGCTTGTGCGAACGTTCTCCAGGGCAGGGCTATTGGGTATTGCCATCTCCACTACCATCGTCGGGTCGTCGATGGCCGTCCAGCACGCGGTCTTCGCGCTCGTGTTCCGCCAGCAGATGCGTCTTCAGCGCCTTCGGGGTTCCGTATGTCGTGCGGTTCTCTGTCGCGCGAGCCTGCTTCTCCCGACGGTTGCGCGCCTTGCGCGCCCTTCGAAGATTGATGACATCACCCATCCGTTCGGCCTCCCGACTGCTTCGGCCAGCTATGGCGGGTCGACAGGCCGCCTCGGGCCAACCCGGCATTTGCAGCCTTTCGACGGTATAGCTAGCTTAGCGCCGGAGGGCGTCGATCGCGTAATCATGAGATGCGGCGTATGCGCTTGTGCAGTCCGACCGGCGACGTGACGGCGCTTAGGCCGAAATCGTGAAGACGTTTCTGATTGCCCTGATCTCGGTGCTTGCGCTGGTGCTGGCCGCAGTCCTGGTCGTGCCGAGCTTCATCGACTGGAACACCTACAAGCAGACGGTCACCACGCAGCTCAGCGATCTTCTGGGCAAGCCGGTCAGGATCGACGGCGATGTCGACTTCGCCATGCTGCCGACTCCGATCCTGACGGCGAACGGCGTGACGGTCGGCACGCCTGCGGATCCCGAAGCGCCTCCGCCGCTGACGGTCGGCGCGCTGGATATCCGTGTCAGTCTGCTGCCGCTGGTCGCCGGCGAATTGGAGGTCGAGCGTGCGGTCCTGGTCGAACCGGCGTTCTTCGTCGAGTCGCATGAAGACGGCCGTGTCTCCTGGGTGGGAGACCGGATGTTCGGCGATGTGGAGGACGCAAGCTCGGTAACTCTGGGGCGCCTGACCATCGACAATGGCCGCATCCGCCATCGTGACCGCTCGACCGGCGCCATCCGGACCGTCGGCGACGTGTTCGTGCAAGTCACGGCCGATTCGCTTCGCGGGCCAGGAAGCCTGATCGGCAGCATATCCTATGGCGGCATCGCCTATACCCTGGACCTGACAAGTGGACGCATATCGGACTCTGGAGCACTGCCTCTGACGGCGGGCATCGGCGTCGATGGGTTGGATGGGGATTTCCGGCTTTCGGGCGTCCTGCTTCCGGGATCGGAATTCCATGGAGATGTCGCCGCCTCGGGGTCCGACATCGTTTCGGTGGTCCGCCGGTTCCTTCCGGACGCGGAGGGACTTCCGTCGGCCGTTGAACCCTTCGCGCTGCGCGCACCAGCGCGGCTGACGGCCCACACGGTTGCGCTTGATCCGCTTACGTTGGAACTGGGGGATACGCGCGGGACCGGGTCGTTCTCCGCAACGCTGGGGTCTGAGCCCTCCATCTCAGCGGAGATGGCGCTGAGCCGCCTGGATCTTGATGTATGGGCGGAGGGGCTGGCATGGCGGGAGATGGCGGATGAATGGATGTTCGATGGCGCCTTTGCCCTGCCGGACTGGGTCGATATCACGCTGCAGGTGTCGGCCGACGCGGTGGATCTGCGCGGGGATGTCATTCGCCGGGCGAGACTGGCGGCAGGTCTTGTCGATGGTGTGGCGACGATCGATCGGTTCTCCGCTTCGTTCCCCGGCGGTTCTGACGTGGCTCTGGTGGCGAGCGTTCGCGCGGAAGAGGGCGCGCCATGGGTCGACATGGCCATGGAGGGCGCCTCAGGAGATTTCCGCAGCGTTCTGGGTTGGGTTGGGGCCGATCTCGATTCGGTCCCTGTGACACGGCTGCGCAGCCTTGCAGGTGGTATCGCGCTGACCGGCACACCTCGGGATTTCCAAGCCTCGGTCGTCGATCTGACGATTGACAACAGCCGCGTAGAGGGGGGCGTCGCTTACCGGGAAACCAGCAGCCGTGGCGTCGGCATGAGGCTGGTCGTCGACCGCCTTGACCTCGACTCTTACCACTCCGACGGTGCGAGTGCCTTTCTGCCGGATCCTTTTCAGGATCCGCAGGTGCGCAGCGATTTCCTTGAGCTGCTGCAGGCCTTCGACGCCAACATTCAGTTGAATGCGAGCGAACTGACGCTGAACGGCACCGAATTGGAGGGGCTTGAGCTGGATGCCACGGTCTCCGGCGGCACCATCACAGTGCGGAAGGCCAATGTTGCGTCTGTGGCATCCTCCAGCATCGCTGTGCAGGGCCGCGTCGGCGCGCTTGAGCCTGTCGGCGGCCTTGACCTGACCGTCGAACTCGAAGCGGCCGAACCCGACCGCCTGGCTGCAGCAGTCGGAATGGAGCCGCCGCCGCTGATCGGTCGGCTCGGCGAGATCGCGCTGACCGCGAGGCTGCAAGGCGACGGATCGGTAATGATCGTCGATCTCGAGGGCGAGATGGCCGGGGGCACCATCAATGTCGGCGGATCGATAGAGCAGATGTTCGCGGCCCCCATTTATGATATCGCCGCGCGCGTCGTGCATGAGGACGGCCTGAGGATTGCCCATGTTTTCGCGCCCGCATTTCAGCCGCAAAGGGCCGTCGGGGCGGTCGATGTCTATTCGCGAGTGTTGGGCGACCACGATCATTTGAGCTTTGCCGGTCTTCAGGGTTCCGTCGGCGAGACGCCGCTGGCTGGCTCGGTCGACATCCGTCTGACGGCGGAGGTCCCGAGGGTCGACGCCGATATCCGCGCTGGGACGATCGAACTGGACCGATACCTGCCGTCACCACGCCGGGCCGTTCTTTCCGGCGGCTTCGTCAGCCGTTGGGGGGCTCTCGATCTGGATACCTCCGCTCTGTCCGCGATTGACGGCAGTCTCGCGCTGACGGCCGCCGGTCTTCGGATTGGCGATCTTGAGATCATGGACCCCACGTTGCGGGCGACGTTGGACAGCGGGATTCTGACGATCTCGCCGCTTACCGGGCAGGTCTTTGACGGCAGTTTCGGTCTTCAGGCAACGCTGGCTGCCACGGATCCGCCGGAGATCGCCTTCGAAATCGATCTCGTCGGCGGCAATCTGGCGGATGGCCTAGCCTCTCTCTTCGCCATGGAAGGACTGGTCGGGACATTGGACTTCGGCATCGATGCGGCGACGCGGGGCGCGACCGTGGAAGCGATGATCGCGGAGCTCGAAGGTAGCGGCCTGATTGCGGTCCGCGATGGCGGCATGATCGGCATTGATATGGCCGAGATCGATACCGGACTGTCCGAAGCGAGCGAACCTCTGGACTTCCTGGAACGGCTGCGCGGCGCATTGGCGGGGGGCGAGACGCCGTTTGCTGCCATCAACGTACCGTTCGAGCTCGATTCTGGGGTGGCCCTGACGGAGACGTTGAGTGCGGCCGGTGACATCGGCCGCGCTGAGGGCCGGGGCATGCTCGACCTGGCCGGAGAGCGGCTCGACGTGAGCACGGAATTCTATCTCTACAATCACCCGGACGCGCCGCCCTTTGTCATTCAGCTCATGGGGCCGCTCGGCAACCCGGTGCAGCGGCCCCAGACGCAGGCCCTGCAGGCCTATTTCGCGCACCGGGCCGCCGAGGCTCTCGCTGAGCGGTTCGGCCCTGAGCCATCTGCCGTTGCCGAGCCAGACGAACCCCGCAGGGATGACCACGACGGCGTGTCCCCGGCCCCAGATCCCGTACAGCCGAGGACGTCTGATCCCGAGCCGGTCGACGACAGCCAGTACCCTTAACGATTTAGCAGAATGTTAAGGACCGTCGCGGTATGTCCGACGGAAGGGCTTCGGCATCTCGCTTCATGCCGAACGAAGACAGCATGCTTGCGTGAAATAACCTGACGCCGCTGCTGCCGCCGCATTTGGAGGAGCGCTGAAGATAGGAGCGAGGTCTGGAGGGCATATGGGTCGCTCTTTGCAGTCGCGCGAGTTCCGTCCCGTTATTCTGCTTATCGCCGTGATGATCGTCCTGGTCGCCGCGGCATCGTCCGTTGCGGTCGGCGTCCTCTATTCGGCGGTGATGGAAGATCAGCGGGTTCGGCTCACCCAAGTGCTCGAATCCGAAGCGCACCTGATCGAAGAGACCGTGCTGCCGGTGACATCGGGGCATGCCGCGACCCGATGGCGTGAGACGGCCGGACTGCCCCCTCTTGTCCGCAGCCATCTGGAGGGGCACCACCTCGGTGAGACCGGCGAGTTTACGCTGGCACGCCGCGAAGGGGAGCAGATCGTCTTCCTGCATGAGCGGCGTTTCGAAGATGCGGGCGCAGCATCCTATCCGATCACCACCGCGATGGCCGAACCGATGCGCCGCGCGCTGCAAGGCGATTCAGGTACGCTTGTCGGGCTCGACTACCGTGGGGAGACGGTTCTGGCCGCCTACCGGCCGCTGCCTGAGCTTGGCCTGGGTCTCGTCGCCAAGATCGATATCGCCGAACTTCGTGAGCCCTTTGCCACAGCCATAATGGCTGGCAGCCTTGCAACGCTGGTGGTGATCGTAGCGGGCGCTTTCGTCTTTCTGCGGATCGGTGGTCCGCTGGCAAGCCGTCTGAAGGCCAGTGAACAGCGGTTCAGGACGCTTGTCGACACACTGCCCTATGGTGTTCAGGAAATCGACACCAACGGCATCATTCAGTTCGCCAACACGGCTGCCCATCGGCTGCGGGGCGTCTTTGACGGGTCCGTCGTCGGGCGTTCGGTCGTGGAGTTCGTCGCAACTCCCGAAGGCCGGGAGCGCCTGCGTCTGGACCTCGCCCGTTTCTTCGCCGAGCAGCCGGAGCCGACGCCCTATGTGACCACGATCAGGGGCGACGATGGGAAGACGAGAGACATCCGCATCAACTGGACGTATCGCAGGAGCCCGGCGGGCCACGTGACCGGGTTCGTTTCTGTGGTCACGGATGTCACCGAAGAACTCCGCGCGCATGTGGAGCTCTCCCGTTACCAGGAAGACCTGGAGAGCATCGTCGGCGAACGGACGCGGGAACTGGCGCTGAGCGAAATGCGCTTCCGGGCAGTGGCGGAGACTGCCAACGACGCGATCATCACCCTCGATCGGATGGGGCGGATTGTCTACTCGAACCGGAAGGCGGAGCAGATCTTCGGCTACCCCGCCGACGGGATCGCCGACGCTCCGTTCTCGCATCTCCTGTCGCGCGACGGTGCCCTGTCCGAATGGTCCGCGGCAGCGATCCCGAGCGAAACCGTGGAGCTCATGGGCAAACGCGCCGATGGATCACGCGTGCCGCTGGAAGTGTCGTTCGCCGAGTGGTCAGACGGCGACAACGTCTTTCACACCGGTATCCTGCGCGACATCGGAGATCGCAAGCGGGCGGAGGCGGAGATCCGACGGGCGAAGGCACGGTTTGAGTCCGTGCTGAACAACATAGACGCCATGGTCTATGTGGTGGACTTGCGCACGCATGAAATCCTTTACGTCAACGGGCAGTCGCAAGCCCAGTTCGGCGATGTCGTCGGCAAGACCTGCTGGCAATCGCTGAAGGGGAAGACCGACGGACCATGCAACGGCTGCGCGATACCACTACTGCTCGACCAGGATGGCCGTCCGACCGGTGTGCAGGTTTCCGAGCACTTCGAGGCTACCACTGGGCGGTGGCTGGAATGTCGGGACCAGGCGGTCTACTGGACCGATGGCAGGCTGGTCCTGATGCAGATCGCTACGGATGTCACCGAACGTAAGCGTCACGAGGTTGAGCTGCAGGACCGCAACGACCGGATCGCGCAACAGACGGACGAGCTGAAATCCCTGGCTTGGCGGCTTGACGCGGCCCGGCGCGACGCGGAGGAGGCATCGCGGCAGGCCCAGGCTGCCAACCAGGCCAAGTCGGCATTCCTGGCGGCGATGAGCCACGAACTGCGCACGCCGCTGAATTCGATCTTGGGATTCTCAGAGGTGATCCGCGACGAGATATTCGGTCCGCTTGGCACCCACCGCTATGCCGACTATGCCAGCGACATCCACACCAGTGGCCGGCATCTCTTGGACCTGATCAACGATGTCCTGGACCTCTCGAAGATCGAGGCCGGGAAGCTGGATCTTGCACTCGAACCGGTTGGCATTCGCGAGATTCTTGAGAGCTGCGGCAAGCTCGTGCGCGAACGCGCACAGCAGCAAGGATTGACCCTGTCGCTGGAGACGGAGCCGATGTTGCCGGAGATCACGGCAGACCAGCGGGCCGTCAAACAGATTGTCCTGAACCTGCTGTCAAATGCGCTGAAATTCACCGATCGCGGCGGTGAGGTGATCCTGCGGGCCGATCGCACACCAGCCAACGGTGTGCGGATCACCGTCGCGGACAGCGGTTGCGGCATTCCCTCCGACCGCCTTGAGCGGGTTCTTCAGCCGTTTGAGCAGGCGGACAATGCCTATGCACGCGCAAGTGGCGGTACCGGGCTGGGTCTCGCACTGGTCAAGTCGTTTGCGGAATTGCACGGCGGCAGCGTCGCCATCACCAGCACGGTCGGTGTCGGCACGGTCGTTCACGTCACTCTGCCGCGCCAGCCGGACGGCCTGACGCCGCCGACGGAGCTTCATGCCCGGGAAATCCCGCAGGTTGCGCCGCGCGTCCACCCGCCCAGGTCGACCGCGTCCGTGCATTGAGCAGCCGGGCTCTCACGCCATTCAATCGTCGCGCAGGCGCATCTCGGCCTGAAGCTGCTCAAGAACGTAGACGCGCAGCGCGCTCGACAGATTGCCGCTGCGCTTTGCATCGACCTCCGCAACCACCCGGGCCAGCGGCATATGGCGGCGGGCCGCTATCTCTTTCAGCGCATGCCAGAACGCCTGCTCCAGGCTGACACTGGTGCTGTGGCCGGCCACCACCACCGACCTCTTGCGCAAGCGTGCGCCATCGGCGGCCGGGGGATGGCTCAGCTGCGGGGACCCACCATCGTCTCCGGGCGCACCCATGCGTCGAAGTCTTCCGCCTTCAATAGGTCGAGGCTCATCGCCGCCTGTTTCAGCGTGGTTCCTTCGGCAAAGGCCTTCTTCGCCACCTTCGCGGCATTGTCGTACCCGATATGGGGATTGAGCGCCGTAACGAGCATCAGCGAGTCATGCAGCAGCTTGTCGATCCGCTGCCGGTCGGCCTCTATGCCGACCACGCAGTTGTCGGCGAAACTGCGCGCAGCATCGGCCAATAGTCTGACGGACTGCAAGACGTTGAAGACAATCACCGGCTTGAACACGTTCAGCTCATAGTGGCCGGTGGCCCCGGCAACGGTCACCGTCACGTGATTGCCCATCACCTGGGCGCACACCATCGTCATGGCTTCCGATTGTGTCGGATTCACCTTGCCCGGCATGATCGACGACCCTGGCTCATTGGCGGGCAGCACCAACTCGCCGATCCCGCAGCGCGGTCCGGAGCCGAGCATGCGGATGTCGTTGGCAACTTTCATCAGGCTGGCCGCCACGGTATTGAGGGCGCCGGACGCCTCGACCATGGCGTCGTGGGCGGCCAGCGCCTCGAATTTGTTCTCTGCCGTGACGAAGTTGAAGCCGGTGATCCGCGCCACCTCCTCGGCGACCTTCTCGGCAAATCCGACCTTGGCGTTGAGGCCGGTACCGACGGCCGTGCCGCCCTGTGCGAGCTGTAGTAGCCGCGGCAGGGTATCGCGCACGCGGGCGATGCCATTGGCAACCTGCATGGCATAGCCGCCAAATTCCTGGCCGAGTGTCAGGGGTGTGGCGTCCTGCAGATGGGTGCGGCCGATCTTGACGATATCCGCGAACTCGCTTGCCTTGGCATCGAGTGCCGCGTGCAGGTGTTCCAGGGAGGGGATCAGCTCGTGGTTTAGCTGCTCCACCACCGCGATATGCATCACGGTCGGGAACGTGTCGTTGGACGACTGCCCCATATTGCAGTGGTCGTTCGGATGGACCGGAGACTTGGAGCCGACCTCGCCGCCCAGCAGCTCTATGGCGCGGTTGGAGATCACCTCGTTGGCGTTCATGTTGGTCTGGGTGCCGGATCCGGTCTGCCAGACGACCAGTGGGAAATGGTCGGCAAGCGTGCCGCCGATGACCTCTTCGGCCGCGGCGATAATGGCGTTGCCCAGTCTTGCGTCCATGGCACCGAGCGCCATGTTGGCCAGCGCAGACGCCTTCTTCTGGATCCCGAGGGCCCTGATGAGGGGCTGTGGCATCCGTTCGCCGCCGATCCTGAAATTCTGAAGGCTGCGCTGGGTCTGGGCGCCCCAGTACCGATCCGCAGGCACCTCCATCTCGCCAAGGCTGTCCGTTTCGATGCGGACCGCAGGCTTGTCGCCCATTGCATGCTCCCGAGCTGCAACGATCATCTCGCCGAAGGGGGCGAAGTGTAGGCCGCCGGTCGCATGCCAGCAAGGCGCCCCGCAGGGCGCGCGCGAAGGTTCAGCTTGCCGACTGGACCTTGTCCTGGGCCAGAATCTCGGCAGTCAGTTCGCCCAGGCGAGTCAGGATCTGCTCGCCGGTCTTGCCGCCATCGCCCTCGATGCGGGAATCTATGATGCGCTCGATCAGGTCCGTGTGAAGCCGCACCAACCGGGCCATGTTCGGTGGGGCGATCACCGTTTGCTTTAAGAGATCGACCAGCGAGCTGGCGACGCTGGAGACGAGCGGATAACCGAAGGTGCCGCCCTGACCGCGCATGTCGTGCACCAGCCGCTGCATCTCTTTGACGGATTTCCGCCACTCGTCGGTGGCGAAAGGCTCTTTGGCCTTGCCCGCCAGCTCTTCGAGATGTGCGAGATCCCGCCGTACCCACTGGATGTACTGGTCCTGCAGCGTCGCGATGGCGCGTTCCGCCCTGTGCAGGCAAGCCTCCGGGATGCCGCCGCCAAGCTTGCTCTTCAGGACGTTGGTGAGGGCGATCTCCTCATAGGGAAAGCCGCGCGCGCTGGTCCGGTGGATACTCTTGGGTGCGCGTTCTTTCAGAACGCTCATGGCTTACCTCTACTCGATGCTTTCAGGTACGCTCTCGACGGCCTCTCAGACGACGGATGTCTCCAGCGTGTTGAGTACGTCCCGCAGGGCCTCCTCCTGGTTCCGCACGTCCTCTTCAATCGGTGTTTCCGGCGATGGCGGCGGGGGAGGGCCGGCCTCGCGCTTGCGGCGGTCGACGCCGTCCCAGCTTGCGGCCCGGCGCCGACGATCGGGGCCGAAATAGGCCGGGTTGCTGATGAAGCTCCGCGGTCGCAGGATGATCTCGTTCAGTCGAGACCGCAGGCTGGCGGGCACGATCGGCTTGGCCAGAAATTCGGTCGCTCCCGCATCGCGGGCCGCCGCCAGGATTCGCGGTGTGGCCTCGCTGGTCATGAGGATAATGGGCAGGAAGGGATCGTCCCGATTGCGACGCAACTTTTGGATCAACTGCAACCCGTCACGACCCGGCATGGCATAGTCGATCAGCATTATATCGGGCTGGAACGGCTTGACCTTCTTCAAGGCCTCGGTGTAGCCGCCCGCTTCACAAATGCGCTGTACACCGAAGGCGACCAGAATTGTCCGGATGACCCATCGCGTCTCTTCATGATCGTCGACGACCATGACCCGGAGCCGATCGACCTTTGACAGGTGCAAGGCGTTCGCGTGCATCATGTCCGCCTGCGATCTGACCTGGTGCACTTCAGCCTATCTGCTGTCTCTTGGAACGTGCAGCTTCGGCCCATGGCCGTCCGGGGAGTGCACGCGCATATCGGGCGGCCGGGAATTCTCATGCGGGCGTCCTCACCTTTTCGGCCGTTCCGGGCTCCGGATGCTGCTGTCGAGCATCGTCGCGGCAGGGCGTCGGCGCCGATCCCAGGGCGGGCGCACTCATGAACGTGTCGGCCTTCGCCCTGCCGGCCGATCGCCGTTCGGGACCGTGATACGTGACGTCGGACTTGCGCCGTCTGTCCGGGCCGAAATAGGTGCTGGTGCGTACAAAGACACGCGGGTGCTCGATCATGTAGATGATCCGCGACAAGAGCGCGTCGCCGGTGATCGGCTTGACCATGAATTCGTTGATACCGGCGTCGCGGGCCGCCGCGACGCGCCATGTCTCCGTGTGACCTGTCATCATGAGGATGGGCACAAGACGGTTCGGGCTTTGGTCCGCCATGCGGACGTTGCGGACAAACTCGAACCCGTCCATCGGCTCCATCAAGCAGTCGGTGATGACCATGTCGATATGCGTACTCCCCAAGATGTGGAGCGCGTCGTCGCCATTGCCCGCACGGATAACGGACCCGACACCGATGCAGTTCAGCAGCTTTTCGACGAGCTTCCGCACCATGAGATTGTCATCGACAATCATCACGGAAAGTTGCGTGAAGTCGTAGTTTTGCATCCCGCTTTGCTCTCTGCCTAACGTGGGGGTTCCAACCCGTCACGATTGCCGCCAGTGAGCGCGGGTGGCGGTTTCGGAGGGCCTCCCACAACGTCGACTTCTTTCCACAGCGACTCCATGAGCTGGGCTCCGGTTTCGCCGCCATCGCCACGGATTCCGCGACTGCTGACCAGGTGAAGTGCATCGATGTGCGTCTTCGTAGCCTGGGCAAGTTTGGGATGTCCTGGATCCGCGCGATCAAGCAGAGCGCATAGGGACTCTCCGATCGATGACACAAGGTCAAAGCCGAAAGTTCTGCCTTGCCCCTTAATTTCGTGAGATAGGCGGAAGAGTCTATCAATGTGAGATCGAGAGTCTTCGTCGTTTTCGCTGATAAGGTCTTGAAATTTTCTTAGCTCTTCGATGGTAGTTTCCAGTTCTTTGGCGAAATCATCATGCAATGACTCGACCACCATTTTGGCTTTCGCGAGCATCTCTTGTGGTGTCATGCCGCACCCCGACGATACTTTGGGCTTCAGCGCGTTCGGTGGCTCGAACATTTCGAACCAGTTCCTACCCACGGCCGCTCCCGTCTGCGGCGCCCTCTCTTTGAGTGTCCCTTCTGTCCCTGTCACCAAGCGGCACTCATGCGCTGACAATCCAACGGCGCAGACGCGGTGTCATGCAGCGTTGCGCCCCGAACTATTGGGCCCAGAATGGTGCAATATTATTAATAGGAGGTTTGTGGGCCGCACGTGTCGGCAGCCCGCGGTCTTGAGGGGGGCGAATGGGTGTCGCCTCCAGCCTCCGTCTGCCGCGTTCCATCAGGGGCCGCCGGAAATCGCGGCCGTGTCCCCTGACACCCCCGAAGCACTTCCCAAAGCGATGAGATCGCTCCGTGTCCGGATCGGTTGGTCTGATCGGCCGGCTATTGTGGGGGCACCCACGGGCTCTGGTGCAGGTCAATTCTGCTATAAGAAGACTATCGATGCGGCCTTCCGACAGCCTTGGGTTGGACGGCCATTGCGCTGATCTTGGGGTCCGTCAATCCCATCTCTCTTGGCTGCGGAGAGGCCGCCAGCTGGCTTGCGCGGTTCCCCCGCCTCTCCGGGCCGCCGTAGTCGGTCTTCGCGGCGCGACGCCGGTCCGGTCCCAGATAGTTGCGCGTCCTGATGAAGAAGCGTGGATGCTCGATGATGTGAATGATCCGCGACAGCAGCGAGTCGCCGGTGAGCGGCTTAACGATGAACCCGTTCACGCCCATGTCGCGAGCGGCCGCAACCCGCCACATCTCGCTCAGCCCGGTCATCATCACAATTGGAACCAGCCGGTTGGGGCTTCTCTTGCCTGTCCGCACGGCACGGACAAACTCCAGGCCATCCAGCGGGCTCATCAGCCAGTCGGTAATGACCATGTCGACAGGCTCGTTGGCGAGGATGTGCAAGCCGTCCTCACCATTGCCTGCACGAATGACCGAACCGACGCCGAAGCTCTCCAGCAGGCTTTGGAGAAGGGCGCGCATCATCCGATTGTCGTCGACGATCATGACGGAAAGCCGGGAGAAGTCGTAGCGCTGCATCTCTGTCATTGCATGTCAGCCTTCGACCGAACGCCCCTGCGGGCCGCCCGGACCATCCGATGGCGCCTGACCGCCAACGACCTGGACCTCCTTCCACAGCGACCGCACCAGGGTCGTGCCGACATCCCCGCCGTCACCGTGAAGCCCCTGGTTGGAGACGAAGCGCAGCGCTTCGATATGCGTATCAATGGACTGCACCAGCTTTGGATGGTGGGGATCCACACGGCTGAGCAGCGCACAGAGGGCCTCGCAGATGGCGGACGCCAGGTCGAAGCCGAACGTCCTGCCCTGACCCTTCACTTCGTGGGCGATGCCGAAGAGTTCCCGAATGGAAGACACGGTGTGAGTCTGGCCGCTGATCAGGCGTGCCTGCGTTTCGGTCAACTGATCGACCGACTTGTGCAACTCGGCGACAAAAGTGTCGTGCAGGCCTTCGACGGCAGCTTGCGCGCTTGCAAGCATCTCTTGGGGTGTCTTGCCGTTTCCAGTCGAAGCCCTGGTCAGCAGCGAATTGGGCGGGGAATAGGTCTCGAACCAGTTCGCGTCGCTCTCAGGCACGTCCCTCAGCACGGTGACCGCCGCGCAGTTCGACGGGGCATCCACCGATCTCAGATCTGGCTGCATGAATAGCGGGTCGGTTGTTATGAGCAACTACAGGCAGGTCGTGCCCGTCCCAATCAGGTTGCGATGAACTCATTAATAACACCTTGCCAGTCAGTTGAATTTGTCGAGAAGGCCATCGCTCATGAAGATCAAGCGCCCGTGGTCGACGCGGATACGGTCCGAAGATCTCTAGGGCTGCTGGGGCAGGGGCTTCAGGCTGGTCACGTGCCCCATCTTGCGTCCCGGTCTCGGCTCCGCTTTGCCATAGAGATGCAGCTTGGCGCCGGGGTCTGCGGCCAGTGCCGGCCAATCAAGCACCTCGTCGCCCAACAGATTGGTCATGACGGCGTCGGCATGACGCCCGATCGGTGCAAGCGGCAGACCGGTGATAGCCCGGACGAACTGCTCGAACTGACTGGTGGCGCAGGCGTCGATCGTCCAGTGGCCTGAGTTGTGCGGCCGCGGCGCCAATTCGTTGACCAGCAATCCGCCCGAGCGTGTCATGAACATCTCGACCGAAAGCAGCCCGACAATGGCGAGGCTGTCCGCAAGGCGCACGGCGATGTCGCCGGCCGCTTTCGCAACCGCCGGGTCGATGGGCGCGGGTGCCGTTGTCGTGGCCAGGACATGGTTGGCATGTTCGTTCTGAACGGCGGGATAGGCCACGACGTTGCCCGCAACGTCCCGCGCGGCAATCACCGACAGTTCCCTGTCGAAGGCGACGAAACTCTCCAGGATGGCGGGGGCCCGGCCGATCCGTTCCACGGCCGGCGCGCAATCCTCGGCGGTGTCGATCCGGGCCTGGCCCTTGCCGTCATAGCCCAGATGCGTCGTCTTCAAGATGGCGGGCAGTCCGACGGCCGAGACGGCTGCCTCGAGGCTTTCATGGGTCGGAACGGCCGCATAGTCGGCCGTGGCGATACCCACGGATCGGACGAACTGCTTTTCCGCAAGGCGGTCCTGACAGATCCGCAGCGCCTGCGTCGTCGGCCTGACCGGCACCAGAGTTTCCAGATAGGCAACGGCGTCGGCCGGGATGTTCTCGAATTCGAACGTTACGACATCGACCGCCGAGGCAAAATGGGCCAGCGCCGACCGATCCGTGTAGGACGACCGCGTGGAGCGGTCCGTGACCTGCGTCAGCGGACTGTCGGCATCGGGGCAGAACGCATGCGTGCGGTAGCCGAGCGATGCTGCGGCAAGCGCCGTCATGCGACCAAGCTGACCGCCGCCGAGGATCCCGATAACGCTTCCGGGTGCCAGGGTCTCAGTCTTCATCTGCCGTCCGGCATGTCTGCGACATCTGCAGTCAGCTGCGCCCGCCACGCGTCCAGCCGATCTGCCAGTGAAGGATCGGCCGTCGCCAGCACCGCCACGGCCAGCAATGCGGCGTTGACGGCGCCCGCCCGTCCGATGGCCAGCGTTCCGACGGGCACACCGGCCGGCATCTGCACGATGGACAACAGGCTGTCCATGCCGCTTAGCGCGCGGCTCTCAACCGGCACGCCGAAGACCGGCAGCGGGGATAGGGAAGCGGTCATGCCCGGCAGATGGGCAGCACCACCCGCTCCGGCTATGATGACCTTCAGCCCCCTGTCCCGCGCCGACTGCGCATACTGCGTAAGTCTGAGCGGGGTCCTATGGGCCGACACGATGCGCGTCTCGAATGGCACTTCCAAGTCGGCCATCGTATCGGCAGCATGGCGCATGGTTTCCCAATCGGATTGGCTTCCCATAATGAGGCCTACCAGCGGCGGGGCTGCGGTCATCGGTTGTGTTCGATCCTACGGGGACTGGTGTGCGATGATGCGAGCGTAACCTACGTGCGGTCCAGCCCATGACAAGAGGATTCCGTCGCAGCGAGGGACGGCCGTCACAAGAGTAGGATGCGGTGCAAATTGCGTCACAGATGTTGACAATTTCGAAAATTCAACAATGGATGCTTAGGCATTCCCGTGGCTAAGTGGGCGACCAGGAAACCGGGCGCGGCAAGACATGCGAATTGAAGACAAACGCCCAGTCGACAGAACCGGCAGACCGCGCAAGGTCAAAGGTCCCGATGCGGTGGACGTGTCCGCGGCCGGGCCGCTTGAGACCTCCGCCCGTTCGATCGAGGACGTCGCGACATTTCTCGGCATTCCGGAAACGGAACTGACCGCCAATGTGCGAAGCGGACTCGCCCAGCTGCTGCTTGAGGTCGACCGGCTGCGCCAGGACCTGGAGGCCAGGGAACGCAGGATCGCTTATCTGGAACGTCTTGCCGACGAAGATCCGCTGACGCCGATTCTCAACCGGAGGGCCTTCGTGCGGGAGCTTTCGCGGATGATGGCCTATGCCGAGCGATACGGCGTCACCTCCAGCGTGCTTTTCTTCGACGTGAACGGCATGAAGCGCATCAACGACACCTTTGGCCATGCGGTCGGGGATGACGTTCTGACAAGCATCGCCAATTGCCTGCTGAAGAATGTCCGGTCTTCCGACGTCGTGGGGCGGCTCGGCGGGGACGAGTTCGGTGTTCTTCTCGCACAGACGGATGAGCGGACGGCGGCCAACAAGGCGTCGGAGCTGTCCGTCGCAATCCAGTCCGGTTCGGCGGACATGCATGACGGCGCACTGGATGTCAGTGTCTCGTATGGCGTGTTCACCTTTGACGGCAAAGGAGAGCCGAGCGAGGTGCTCGACGCCGCGGACAAGAAGATGTACCGCCAGAAGCAGAAATCGGTCAGGCGGCCGCCGGATGTCGGATAACGTCAAAATGCTGTGCAGGCGGGCCGGCGTGATTAAAGCTAAGCTATGATATCCGGAAGAATGCAGCTCTCAAGCTGTGCAATCTGATCTTTCAGCATCAGCTTTCTTTTCTTCAGCCGTTTGATCTGAAGCTGATCATAGTGACCCGAATCCGCGATCTTTGCGATCACGTCGTCAAGGTCACGATGCTCCAGCTTCAGTGTCTCCAGCTTGTCTTTGAGAGATTCCAAGTCGGTCATCGAAACCCGCACCGGACAACCGCAACATCGCTGTAACCATATCAGAAACGACCGTCCGACCGAAGGCTGTCAGCGGCCCCGGGGGCGGGATGGGCCACGGCGTTCTTCGGGGTGCCGAGTGCAGCCGATAGCCGACATCCCGTGACGATTCAGTATCCTGTAACGAAATCTTATGACCTTCGCGTTGAAATGGCGCGTTTCGATCTGCGTGTAAGGGCGAGTCGTCCCGTGGCTTGTCGCCGGAGAGAGAGGCATTCTTTCGTTACTTTGGTCTTGAGGTGATGATGGTCAGGTGGTTCACAGCCCGCGTCTGGCAGACCGGCATCGGCCGTCGCCTGGTGACGGGATTCGCCGTACTCGTCGCCCTCATGATCGGCATCGGCGGCATCGCGCTCAACGGCATGGTCACCTTGGCGGAGTTGACGGAGAAGCTGCACCGGCATCCGTATGCCGTGAACGACGCGGTGTTGCAGGTTCGGGCCGACGCCTTGGCGATCCATCGCGGCATGAAGGACGTCGCCCTTGCTGAAGGCCGGGAGGCCATCACATCCGTGGCGGCGTCGCTGGAGGAATACGACGCGCGGATCGACGAACATCTGGATCTGATCGCACAGCGGGCGCCGGAAGATGCAGCGCTGGTCGCCGATATGCGCCAGGCCTTGGCTGACTGGCACGAGACGCGCCAGCGCGTCGTGCGGTTCCGCAGCTTCGGGCAGTCGGATCGGGCGGCGGATCTCACCCGCGGCGTTGGCGCAGAGCAGGTGGGGCAGATCGAGACACTGATCGGTGAACTCCAGGCCTCGGCAGCAGCGCAGGCGGCGCGGTTCATGGACGATTCGGCGGCGGTCCGCGACGGTGTCATCATCATGATGGTGGCGTCCATTGCCGCGGCGGCAGCGATCGCCGCAGCGATCGCCTGGATTTTGGCCCGCAGCATCACCCATCCCGTTAGGGCCATGACCTATACGGTCGGGCGTCTTGCGGAAGGCAGCCGCGACCTGAACGTGCCGGGTGTTGATCGGCTCGACGAGATGGGGCGCATGGCGAAATCCGTTCTCGTGCTGAAGGAAGCGCTCACGGCCAAAGACCAGTTGGTGGCACAGGAGGCGGAAGAGCAGAACCGCCGCCTGCAGCGAGCCGAAGCCCGCGATAGCCTGGCCGCCGAGTTCGACCGCGTGGCTGAAGACCGTCTGGCCGCCGTCGCCGAGGCGGCAGAAGAGATGGAGGCGATGGCCCAGACGCTGACGCAGTCGGCAGAAGGAAGCCGATCGCGTGCAGAGGCCGTGGCCGCGGCGTCCGATAACTCAGCGGGCAATGTCCAGGCAGTTGCCGCGGCTGTCGAAGAACTTGATGCCTCCGTCCGGGAAGTCCGCCGGCAAGTGGAGCAGCAAAGCGAGATCGCTGCCCAGGCGGCGGAGAGCACAGGCAGCAGCAACGAGCGGATGCGGAGCCTTGCCGATCGGGCGAAGAGCATCGGTGACGTGGTCAACCTGATCACATCGATCGCCGAACAGACGAACCTTCTAGCGCTGAACGCGACGATCGAAGCGGCGCGGGCCGGTGAAGCCGGCAAAGGGTTCGCCGTTGTCGCGTCCGAAGTGAAGCAGCTTGCCAATCAGACCGCCAAGGCGACGGACCAGATCTCCGCGCAGATCAAGTCCATTCAAGACGAAACGGACAGCACAGTCGCCACACTCGCAACCATCAACGACCAGGTTGGGAGCTTGACCGAGATTTGCGGCGCCGTTGCCGCCGGCGTCACGGAACAGAGCGCGGCCGTATCCGAGATTACGAGCAACGCCCAGTCGGCCGCCGGCGGAACTCAAGAGGTGAACGCGACGATCGGTGGGATCTCCGAAGCGGCATCGGAAACCGGAGCGGCTTCCCAACGGATCCTGGCGACGTCCCGCAACCTCACCGGCGAAGCCGATCAACTCAAGCAGCTCGTCAGCCGGTTCCTGACCGATCTCAAAGCCGCCTGAGCCGCATCGCGGGCATGCACGGCGGCAGGGCGGGGCGCGCGCCGTCCTATCCGGCCGTCTGCTAACAATCCCTAACAAGGAAAACCTTCGCGATCCTTGCAGCCGTTCGGGCTTTTGGCGAGATTAGCGGCATTCAATTCGTATCACCGGGGCCACCTCGCCATGCCAAGGCCAAAGAGAATCGGAATACTGACCAGCGGTGGGGATTGCGCGGGCCTGAACGCCGCAATCAGAGCGGCCGTCTGCCGGGCGGCCGAGCTCGGATGGACGGCGATCGGCATCAAAGAAGGCACCGCCGGCCTGCTGACACGGCCTTTGCAGTACGAAGTACTGACACCGGATATGTTCTCCGGCGATGTCATGCGCCGGGGCGGGACCATTCTGGGAACGACGAACAAGGGCAACCCCTTCGCCTTCCCAATGAGCGATGGTTCGGTGCGTGACCGGTCTTCGGAGATCACCTCCGGATTCAACGAGCTGGACCTGGATGCCGTCATCGGCATCGGTGGCGACGGCAGCGCTGCGATCCTCAGGCGCCTGGCGCAGCAAGGCGGCATCAGCCTGGTAACGGTGCCCAAGACGATCGACAACGATGTCGGCATGACCGAAATGGCGATCGGCTTCGACACTGCGGTCGCCGTGGCGACCGAAGCGCTCGATCGACTGCAGCCGACGGCCGCCAGCCATCACCGCGTGATGGTGCTGGAGGTGATGGGCCGCGACGCAGGCCATATCGCGCTTTCGGCCGGGATCGCCGGCGGCGCCGATGTCATTCTGATCCCGGAGATTCCGTATTCGCTGCCTAAGGTTGCAGAGAAGATCAACCAGGTCCGCGCCGGCGGCCGGAATTTCTGCCTGGTGGTTGTGTCCGAGGCGGTGAAAGACGTCGAAGGCGAAGCGCTTGAGCATGAGTTCGCCGACGGCCAACGGCGGTTCGGCGGTGTCGGCGCCTATATCAGCGATCTCATTGCCGAGAACACGGGGGCTGAGGCACGGGTCACCGTGCTGGGCCACGTGCAGCGCGGCTCCATGCCAAGCTGGCGTGACCGGATGGTCGCTGCAGCCTTCGGGGTCCATGCGGTCGACCTGATCGCGGAAGGCAAGTCCGATCGCATGGTGGCCTGGTGGAACCGCCAGGTGATCGATGTCGCCATTGAAGAGGCGATCGCCGACTACCATTCCGTCGAACTGGATGGGCCTCTGGTCAAGACCGCACGCGGGCTTGGCATCTGCCTGGGCGACTGATCACGGCGCCGGTGCAACCGCGTCGGCGAGCTGCCATCTTGAAGGGTCAGAACGTCGCACGGCATCGCCCGATGCCGGAAAAATCGCGGAATTGACGATATTCGACGTCGTTCTTCTGTCGTGCGCCGCCGCGATGCCTATGTTACTGTTTCAAGTTAGGCAATCCGTGGTGATGCCTCTGTGCCCGGTCCACCGGACCAGAGGTGCCCATGGGCCGGCCCGCCGGGCCGGTTTCGGTTGCCGACGGTTGAAGGCAAACATTGTGGGGGATGAGCATGTCAGCGATGGAGCGGTTTGAAGCTTTGCGCAGCAGGCACGCCCAGTTGGAACAGGAACTCAACGACGA
>JANQQD010000040.1 GCA_028285185.1 Anaerolineae bacterium | reverse complement strand
G
The DNA here is from genome assembly GCA_028285185.1 of Anaerolineae bacterium. GTDB lineage: Bacteria > Pseudomonadota > Alphaproteobacteria > DSM-16000 > Inquilinaceae > JACKIG01. The sequence goes on along the minus strand of JANQQD010000040.1, from coordinate 15,418 downwards.
CGCTGCGCCGTGCCCGGGCTCGCGAGGCCCTGCGGCGCGAGCTGCTCACCGAAACGACGGACAGATGAGCTTCATCCTCGGTACGAGCCTGCTGGCTGTCGTCACCGCTCTGGCGTGTGCTTTGCCCGGCGCGTTCGTTGTTCTGCGACAGAACTCCATGCTCGTTGAAGGCATCGCTCACGCGGTCCTACCTGGGATTGTCGTCGGCTACGCCTTCACCCTTGATCTGAATTCGCCCTGGCTCATCGTCGGCGCAGCGCTGGCCGGACTGCTCGTCGTGCTCGCCAACGAGTGGCTTATACGCACCGGGTTGATAACCGGCGACGCTCCGCAAGGCTTGGTCTTCCCCGCGCTCTTCGCTGCCGGCGTCATCTTCATTACCCTGGACTTCAGCCACGTCCACCTTCACACGCATGTCGTCCTCGTCGGCGACCTGAACCTGGCTGCCTTTCACCCGCTCATCGTGAATGGTGTGTCGATCGGCCCGAAGTACCTGTACGTCATGCTCGCCGTACTCGTCGTGAACGTCGCGTTCATCGTAATCTTCTATCCGAAGCTGAAGGTGACGACCTTTGACAGGCAGTTCGCGGCCGTCAGGGGCATGCGCACCGGACTGCTGAACACGTCGTTCATGTTCCTGGTGTCGGTCACCGTGGTCGCCGCCTTCCATGCCGTCGGCGCCATCCTCGTGATCGCGCTGGTGGTCGTCCCGGCCGCGACCGCCCACCTGATCAGCCGGCGCCTCTCAGTCATGCTCGTCCTCACGGCCCTGTTCGCCGTCGTGGGGGCGCTGGGGGGATTCTGGATCGCCTATGCCCTGAACGCTGCCACCTCCGCGTCCATGGCGGTGTTCTATGGGCTGTTGTTCATCGCCGTCGCGTTCATCGACTCGCTGGCGACACGGGTCCGCCGATATCGCCGGCGCAGCGTCTCCCTGCCAGCGGCGAGGCACTGAACCGTGTCAGCCCGGGCCGTCGGTCCGGCTGGAGCCCCAACCGATCCACGAAGAGCCGTCACGCAACACCAACCAAGTGCGGTCGGAACGCCAACCGACGCTCATCCGTCTGCATCGCCGTCGCTGGGACAGATCGACCAAGGCAGCACATAGCGGCGACCCTCGTGCCGTCCCTCGATGGCCGATACGCCATAGGCCCGACGTACGATATCGCTGGAGAGAGCGGTGTCCGGCGGGCCGTCGGCCAGTACGCCGCCTTCCGCAACCACCACGATCCGGTCGCAGAACCGGCTTGCTAGCGGCAGGTCGTGCAGCACGACCACGATGCAGTCGCCACGCGCTGCCGCCTGGTGGAGGATCTGCATGGTTGCGATCTGATGATATGGATCGAGAGCGGCGACCGGCTCGTCCGCCATCAAGACCGGCGCCTTGACCGCAAGCGCACGCGCAAGCATGGCCCGCGCGCGTTCACCGCCGGAAAGTGTCGTGCAATCCCGTTCCAAGAGATGCCCGATCCGGGTGCGGCGGACGGCGTCCTCTATCGCCTTGTCGTCCTCCGGCGCCAGTCGATGCCAAGCGCCGATATGGGGAATGCGTCCGAGTTCCACCACGCGGCGCACAGACACCGGCCATTGGATCGACTGGCCCTGCGGGTGATAGGCCAGGTTTCGGGCCAAAGCCCGCCGGTCCCAGCGGTCGAGAGATCGGCCTTCCAGCATGACGCTGCCGCTGGCGAGCGGCTGCAGACCTGCCAGAGCGCGAACCAGTGTCGTCTTGCCCGAGCCGTTGGGCCCGACGATGCCGACCATCTCCCTGCGGCGGAGCGTCAGTGAAACGCTGCGGAAGAAGGGCTTCGCGCCGAGCGTGACCGCCAGGTTCCGAGCCTCGACAATGACGTTGTCGTCCGCCTTGGTCATTGCGGTTTGCCGGCTCACAGCGGTGCGCCCCGTCCGGTCTTGAGGATCAGCCAGAAGAAGAAGGGGGCTCCGACCAGCGCGGTGATCACGCCCAGCATCAGCTCTTGCCCGGTGGCAATCAGCCGAACCACGATGTCCGCGCTGACCAGCAGCACGGCCCCCGCAAGGGCGCTGGGCAGCAGCACGTGGCGGGGCTGATGGCGCACTAGCGGCCGCACGAGATGCGGACAGACGAGGCCGACGAAGCCGATGCCGCCGGACACAGCAACGCCGGAGCCGACGGCCAGCGCGGTGCCGACGATGATCTGCATCCGAAGACGCCGCAAGCTGATGCCCAGGCTACGCGCGCTGTCTTCCCCCAGCGTCAGCGCATCCAACCCGCGGCCCGAGGTGAGCAGGATCAGCCCCCCGGCCAGCATGAACGGAAGCACAAGGGTGACGTCGGCGAAGCTGCGGTCCTTGACTGATCCCAACAGCCAGTCGACCAGTTCGGCAAGCGCGAACGGATTGGGGGAGAGGTTCATCGCCAACGATGTCAGCGCGATGGTAAGGCCGGATATCGCTACGCCGGCCAGCACGACGGTCAGCGTGGTCGCGTTGCGGGCGGCCAGCCCGTACAGCACCAGTGTCGCAAGCCCCGCTCCGGCCATGGCCGCAACGGGCAGGGCCAGCGGCCACAGCGCGGACAGGCCGAAATAGAGGGCGATCACGGCGCCAAGCGACGCGCTTGAGGTGACGCCGACGATGCCCGGATCGACCAGCGGATTGCGGAACAGTGCCTGCAGTGCAGCGCCCGCCAGCCCGCTGGCGGCCCCGATCAGCGCTGCCAGCACAATGCGCGGTGCTCGAACTTCGTGGACGATCGCCGTTACCCTGGGGTCACCCGCACCGAATAGGCCGCCGGTCACCTGGCCGAGATCGAGCGGCGTATAGCCTATGAACAGCGACGCAAACGCGGTCGCGCACAAGAGTCCCAGCAATGCCAGCGAGACGGTTACGACGATGGACGGACGCGCCTTGGCCGTTGCCACTGCTGACCGGGCGGCATGGTGTGTCATGGCGTTTGCCCGGCGAGGCCGAGATTGGCGATCTCGGCGGAGAGATGATCGATTGCGTCGATCAAATGCGGGCCCGTGCAGGGCCAGAATTCCCCCGGGACCCCGATCATGGGGATGTCGCGGCTCAACCGACGGAACACCGGGTGGCGTGCAAGGGCACCGCGCACCGACGGAGACGCGGTATCGAAGTAGCTGACTACCATGAGGTCCGGCGGGTTCAAGAGCAGCGCTTCCAGATCGAGCCGCCCCCATCCCGACTCGCCCAGTTCCGCCTTCAGGTTCGCAAGTCCGGCTGCTGTCAGGATGTCGTCGACGAAGGTGCCGGCCCCGGCACTGCCGCCGTCGGGCCGGAAATAGGCGGCCACGGGCGCACCCTCGATGGGCGACCGAGCGGCATCCAGGCGGGACCGGAATTCGGCGACCAAGGCTGCCGCGGCGTCCGGCCGACCGATCGCCGCCCCGACGTCCTGGATCGAGGTGATCGCGTCTTCCAGCCGGAAGCCGGCGCCAACTCGCACCACTGGGATACCGAACCGCTCAAGCATCGCGACGGTCGGGGCCAGCCCCCAGGCGCGCAGGACCACGACGTCGGGTGACAGCATCATCAGTTCTTCCGCGCTGCCCCGGTTGGTGGGATAGCGGGCGGCCAGTGCGCGGTTGGGCGACAGTGGTCCGGCAGCCTGATGCGAGAGCGAGACGATCTGGTCGGGATGCGCCAGCGCAAGCACGTGATGATCGGCGCACAGGCCTACGGCTGCCACCGTGGGCAGGTCCGCCGACGCCTCGTCGGCTCGTGGCGCGGTCGGGTTTGCGATGATCGCCAGCAGCGACAGCAATCCCGCACATCCCCTGCGGCAGGTTCCCATCGGCCCTAGCCTCCGTGGGAGAAGCCCGCTCCCGTACGGTCCCGGCCGTCGGGCTCGCGGCCGAGATAGCGGCGCCCGAGATCTTCCCACAAGGCAAGCCGGCTCCAGTCCGGCTCGGTCAGGATGCTGTCGTCGTCGCCGAGGAAGGGGTTGGGAAAGAAGACAGTCATCTGCTGGTCGTCAGCCCCATTGAACAGCCGCAGGCCCCAGGTGCAGGGGCAGCCGGCATTATCCAGCCCGCGAAAGAACTCGGCGCGGGTGGTCTTGCGTTCGAGGCGTAGCGCAGCAGGCGTCGGCCGCGCCTCTGAGCCCCAGTTGTCGCCGATGCAGAGATGGAAATGCGACTTGCCGAAATGGATGGTCAGATAGCCGTCGTTCAGCGTGAGGCTGTGTGGTTCCTGTTCCGCTCGGATCTCGTAGGCGCCGCCCTGGATGATCGGCCCGAAGATGATCTTGTCCCAGTGGTTCCGGAACAGATCCTCCATCAGCGGATGCAGGAAGTCCTCGCGGGCCGGTATGGCGAAGACCTCCGTGACGCCGCCGTGTTTGCCCATCTCGATCACCGGCTCGCTGCTCGGACGGTCGACCATTGCATTGCCCTTCTGACAAGCGGGCAGCCGGGGTCTCGGAATTGAGGCGGCGGGCTGCCCGCGCGGCCGCCGCCTCGGTCCGTCACTCCACGCCGAACGTCACGCGCACACCGCCATAGGCGGCGATGCCCGGATTGGCGAAGCCGACCCGCGTCTCGTAATCCTGGTCCAAGAGGTTCTCCACCCGGCCGAATACCTCGACATTCTCGGTCACGGCATAGGAGGCGGCGACGTCGACCAGAGTGAACCCATCGAGCGCGACGCGGGGCGCGCCGGGCAGCGAGAAATCCTGGCTCAAGCGCCCGTACTCTCCCACCAGCGACGCCGACAGAGTCCCGTCCCCCTCCAGGAACCGCCAGATCGCGCTGGCGCCGACGGTGTGCCGGGGCACGTTGAGGAGGCGCTGGCCGTCGGCCTGGTCGGCGAAGGTATAGGTATAGTGGCCCACAAGGTCGATATCGTCGGTGATGGCGGCAGTAGCGCTCACCTCCACCCCCTCGCGCAGGCTCGTGCCCGGGATATTGACGATGAAGAACCGGGGAAAGGTGCCGCCGACCGCCGTCAGATTCTCTATCCAGTTCCGGAAGAAGGTGACGTCGATGCTCAGCTGGTCGTCGAAGAACGGCTGTTCGATGCCGATGTCGAAGCCGGTCGACCGTTCCTGCTCCAGGTCCGGGTTGCCGAAGAAAAAGAAGGTCGGGAAGTCCACGAAAAGGTCGTTAAGCGTCGGGTTCTTCACCCCGGTACCATAGCTGCCGTGCACGCGCGTGCCCCAGTCCGGGTTCACATAGGCGCCGGTGAACCGATAGGTCGTGGCATCGGGGAAGTCGCTGTTGAAGTCGTGCCGCAACGAAGCGGTGACGAAAAGCTGTTCGTCGAGGTTGAGCTGATAGTCACCGGCGATGCTGGTGTTGGTGATGCTCTCTTCCACTGCGGGAGCGCCGCGCGGCTCGAAATCGCCGTCTTCCGTCAGATGGGCGAAAGCAACGGTAAAGGTGTGCGCAGTGTTGGCTAGTTCCGGCGTCTCCACCAAGTAGCTGGATTGAAGGTCACCGCCGAAGCTGTTGGACCCGAACCGGCTATCGATGAAGCTGCCCGTCGTGTCGGATTGCGGGCGGTCGAAGCTCGTGTAGTTGAGCCCGCCCGTGGTCACCCACGCGCCGTCCAGGAAGGTCAGCGTGGTCTGCAGGCGCCCGCTGATCTCCTCATTCTCAAAGAAGTTGGCGCCGTCCAGGGGAGCCTGGTCGTCGAGTTCGCGCTCGCTGTCGATGTAGCGCGCAGTGAGGTCGACGCTCAGCCACTCGGTGGGTCGGACACCGCCGGAAAAGGTCAGCGACAGGTTCTCGTACCCGTCATCCTCGATGCCGTCGGACCCGATCGAGATGCCGTCGTTGCGGAAGTAGCTGACGCCGCCGCGCACGTCGACATCCTCGTCGCCGTATGACACGCTACCCGTCGTCAGGACGGTGCCGAAGGATCCGCCCTCGACGCTGGCCGTGACCGTCGGCGGCCCGTCGCCGCGCTTCGTGATGATGTTGATCACACCGCCGATGGCGTCGCTGGGATAGAGCGCGCTTTGCGGCCCCCGCAGGACTTCGACGCGTTCCACGTCGCTCGCCTGCAGATGGGCGAAATCATAGGCTGCCCCCACGCTGCTCGGGTCATTGACGCGTACGCCGTCTATCAAGACCAAGGTGTGATTGGTCTCCGCGCCGCGGATGCGCACCTCCGTCAATGATCCGTCGCCGCCGAACCCGCTTACCACGACGCCCGGCACCTGGCGAAGCACGTCGGAGAGCTGCTGGATCTGCTGTGCTTCGATCTGCTCGCTGGTAATGACCGTCACGGACGCCCCGACCGCCTGAAGCGGCGTCGGCGTCCGGTTGGCCGTCACCGAGACTTCACCCACATCCAACGTTGCCTCGCCTCCCGTGTCTTGCTCCGTTTCCGTGCCGCCGGTGTCTTCAACGGGCGCCTCTCCAGGCTGCTCCAACGGTACCTGTTCGTCCTCGCCGCCGGGCTGTGCGGCCGCCGGGCCGTTTGCCGCCGCGAGCCCCATCATGCAGATCAGGGCCACCAGATGCTTGCCGCGTATCTGATGGACCGACGTCGCATGAATGCCGGACAACGAAGCACGGACCGGCCGGCGACCGGCAAGGTGCCTTCTGTGCATGACCAAACCTCCAATTCCGGGAAGGACGGTCAGGTTTGTCAGGCACGAAGACGCAACGGCCGATCTGATCGACACGGCATGCGCACTGCTTTGGGCAAGGCGCTCCAGTCTCGGGGGATGGCATGGTAAGTTTCGACTCGTCCTGGAAACCTGTACCGAAGTTCGGTCGCCACGACGGATCTCCGCACCGCAAGGGCACCTCGCCTCACGGAAGGGCGACGTCGGCGGCAGGTTTCCTGGCTTGCGATCGACAGCGGGCGTCCGACCTTCCCAGGGCCCATTGGACCCAAGTGGTCATGAGACTGGACGCCGCCTTCCGCCTACAGTTGCGAGGTCAGCCGCGGAGTTGGCCCCTGTTGGGTACACCGCACCGCGTTCCCTTTTAACTCCCGTCCGGGGAGCACCACCACATCCCGTACTAGCCGGATCCGGGTCGGCCTTCATTGATGTGCCTCAATCGGCTCGCAACCCTCGCGTGCACAGCGTCAACGTATCGAGAAGGCGATCGGCACCGTGAGCGTAAGCCGTTCGACACCGAACGCGGGCGGCACGGGCGGCAGCGGCGATGCCCGTTGCACCATGTCTTCGGCGGCCCTGTCGAGCATGTGGCTGCCGCTGCCCGCATGGACCCGCTGGGACAAAACGGTCCCGTCGGCAGTGATGGTGAAGCTCATGACCACCACGCCCTCCACACCGCGTTGACGCGCTGCCATCGGGTAGCGCTTGTGGCGCTCGAGCCAGGCCTGCACCAGCGCGGCATAGCCCGGCGCACCGTCCTCCGCCGGTCCGCCGACATCCCCCCCGCCGACGCCCGGCGCGGACCCGGGGCCGTCGCTTCCCTGAGGTCCGCTTGGGGTCCCGTCCCCGGTGTCGGCAGCGGCAGCTTGGCCGGTCGCGCCCTCGCGCTCCGTATCCGCCCCAGACGCGGGATCGGCCGGGGGATTGGAGCCGTCGGCCACGGTCGCAGGCCCGACCTGTGGGGGAGGAGTGATAGGTGGCGTTACGGGCTCTGCGATCTGCGCCGCGACGGGTGCCGATGGCTGCGGCGGTGGCGCGGGACGCGCCGGTCGCAACGGGGTATGCACCGGCCGATGCGGCGCCAGAGGGGGCACGAAACCGACGCTCTCGGCGAAGCTCGGCTCCGCCGGCGCTTGCTCGGCAGGCATTGGGGGTTCGGTTTCGGCAACCTCCGCTGGTTCGAGCGTCGGCGCGGCTGCTGGATGGACCGCAGGCTCGGTTGGCTCTGTCTCGACCGGAGCACTTGGACCAACGATCAGGGCCTCCTCGTATGGGGCCTCTGGGACGCTGGCGATCTCCGGTTCGTCGGGAGGCGGTGGAGCCGATTCCGCCACCGCCTCTGCCACCGGATCCGATTGAGCAGGCTCGGACAGCGGTTCCAGAGCCTCCATGGGCGCGGCACCAAGGTGCTGCGAAGCCGGGGTCGGCTGGACGGGCTGTGCTGGCGGAGGTTCGACCACGAGCGTCGGTGGCTCGGGTGCCGCCGCTGCCGTTGGTGAGGGTTCGGGCAGCGGTTCCGGAGCCTCCGTCGGCGCAGCATCAGGGAGCTGCGAATTCGGCTGCGGCTGGACGAGCTGTGCCGGCGGTGGTTCGAACACGATCGGCGGAGGCTGGGGAGGCCCCGCCAGCGGCTCAAGAACCGGTGCGTCCAGGTTGGGTTCGGGAGACGGAGGGGGGATCAACGGCTCGGACCGATCCAGAAGAGCATCGGCCGGATCGGTCGCAGAATCAGTCTTCGGGCCTTCGGACGCGGCGCCGCCGGCCAACGCTTGCAGCGCATCGGCCGACACCACTGTTACGGCGATCGCAGCGCCGCTACCGTCGCCGGCGGCACCGCCGGCTCCGCCCCAACCGCCGCCACCGTCACCCCGGCTGGGCTCGGCTGGCCACAGCGCCGCGACGAATGCCAGATGCAGGGCGGCGGCCATGGCCTGTGCCCAATGGCCGATCCGTTCGTGAGCGTCGTCGCCGGGTTCGCGACGTTGGGTCGCCAGCAAATCCGCGATCGGCCTCGGTGGGTCGGCAACTTGGCCGACCAGGCATGCGAAGTCTCTTGAGCCGGTGCGCCTTGCGGATCGAGGTGAGCTTGCAAGCGTCGTAAGCCCGATGTCTCCGCTGAGCAGCCCCGTCCCGTCGGACGGATGTTCAGGCGGGCGCCCGACCGGCCCGACGGCGGCCGGGTGGAGTTGCCTATCGCGCGCATCGACCATGGCGCCGCTGCCCGCTAGCGCGGATCGGTGGGATCGAGAAGGATCGAGAGGCTTGAAACGTCCGGCGGCACGACGCGGGCGACGAGACCCTTGCGTACACGCTCGGGCCTTTCTGACCAAGGCGTGATGCCGTCCGCAGACCGGCCGTAGAGTGCGGCAAACCGCAGCACGTCCGCGCTGTCGTTCGGTGTCAGGTCACCATAGACATAAGAGACCTTGCCCGGCGCCCCGAACACGGCCGTACAGGCCCGGTTGCAGTTGCTGAGGCAGGCAACGGGCCGCACCACGACGCCCTCCGCGCCAGCGTGCCGCGCCATCACCGCATCGAACAGACGGCGGCCCGCACGCGTCTCGTCGTCTGCACTGCCTACAGCGCGGCAACGCACGCAGATATCGATTGTCGTGGTCTCGGTCGGCCCGGTCATCGGCATTGCGCCCCTCAGCCTCGACGGAGGACGGGGCGTTCGGCCGGATCGTTGACGGTCCGCCCGGCATTGCAGGGGCGCCAGTGATCCCTGGCCGGCGCACCCCGTCCGGCGGTCACAGATCGACTGTGATGGCAGGTCTCCTGGCTTGCAGGTCATCGCCTGGATCGCGCCTTCCCAACCCGTGAGGGGTCAGTGGCCTGTTCGCGATCTCGCTCTCTGCTCACAGTTGCGGGGGCAGCCGCGGCTTTGGCCGGTCTCGGACCGGCCGCACCGCATTCCCTCTTCGTCCATCGACCGGACCGATCGACAGAACCATCACGAAATGCAGATTGCCATGCCGCGGCCGATTGTCAACGCCCGGTAGTGGCGCCGAGGCAGACGGACCAGCATCGCCGCTCCGTCTCTCGCTGCCTGCGAGGGCTGCAGCAATTGAATAGATGTTCATTTTATCATTTGCAAAAGTCAACATCGAAGTATTCTCGGCCTGTTTCTTGATTTTATTTCGGATAGCGGCAATATCATCTATGCAAAGCCTAACGATGATCCCTATGTGGTGATTTTAGAGTGCAGGGTCGAACATATGTGGATTCTAAAAGTCAGCCTGGCACGTTTACGAGAGCTTGATCGTGAAGCCAGCCGGCGGGGTGCGGGTGGTGGCCCCAGGCCGTCGACGACTGAACCGCTGGGGGATGGGGTGAATCCGGCAGGCGAGCGGGTGAAGGACCAAGAGCGCTGACCTTCGGGGTCTCCGCGGCGGCAATAACAAGAGATGCCCAGCGCCAGAGGGCAGAGCGAACGCGAACCTGGCGACGCCTCCTCTCCGCGAAGCAAGAGGCACAGTTTGAGAGATGACTGGGTCCCCTGGTTTGGCTATGCGATCGACGACGCGGATAGCCTGAAACGAGCGGTGGGGCCCAATGAGGGGGTACCAGACCTCAGTTTGCGACCAAGGGGGCCATATGCATGTCTTGACCGGTCTTGCCATAGCCGCGCTGCTTGGCAAGTCGCACCAGAGCGATACCCTTGCACCGCTGAGATCTCTCACGGCGGGGCCCATCAGGGTGGCTCACGCGATCCCGGGCCGGGTTCGCTTCGTCGTGCCGTCGTTACGCGGAGCCGATGCCGATGCTCTTGGCGCGATCGAACGCCTTGGATCGCTGGACGGGTTCGAACGGGTCGATGTCAGCGCCATTTCGGGGAGCTTAGTCGTGCACTATCGTCCAGAGCGGATAGATCCGCCCCTTCTGTTCGGGGCTGTCGTTCGCCTGCTGGGCCTGGAGGCCGAACTTGAACGTGTGCCCACGCCCGCAGTGACACGGGAACTACACCTGCTGGCTCACGGCGTTGATCGGGCCATTTACCACAAGACGTATGGCATGCTGGATCTGTCATCCCTTACGGCACTGATCTTGACGGCGCTCGGCGGCAGGAAGGTCGCAGCAGAGGGCTGGAGGGCGCTCCCCACAGGATTCACGCTGCTGTGGTGGGGGCTCCACTCCTTGCGTGCAAAGGACGATTCCCGGGCATGAAGGCTGTCGAAAGCGCACTGTTCTTCTTGTCGAAGCCGCGCGTCATGCATGCCCTTCCTGGGCGGCTGCGCCTGCATGCGCCGTCCTTGAAGCGATTGGGCCAAGGGCATGATGACCTGGTTTCGTTGACGGCTCGCCTGCTCGCCACTCCGGAAGACATCCTCGAGGTCACGCCCTGCGTTGCCACGGGCAACATCGTCATTCGATACGATGCGGAGCGTCTGTCCCAAGACGAGGTCATGGCTTTTCTGGACGCGGTGATCAAGATCGTCATCGCACACCGGGCGGACTGGCTGAAGGTCCGTAGGAAAAACGTTTCGGCTCTCGAATCAAGGCTAAGTCAGTGGCTTAGCGAGTCCTTGTCCCAGCGTCTCCATCTCGATCATCGCTTGAGGATTCCTGCGGATGTTTTCCAGTAAGCCGCTGCCCCTGATGTCATGCCAGGTTCGGCATTCGCTGCCGGGGCGTATGCGCGTTGACTGCCGCGGATTGAAGTACCTGAAGGCGCATGCTGGGGAGATCGTCGCTGCGCTCGAAGACAGCGTGACAGTCAAGTCGGCGAAGGTCTCGATCGTTACGGCGAATGTCCTGATCGAATTCCATGTGGAGCAAGCCTCGCCCGACGAGGTCCTGGAGCAGGTCAACTCAACCTTGGCCACCTGGTCGCTCGATGCCTTCAAGACCGAGCGGGAAACGAAACACGCGCTGACGCTGCAGGAGCGTCGTTTACAGGAAGCGACCATCGGCGAGATGGTCCAACGCATAGGTGCAACGGCGGCAACCCTGGCCTTCTCCTGGCTGCGACGGGGAGCTGTCCCTGCTTCTCCGCTGGGCCGGTTCCTCAACATGCCGGCCCTGACCGCCCTCACGCTGTCTGCACCGATCCTGAAAAGCGGTATGCGGTCGCTGCTCACGCACGGACGGCCGAACGCCGACACACTCAGCTCGAGCGCCATCGTGGCGAGCATGGTCACGGGCCAGAGCGTTTCGGCACTGACCATCATTCTCTTGGCCGATGTCGCGGAGCTGCTCACGGCATACACCATGGACCGGACGCGCCGCGCCATCCGCAACATGCTGTCGGTCGGCGAAGAGGTCGTCTGGAGGCTGCGCGACGACGGCTCTGAGGAGCGTGTCGCGTTGGAGAGCCTCGAAGCGGGCGACCGCGTCATCGCGCATACCGGGGAGAAGATTAGCGTCGACGGCAGCGTCGAAACCGGTGATGCCGCCATCGACCAGGCGTCGATCACCGGTGAATTCATGCCGGTACGCAAACAGGAACGCGATGAGGTCTTCGCCGGCACGGTCGTGAAGAGCGGGCGGCTCGTCATACGGGCAGAAAAGGTTGGCGATCGTACCGCCGTGGCGCGGATTATCAACATGGTCGAGGAGGCCGCCCATCGCAAGGCGGCGGTCCAGTCCGCAGCCGACCGGTTCTCCGCCCAGTTCATCCCGGTGAACTTTGCCCTGGCGGTGCTGGTCTATCTGATCACGGGCCGGGCCACACGCGCCATCAACATGCTGATCATCGACTATTCTTGCGGGGTTCGACTCTCCACGGCCACCGCACTGTCGGCGGCCATCTGCACGGCGGCGCGCAACGGTGTGCTGGTCAAGGGCAGCAACTATCTGGAACTGCTGTCGGAGACCGAGACGGTCATCTTCGACAAGACCGGTACGCTGACCGAGGGCCGGCCCGTGGTCCAGTCGGTCGTCTGCGCCGACGGCGAGATATCCGAGCGTGAATTGCTGACGATGGCCGCTGCCGCGGAGGAAGCCAGCAACCATCCTATGGCCTTGGCAGTATTGGACAGGGTGAAGCGCGCCGGTTGGCCCGTTCCCCGCCATGCTGACCATCAGACCCATACGGCCCGGGGTGTATCTACCCGCGTTGGCAACTCGGTCGTGCGCGTGGGCAGCCAGCGCTTCATGAAGGAAAGCGGTGTACCCTTGGAACCGCTTTACGACCAGGCGCATCGCATCGCCCGCAAGGGCGAAAACGTCCTCTATGTCTCCCGCGACGACAGGCTCATGGGTGTTCTTGGCATCCAGGACATCCTGCGCGACGACATGAAGAAGTCGCTGAACCGGATGCGGCATTTGGGAGTGGACGACATCGTCCTGTTGACGGGCGATGTCGAACAGCATGCCGAAATCGTGGCGTCGCGCATGGCCATGGACCGATACCACGCGGAAGTGATGCCCGATGAGAAGGCTGAGACGGTGCTGCGCCTCCAGTCCCGGGGCCTCCAGGTGGTCATGGTTGGGGACGGCATCAACGATGCGCCGGCACTGGCTTATGCCGACGTCGGCATCGCCATGGGCACAGCGCGCACCGATGTCGCGATGGAGGCGGCCGACATCACGATCACCGGAGACGACCCTTTGATGATCCCCTCGGTCGTCCGCCTGTCTCAAAAGACGATGGGCATCGTCCGGCAGAATTTTGCCACGGCCATCACGGTCAATACGCTCGGTCTGATGCTGGGTTCGGTGGGTGTGCTCCCGGTGTTTTGGGGGGCGGTGTTGCACAACTCCTGCACCGTCGCGGTGGTTCTCAACTCCTCGCGCCTCCTGACGCACGATATGGACAAACGCGTATGAGCGCGGAGCTGTCGGTGACGCTGATCCACGGTATGCCCGGCCGCCTGCGGCTTCGGCTGTCGGAAGCGCCGCGAGACGTCCAGAGCTTCCTGGCTGCAGTCACGGCGCATGAAGGATTGGGCGATGTTCGCTATACGCCGGTCACGCGTAGCATTCTCATCCGCTACCAGACCGGGCACCTGACCACAGAGGAGATTCTCCTTCGCTCGGCCATGGCCTGTTCATTCGATCACGATCATGTGCCGGTTACGATCCTTCCCGATCCCGAAAAAGAGGTCATGACCGATGTCGCCATGTTGGCGGGGCTATGGCTGCTTGTTGCAGCGTTGGCGCGCTGGTCGGCGTTGGTCGGACCGAACTCCTTGCTCGAGAAGAGTGCGGGCGTCGGCGTTGCGCTCGCCGTGCTGCAGCACGGGTGGCGGGAAGTCCGCGAGAAGAACATGATCCATCCGGAGCTGTTGACCCTCGGCTATCTGTTTGCGGCTTTCGTGCGGACAAGACCGCTACGCGGAGCGGCCGTTGCGTGGGCGGCAAGCTTCGGCCGGCACCTACTGCAGGACTCGGCTCCCGGTGTAGAGGTTCGTCCCGTGGCCGCTTCCGATGGGGCCAATGCGCCGCGGGCCTATCAGATCACGCCGGTACAGCCTCGACAGCGCCAAACGCCCCTGCTTGCCGCCACCCAGGCGGCTTTGCGATCAATGGGCCTTGTTCTCGAAGACGGTGGCGGGAAATCGTTGCTGGAGGAGCTGCGCAACGTGGCATTGGCCCATGACAGAGTTCTTGAAGGACTGGGCGGTATGCACCGAAGCGGCATCCCGCTGGTATTCCGATAGGAGAGGGAAAGATGGCAATCACTTCGGATCACCTCGTGGGCCTGGCGGTCGGTTTGGGTACGGCGGCGGCATGTTACTACCTGTACAAGAAGAACCAGTCTCGCGTGGATGACTGGTTGCGTCAGCAGGGCATCAACCTGCCGACCGGCCCAAGCAAAGACCATTCGGCGATGAACCTAGAAGAGCTGGTGCTTGAGAAGGAACGTCTGGAAGACCTGATCGCGGAGCGCGAAATGACGGACGCAACAGGCAAGGCCCCGCAACAGCCCCATGCGGTCGCATCCTGACGCTCCGCCACTCAGTTACCGGCGGGCTGCATACGTACTTCCAATCCGACCAATTGGTGTCGCAACGAGACCTGCCTATGGGAGTGGGCATCGCCGCTGTCGTCGAAGGTTGCAGCCCTACGATCCGATCCACTGCGCAAATGCTCCGAGCGCTCCATGAAGCCCGTGGCTCTGGGCCGGAAGAACTACCTCTTCGTTGGCTCAGAGGGGGGGCGGCAAGAGCGCAGCGATTGCCTACACGCTGATCGAAACGGCGAAATTGAACGGCGTCGATCCACAGGCGTGGCTCACCGACAACCGCGGCCGGATCGCCGACCACAAGATCACTCGGATCGACGATCTCCTGCCCTGGTGCTAAGCTGGCTAGGCAAGGTAACAGGCCCAGAATGCCTGAGCACAAAGAGTGCTTGCTGGACGGCCACCTGACGGCTTGTGCTTCAGTGGATCACTCGCTTCGAAGCTCCTAGGAGAATTCAGATGTTCGCTCGCACAATGCGCGCGCTTGCCTTGGTTGTCGTGGCTGTCGGATTGACCTTTCCGGCGCTTGCCCAAGATGATCCGGCTTCGAGCCCGATACTGGTCGTCCACATCACGACCGACGATGTCTGGTCCGGCCAGATGGGGCTCGGATTTGCCCGGCGGGTTCAGGAGGATGGCGGAGAAGTAATCGTGTCTTTGACCGTCCGTGCCGTCGCCCTTGCCAACGCGAATGTGCCCCAGCATGTCGGTGGCAGGTCCGGCAAGACGCCACATGAATTGATCGCCGACATCCTCGATGCTGGAGGACGCGTCTTCGTGTGCCCAAGCTGCACTCAGCAGGCGGGACTTAGTCTCGATGATCGGATCGAAGGGACAGAGCCCGGCAGCCCCGAATATCGCCAGATCATCATGGCGCCGGGCACCCGCATAATCAGCTTCTGATCGGCCCCCAAGCCTAGCCTGTACATCCG
>JANQQD010000396.1 GCA_028285185.1 Anaerolineae bacterium | reverse complement strand
AAGGGACGGAGGCCGTGGCCCATGATGCATGAGATCGCGTTGCCCTGTGTTGGATCCGCACAGCCGCGTCCGGCCGGAGCGAAGGGAGCCGCCCCATGGCCGATGTGACGGAAGACGCGATCGACGACGTCATCGACGACGCCGTTCCCCCGGCCGAAGTTCCGGATGTCGAGCTGCCCCATGCCCATAGCTGGATAACCAAATACGTCTTCTGCCAGGACGCCAAGGTCATCGCGGTCCAGTACTCCATGACCGCCATGGCCATCGGGCTGGTCGCCCTGGTGCTGTCGTGGCTGATGCGCCTGCAGCTCGGTTTCCCGGACAGCCTGTCCGTCATCAACGCCGAACAGTACTACCAGTACATCACCATGCACGGGATGATCATGGTGATCTACCTGCTGACCGCGCTCTTCCTGGGCGGCTTCGGCAACTACCTGATCCCGCTGATGGTCGGCGCACGGGACATGGTGTTCCCGTGGGTCAACATGCTGAGCTACTGGGTCTATCTGTTGGCGGTGCTGATCCTGGTGGCCAGCTTCTTCGTGCCCGGCGGCGCCACCGGGGCCGGATGGACCCTGTACCCGCCGCAGGCGATCCTGTCGGGCACGCCCGGCAGCGGCTGGGGCATCATCCTGATGCTCGTCTCGCTGATCGTCTTCATCATCGGCTTCACCATGGGCGGCCTGAACTACGTCGTGACGGTGCTGCAGGCGCGCGCCCGGGGCATGACGCTGATGCGCATGCCGCTGACCATCTGGGGCATCTTCACGGCCAGCGTGCTGGCGCTGCTGGCCTTTCCCGCCCTGTTCGTCGGCGCGGTGATGATGCTGTTCGACCACCTGCTGGGCACCAGCTTCTTCATGCCGGCGATCGTCAATATGGGGCAGCAGCTGAGCCACGAAGGCGGCAGCCCGATCCTGTTCCAGCACCTGTTCTGGTTCTTCGGGCACCCGGAGGTCTACATCGTGGCCTTGCCGGCCTTCGGCATCGTCTCAGACCTGATCGCCACCCATGCCAGGCGGAATATCTTCGGCTACCGGATGATGGTCTGGGCGATCGTCATCATCGGGGGCCTCAGCTTCATTGTCTGGGCCCACCACATGTATGTGAGCGGCATGGATCCGGCCTTCGGCTTCTTCTTTGCCGTGACGACGCTGATCATCGCCGTGCCGACCGCGCTGAAGGTCTACAACTGGGTGCTGACCCTGTGGCGCGGCGACATCCACTTCACCGTGCCGATGCTGTTCGCGCTCGGCTTCATCGTTACCTTCGTCAACGGCGGGATGACGGGCCTGTTCCTCGGCAACGCGGTCGTCGACGTGCCGTTGTCGGACACCATGTTCGTGGTCGCCCATTTCCACATGGTCATGGGCGTGGCGCCGATCCTGGTCATCTTCGGCGCGATCTACCACTGGTATCCCAAGATCACCGGGCGGATGCTGAACAACGCCCTCGGCAAGTTCCACTTCTGGGTCACGTTCGTCGGGTCTTACGCCATCTTCCTGCCGCTCCACTATCTGGGGCTGATGGGCGTCCCGCGGCGGTACTTCGAGATCGGGGACATGTCGGTCGTCCCGCCCTCGGCGGCAACGCTCAACGAGGTGGTGAGCATCATCGCCTTCGTCGTCGGCTTCGCCCAGATGGTGTTCCTGTTCAATCTCGTCTGGAGCCTGCGCAAGGGCGAGCCTGCCGGCAGCAACCCGTGGCGGGCGACCACACTGGAGTGGCAGACGCCGCAAACGCCGCCCGGGCACGGCAACTGGGGCAAGGAACTGCCGGTGGTCCATCGCTGGGCCTACGACTACAGCGTGCCCGGAGCCGCGGAGGACTACCTGCCGCAGAACCTGCCGCCCAGCCGCGTGCGCGCTGCGGCGGAATAGGGGCGGGAGGCGGCCGATGAACATCTTCCGACAGCTGACCGAGAAGCCGTGGGAAGCCGCGCATGGGCCCGACGGGGTGCTGGCGCGCCCGCGCAGGTTCGACGTGCCCGCGGCGACGGTCGCGTTGCGTGTCTTCCTCTGCGTGGTCACGGTCCTGTTCTCGCTGATGCTCGTCGCTTACGCCGAGCGGATGCTCTACGAGGACTGGCGACCGACGCCGCGGCAATGGCTGCTCTGGTTCAACACGTCCTTCCTGGTATTCAGCAGTATCGCGTTGCAATGGGCATCGGTCAGCCTGCGCCGCGGCCGCGTCAGCGATGCGCGCGACGGCCTGGTGCTGGCAGGGATCTTCGCCGTCGCCTTCCTCATCGGCCAGCTCTGGGCGTGGCGGCAGCTGAGCGCGATGATCCTGTTCGACATCACCAATCCGGCGATCGCGTTCTTCTTCATGATCACCGCGCTGCACGGATTGCACCAGCTGGGCGGCCTGGTGGCGTGGGGGCGGACGACGGCTGAGGTGTGGCGCGAGCCGCTGCCGGAACGGGCGGCACTCCACGTCCGGCTCTGCGCCACCTACTGGCACTTCCTCTTGGGCTTGTGGCTGGTGCTCTTCACGCTCCTGTTCTCGGGCAACGACAACCTCACCTGGCTGCTCGTCATATGCGGGCTGCGATAGAAGGGCGGACCCGACATGGCCGAGCAGACGACGACACTGGAAGGCGCCCATACGGCCGAGCGGCCCGGTGGATGGCGGGGGGTCACGGCCGACTGGGCGTCGGATCAGCGGGCGTTCAAGAAGGTGCCCTGGGGGAAGGCCATGATGTGGATCTTCCTGCTCAGCGACACCTTCATCTTCAGCTGCTTCCTGATCTCTTACATGACGGTGCGGATGTCGACTGTCGAGCCATGGCCCAACGCCAGCGAGGTCTTCGCGCTGTCGCTGGGCGGCGAGCCGATCCCGCTGATCCTGATCGCGATCATGACCTTCGTGCTGATCAGCAGTAGCGGCACCATGGCCATGGCGGTCAATTTCGGCTATCGCCGCAACCGCAAGATGACCTTTTGGCTGATAATGGCCACCGCACTGTTGGGTGCCACCTTCGTCGGCATGCAGGCCTTCGAGTGGTCGAAGCTGATCCACGAGGGCGTGCGGCCTTGGGGCAACCCCTGGGGGGCGGAGCAGTTCGGCTCCATCTTCTTCATGATCACCGGGTTCCACGGCACGCATGTCACCATCGGCGTGATCTTCCTGCTGATCATCGCGCGGAAGGTATGGCGGGGGGATCTCGACTCGGGCCGGCGCGGCTACTTCACCGGCGGCAAGGGGAACTACGAGGCCGTTGAGATCATGGGCCTGTACTGGCACTTCGTCGACCTCGTCTGGGTATTCATTTTCGCGTTCTTCTACCTTTGGTGAGAGGAGGCAAGATGGCAGAACCGACCGCCCATGCGGAAAGCCAACAACACCCGATCAAGGTATATCTGGTGGTCTGGGGCTGGCTATTTATCCTCAGCCTGTTCTCTTACCTGGTCGATTACATGCAGTTGGAGGGATATCTCAGATGGTCCCTCATTCTTGTCTTCATGATGCTGAAGGCGGGCCTGATCGTCGCGGTTTTCATGCACATGATGTGGGAGCGGCTGGCCATGGTGTACGCCATCCTGCTGCCGCCGCTGGCGGTGCTCGTATTCGTCGGCATCATGGCCTTTGAGTCGGAGCACACCTTCTTCACCAGGCACGTGTTCTTTGCCGTGGGAGGCTGAGCGATCGTGCCCGCCAGCGCAGCCGGGCGGCAGCACCGGTGGCGCGCTGGACGCGGGACCTGCCTGCGCCGTTGAGTTCGGCAGGCCGGCGTCTGGCGCGACAAGACCGGACGGACGGTGGCGATCGCCGGGTGCCGAGCCGGACTCAGGCGATCCGCAGCGGCAAGCGTCGGTCGATCAGGAGGAGGAATGGCCCCGGTCCAACGCTTCAGCCGCTGCAGCGGAGGCGGTGCCCGGGAACCGACCCGGTGACCGCCCCGGCAGAGCCGGCCTGACCATCGCGGCCATCCTGGGAAGCACCGCGGCGCTCAGCTGGTCGCTGTGGATCCTGATCGTCTTCTATTCGCGCTAAGAGGCGATGGAGCCTGAAACGCAGGACAGGGAGCGGAGTCTGGCGCCTCGGAGTCCCCGGGTCGCGTCTTGCGCGGCCACATCGATTGCTGATTGGCAGGCGCATCGTCGACCTGCTTCGTTCGACAACACCGGCTCCATTGACGCGATATACCAATGAAAGACCTGACCCCGCCTCTTATTCCACGACTTGCGTAGAGGCCACTGATCTACTGCCCGTCGTCGATGGCGTCGACGAAGAACAGGCCGCCCAGTATCATGCCGCCGACCTGGGGTTCGCGCAGCGGCAGGTGCACCGCCTCGAAGGTGGCCCAGGCGCCGCCCAGGCCCTGGACGTGGCCGGACGCGACCATGGGGCGGCGGCGGCGGAGCACGTATTTGTAGAGCGTGCGCGCACCCGCCGCGTCCTGCGGATCGGCGAAGAGGCTGCCGACCGGCACGCGGAACGCGTCCACACCGAAGGCCGAGACGATCGCTGAGCCGATGGTGCGATAGATGTAGTCGCCGGCCTTGGGGTCGAAGGCCACCGTGAAGACATTCTTCAGGTACGGGCCCAGGGCCCGTGCGTTCATGTCCTGTCGGCGAGGCAGCCCACCATGTCGGGCGGTACGCCAGAGCGCTATCAGATCCAGCGTATCGTCAAACTGCGGGGATACGCCGAATTCGACGGTCCACCGCCAGGGCTGCCGCTCGGTCAGAAATTGCATCGCCACCGAAGCTCTTTGCCCGTAATGTTGGGAAGGATTATACACGTTCTTCAAGAAATCACATAGAGAAAATCTTGCCTACTCTTTCGCACATGCAGCAAATGTTTCGTATTCACTGCTTTCTTGTTGCATCCGACACTAAGCAGGCAAAGTTGCGTCAGTCTGCCGCCATTTCTGCGACTGGCACCTCTGCGCGCAGCACGCGGGCGAAGACGTCCGTGTCGACATTGCCGCCGCACAGCACCAAGCCAATGCGGCGGCCGCGAACACGCTCGCGCTCTTTCAACGCTGCCGCGAGGCCGGCCGCACCCGCCCCTTCGGCAACATTGTGGGTGTCGCTGAAGTAGGCCCGCATGGCCGCGGCGATCTCGGCATCCGTCACGGTGACGACGCGGGCGACATGGCGCAGGATCAAGCCCAGCGCGTCCGGGTTCGGCGTGCGGCAGGCCATGCCGTCGGCCAATACCGTCGTCACCGGCGCGTCGACCGCACGTCGTTCGGCGAAGGATTGCGAATAGGCCGGCGCTTCGGCCGAGACCACGCCCACGATCTCCGTCGTCAATCCGAGTGCCTCGCGCGCTGCGGCCATGCCGCAGATGCCTGAGCCCAGGCCGATGGGCACATAGACGATGTCGAGCGCTGGCGCGGCGCGAAAGAACTCCAAGCCGTAGGTGGCGACACCGCGCACCAAGAGCGGATCGAAGGACGGTGTGGCATAGAGGCCGCGGGCGTCCGCCAAGCTGATCGCGTGCTCCAGAGATGCTTGGAAATCGTGGCCGTGCTCGATCAGCTCAGCGCCTAAGGCTGCCATGGCCTGGTTCTTCTCCACGCTGTTGCCGTGGGGCACGCAGATGACGCAGGCGAGGCTCGCGCGCTTCGCCGCGAACGCGATCGACTGGCCGTGGTTGCCGCGGGTGGCGGCGATCACGCCGGCCACGTCCGGCCGCGCGGATTTCAGCCAGTCCATATAGACCAGCCCGCCGCGCACCTTGAACGCGCCGGTCGGCGTGTGGTTCTCGTGCTTCACCCAGACCTCCGTGCCCACCCGTTCGCTGATCAGCGGCCAGCAGTATTGCGGCGTCGGCGCGATGCTGCCGCCAATCAGCGCGGCGGCCGCTTCGATTTCGGCGAGGGTGGGCAGAGTGGTCATGGGTGTGCTTTCGCTGGCGTCCGCCGGCGCCTGCCGGTCACGGACACTCTTGCCGTGGGGCGTGGCGCGGCGCATGGTTTCGGCCCGATGCCCAGCGACCCTAGCGTTCCGCCATGACCATCCTCAAGAGCGCCGTCGACCTCCGATCCCCGCAGTTCCGAGAGAATGCCGAGGCCATGCGCGGGCTGGTCGGCGACCTGCGCGCACAAGTCGCGCGCATCAAGCTGGGCGGCGGCGACAAGGCGCGGTCCCGCCATCTCTCGCGCGGCAAGCTGTTGCCGCGCGAGCGCGTGCGCGCGCTGCTGGATCCGGGCGCGCCGTTCCTTGAGCTGTCACAACTGGCGGCGCACGAAGTCTATGACGACGACGTGCCGGCCGCCGGTATCATCACGGGCATCGGCCGCGTGGCGGGGCGCGAATGCGTGGTGGTGGCCAACGACGCCACGGTCAAGGGCGGCACCTATTATCCGCTGACGGTGAAGAAGCACCTGCGGGCACAGGACGTGGCGCGCGAGAACGCGCTGCCCTGCATCTATCTGGTGGACAGCGGTGGCGCCAACCTGCCGCGCCAGGACGAGGTGTTTCCCGACCGCGACCATTTCGGGCGCATCTTCTACAACCAGGCGACGCTGTCGGCGGCCGGCATTCCGCAGATCGCCGTGGTCATGGGGTCCTGCACGGCGGGCGGCGCCTATGTGCCGGCGATGTCGGATGAGAGCATCATCGTGCGCCGCCAGGGCACGATCTTCCTCGGTGGCCCGCCCCTGGTGAAAGCAGCGACGGGCGAAGTTGTGTCGGCGGAGGACCTGGGCGGTGCCGACGTGCATTCGCGCACCAGCGGTGTCACCGACCACTATGCCCAGAATGACGCCCACGCGCTCGCCATCTGCCGCCACGTCGTCGCCAACCTGAACCGACCTAAGCGGCTGGACGGCACCGTCGAGCCGCCGCGGGACCCGCGCCATGCCATCGAAGACCTCTACGGCATCGTCGGCACAGATTTGCGCAAGCCCTTCGACGTGCGCGAGGTGATCGCCCGCATCGTCGACGACAGCGAGTTCGACGAGTTCAAGCAGCTCTACGGCACCACGCTGGTTACCGGCTTCGCGCGCATCTTCGGCTATCCGGTCGGCATCGTCGCCAACAACGGCATCCTGTTCAGCGAGAGCGCGCTGAAGGGCGCACATTTCATCGAGATCTGCAGCCAGCGTCGCATTCCGCTGGTGTTCCTGCAAAACATCACCGGCTTCATGGTGGGGCGGAAATACGAGGCCGGCGGCATCGCCAAGGATGGGGCGAAGATGGTCACCGCCGTGTCCTGTGCTGCCGTGCCGAAGCTGACCGTGCTGATCGGCGGCAGTTTCGGGGCCGGCAATTACGGCATGTGCGGGCGCGCCTACAATCCGCGATTCTTGTGGATGTGGCCGAACGCGCGCATTTCGGTGATGGGGGGCGAGCAGGCGGCCAACGTGCTGGCCCAGGTGCGCCGCGACAATATCGAAGCCGACGGCAAGACCTGGCCGAAGGAGGACGAGGATCGCTTCAAGGCGCCGGTGCTGGCGCAGTACGAGCACCAGGGGCATCCGTACTACGCCAGTGCCCGGCTGTGGGACGATGGCGTGATCGACCCGGCAGACACGCGCATGGTGCTGGGCCTCGGCCTCTCGGCGGCGCTGAACGCGCCGATCCCAGAGACGCGGTTCGGCGTGTTCAGGATGTGACAGATTTTCTTCCGCGCGAGCGATCGTTTGTGCAGTGCAGCGAGTAACGATTGCGACAATATGGACCACGTTCGTCTCAACGGATAGTTAACCGGTACTTTGACTTCTATAGAAGGCTAACGATTTCGCGGTTACACTTTCTCACAATTTCCCGCTTCTTGGCTCATCATGGTCTTACGCGGGAGATGCATGATGCGAGACGATGATATGGCCTGGTTTAGACATACTCGGTGTAGGGTTTTTGAACCGTATGGCCGGATGACTGTGAAACCAGGTCACCCATAGTGACCGCACGGCCCCGCGGCTTGGCAGCCCCGGGGTGGGAGTATGCCGATGGCGTACGAAGACAATGGCAACTTGGCCGGCTGCATGCGCCAGCATGCGGCTGATCTGTGCAGCGAGTGCGATACCTTCTCCATCGACGGGCGTTGCCTGCATGGGCCGTCCTGCGTGGCCGATCGGCTGTTGGAGATCGCGGAAGTCTGCGACGCCGATACCCAAGACGAGATGCCCGCAGTGCAGTTGACCCGATTCTAAGAGGGCTGCCCCCTTTCCACAGCGAGTTGAGCATGCAAGGCGCGCCGGACGGTTGATGTCCGGCGCGCCGTTCGTTTTGCAGGCCCTGCGGTCGGTCGGTTCTGCTTGGCGCTAACGGCCATCCCGCGGATAACGGCGCGTGTGGGTCCGGGTAAGGACGGTGCGCCAAGATCCGGGGGGAGGTTCAATCCGTGAGCGAACAGGCGATCCTGGTGGGGCGTAGCCGCGGCGTCGGTACGGTCACGCTGAACCGGCCGGCCGTGCACAATGCCTTCAACGATGCCGTCATCGCCGAGCTGACCGAGGTGCTGAAAGGCCTCGGCGACGACGATGAGGTGCGCGCGGTCGTGCTTCGGGCCAACGGCAAGAGCTTTTCCGCCGGCGCCGATCTCGGCTGGATGCGGCGCATGGCGGACTATGGCGAGGCGGAGAACTTGGCCGACGCCAAGGCGCTGGCGCGGTTGATGCACGTGCTGAACGACCTGCCCAAGCCCACGGTCGCGCTGGTGCAGGGTCCGGCCTATGGCGGTGGGGTCGGGTTGATCGCCTGCTGCGATATCGCGATCGCGGCCGACGGCGCCGCGTTCTCGCTGAGCGAAGTCAAGCTGGGGCTGATCCCGGCCGTCATCTCACCCTTCGTGCTGCAGGCGATCGGCGTGCGCGCCGGGCGCCGATACTTCCTGTCGGCCGAGCGGTTCAGCGCGCTGGAGGCGCAACGCCTGGGGCTGGTGCACGAGGTTGTGCCCGAACATATGCTGGACGGTGCGCTGGCAAAGGTGCTGGGGCGCCTGCTGGAATGCGGGCCGCAGGCGCAGGCCGAGGCCAAGGCGCTGATCGCCGCGGTCGCCGACCGGACGCCCGCAGAGGTGCTGGACGACACCGCTGTTCGAATCGCCCGGGTGCGTGCCAGTGAAGAGGGACGTGAGGGCGTCAGCGCCTTTCTGGAACGGCGCAAGCCGGCCTGGGTGGAGGACGATCCGGCACCAGGCGCAGGCTGACGGTGCTGCCGCCGGTGGTGCCCATCGTCGCCCTGGCTTGACCGCACGTGCCCGGCTATCGTTGCAGTTCCGTTGCCGTCTTCGCCAACTCGTTGCCGGGTTCCCATGGTCGCCAAGCTTCTGATCGCCAATCGGGGGGAGATTGCGTGCCGCGTGATGCGCACGGCCCGGCGCATGGGCCTGCGGACCGTGGCCGTCTATTCCGAGGCCGATGCGCGGGCCATGCATGTGCAGGCGGCCGACGAGGCCTATCTGATCGGCCCGCCGCCGGCGGCGGAAAGCTACCTGAACGGCGCCCGGATCATCGAGGTCGCGCGCCGGGCCGGGGCTGATGCGGTGCACCCGGGCTATGGCTTTCTTTCGGAGAATGCCGGGTTCGCCGCAGCGTGTGCAGAGGCCGGCATCACCTTCGTGGGCCCACCGCCCACCGCCATCGAAGCCATGGGCGGCAAGAGTGCCGCCAAGGCGCTGCTGGGCGCCGCCGGTGTGCCGCTGGTACCCGGCTATCACGGCGACGACCAGTCGGACGGCCGGTTGTTCGCCGAGGCGGAGGCGATCGGCTTTCCCGTGCTGATCAAGGCGTCGGCCGGCGGCGGCGGCAAGGGCATGCGGGTGGTGGAGACGGCGGCGGGCTTCGACGAGCAGCTGGCCGGCGCCCGGCGTGAGGCGACGGCCGCGTTCGGCGACGCCACCATGCTGGTGGAGAAGTATCTGGCCCGGCCGCGCCATGTGGAGATCCAGGTGCTGGCCGACGCCCACGGCACCTGCCTGCACCTGTTCGAGCGCGACTGTTCCATTCAGCGGCGCCACCAGAAGGTGGTGGAGGAGGCGCCGGCACCGGGCCTGGACCACGCCACCCGTCGCGCCATGGGGGAGGCAGCCGTCGCCGCGGCCAACGCCATCGGCTATGTCAACGCCGGCACCTGCGAGTTCCTGCTGGATGAAGACGGCGCATTCTATTTCATGGAGATGAACACGCGCTTGCAGGTGGAGCATGCGGTGACGGAATACATCTCCGGGCTCGACCTCGTGGAGTGGCAGCTGCGCATCGCGTCGGGCGAGCGGCTGCCCTTTGCCCAGGACCAGCTGGCGGTCGACGGGCACGCGATCGAGGCGCGGCTCTATGCCGAAGACCCGGCCCGCAGCTTCCTGCCGTCGACCGGCGTGCTGCGCCATCTGAGCCTGCCGGCCGACAGCTTGCACATGCGGGTGGACACGGGCGTGCGCCGGGGTGATGCCATCAGCATCCACTACGATCCCATGATCGCGAAGCTGGTGGTGTGGGACAGGGATCGGCCGGCGGCCGTGGCACGGCTCAGGCGGGCGCTGGAGGAAAGCCATATCCTGGGCGTGGCCAGCAATCTCGATTTCCTGAGCGCGATCGCGCGGCATCCGGCCTTTGCCGCGGCGGATCTCGACACGCGCTTCATCGACCGCCATGCCGCGGACCTGCTGCCGCGCGCGCAACCAGCGTCCGACGAGACGCTGGCGCTGGCCACCCTGGGCGTGTTGGCGGAACGGCGGCGCCGGTCGGCGGAACGGGCGCCGCAGTCGGGCGATCCGTACTCGCCCTGGCATCTGGCCAACGGCTGGCGGCTGAACGACGAGGCGCAGGAGCACCTGACCTTCCGCGATGCCGGCGAGCGGATCACCGTCGTCGTGCACTACCGGCGCGACTCCAGCTATCGGCTGGACCTGCCGGGCGGAACGGTGTCCGCCACGGCCGAGATCGGCGAGGACGGCCGGCTGGATGCCGCCCTGGACGGAGTGCGCCGCCCCGCCGCCGTCGTGCGCCACGGGCTGGAGCTGGCGGTGCTGACCCATGGCGGCACGCATCGCCTGTCGCTGGTCGACCCGGTCGCCGAGGCCGAGGCGGTGGAGGCGGCCGGCGGTCGGCTGACAGCGCCGATGCCGGGCAAGGTGGTCGGCGTGCTGGTGGAGGCCGGCCAGGCGGTGGAGAAGGGCACGCCCATGATCGTCTTGGAGGCCATGAAGATGGAGCACACCGTGGTGGCCCCCACCGACGGCACCGTCACCGGCCTGCCGTTCACGGCCGGCGAGCAGGTGGAGGAAGGCGTGGAGCTGATCGGCTTTCAGCCTGCATGAGGTTTCGGCTCAGATCCCGCGGACCCAGGCGGCCGCCACGGCAGCGGTCGCGGACCGACACGCTGGCCGGGCGCAGCGGCCGGCGTCTGCGCTGGACCATGGCGCCGGCCTTGCTGCTGGCCCTGGGAATGCTAACGGCCGGCATCGCGTTGCCCACCCTGTCCGTGGAGACCTTCCCCCTGATCGAAGACAGCGTCTCGATCTGGGAGGGCCTGGGCGTGCTGTGGGACGACGACCAGTACTTCCTGTTTGTGGTGCTCTTGGTGTTCTCTGTGCTGTTCCCCACGGCCAAGCTGTTGCTGGCGCTGTGGGTCTGGCAGTTCGCGGATCTTCAGCGCCGCCAGCCGATGCGGCTGATGGCGTTTCTCGACGCCACGGCCAAATGGTCGATGCTGGACGTGCTGGTGATCGCGGTGATCGTGGCGTCGCTGAACCTGACGGTGATCAGCGGCGTGGAGGTCCATGCCGGCCTCTATCTCTTCACCGCCGCGATCGTGCTGTCGAAGATCCTGATTGCCCGCCTCAAGCGCCGGCTCTCGGAAGCGGGCGCCTGAGCGGCGGTATCACGGATTACGTCGCCGGCTGCTCGGCCGGCGCGTCGCCGTTGCCGCCGTTGCCGGGATCGGCGAATTCTTCATATTCCTTGCGGCGGTTGGTTTCCGCCCAGCGGGAGACGCGATCGGCGGCGTCTTCGGCCGCCTTGGCCTGGCGCTCGATCCACGGGATCACGTGATCCTTGGCCAGCCGGTGGCCCAGTGTGGCGCCGATGCCGGCGACCGTGGCCGCGGCAAACAGACCGATCAGTGGCGGCATCTCCATACCCCCTTTACAGTTCTTTCCGACACTTAGCAGATGGGGGGAGGGGGAGCGCTGTTCAACAGCGCTGCAGCAGGGTCAGCCGGCTCGGCAGCTCGAACCAGTGGGCGCCGTCACGCGCTTCGGCTGTGGCGTCGAAGCCGGCCCTCAGGCTGTCTTCTAGGGCGGCGACGCGGTCGGCCCGCTCCGGTGCTGCGTCGATCATGCGCTGGCGGAAGCCGGCGAAATCGGCCACCGAGATCGGCGCGATATAGACGAATTCCTGCGCGAGCGTGAACTCAGCGGTCGCGGCAGCGGCGTGCAGGGCGTCGAGTGCCGCCTGCCGCACCTCGGTCTCGTCTTCGACGGGGCGGACGAGTTCGAAATAATCCCCCTCGGCGATCGGCTCCGTCACATAGAGCTGGCCGCCGGGCTTGAGCACGCGCGCGGCCTCGGCTAGTGCGGGGCTCATGACCTCGACGGGCACGTGGTGCAGCGAGTTGGCGTAGACTAAGGCATCGATTGCGCCGTCGCCGATCGGCAGCGCCTGGGCCAAGCCTGCGGCGTACACCTCCTCGCCCTGGCGGTCGTCGGTATGGGCGCGCGCCAGCACGCGTCTGTTGGGATCGATGCCGATCGCCGGCGACGCGCCCTGATGCGCCATGAACCGCAAAAGCGCGCCGCCGCCGCACCCGACCTCCACCACGGCCCGGCCGGCGAGCGGCAGCAGGGCGCGCATGACATCGGTGTGCTTGCGAAGGGGCGGCGGGCTCATGGCGCCGGAGAATACGCCCGATGACCCCTGCTGCGCCAGCGGACGCGTGCCGCGGCAGTGGGCGGAATTGCTGTTTATGTCTCCGGCGTTAAGGGCGCTCGGAAACGTGATTGGCCCGCGAGCCCGGGCACCGACACCTATCGGGCGAGGAGAACGGGCATGATCCGTGTCTTGGCGTGCATGGCGATGGTTGCCGCGTTGCTGGTGGGCGGAAGCCCGGCGGCCGTGCCGGCCCCATCGCTGTTGCCCCAGGGGCAGGAGACCGCCCTGGACCGGCCGGGCGACGGCGATGACCACACGGTCTGCCTGTGCGAGGTGATTGGCACCTGTTCCGCCCAGATGGGACCGCAGGCCGGCGCGTCGAGCGATGCGCCCTGGCCCGGTCGCTGCACCGCATCGGTGGTCGATGAGCGGCCGCCCTCCGGCATCGTGCCGGAGATCCCCAGCCCGCCGCCGCGCGCCAGGTGAGGCGGACCGGCCGGCATCGAGGCGCCGGCCGCGGAGAGCCGTGCGCCGCCCCCGCAAGGCTGGCCGGCGGCGGCCGTTGAGTTCCGGACTGGGATGGGCCGAAACGGACCCCGCGCCAGAAGGGCGCCGGGCGTGTGCGGCCCGATGCGGACGAAAGGTCACACCATGAAACTGCCTGACAGTCGCGCGTTCAGCGCGGCCGAGATAGCCCTGGCCCTGCGGCTGGGCTTCGGCGCGGTCTTCATCATCGGCGGGTGGTTCAAGCTGTCGCGGCTGCTCGACCCCGCGGCCCAAGAGGCCATGGTCGAGTGGTATTTGAGCCCCGTCGGCTATATCAACGAGTTCTTCCAGCAGTATCTGTTCGAAGGCGTGCTGGGCACGGTGATCACGCCCTGGGCCTTCCTCACGGCCTTGTCCACCTTCGAGCTGCTCTCGGGCCTGGCGCTGGTCGCCGGGTTCCTGGTGCGGCCGCTGGCACTGATCTACGGCT
This sequence comes from Anaerolineae bacterium, assembly GCA_028285185.1. Taxonomy (GTDB): domain Bacteria; phylum Pseudomonadota; class Alphaproteobacteria; order DSM-16000; family Inquilinaceae; genus JACKIG01. The sequence goes on along the minus strand of JANQQD010000396.1, from coordinate 43,275 downwards.
TCCTGCTCTGGACTTTCATCATCGCCCTGCCGGTGACGGTCACGCCGGGCGTGACACTGGAAACGGCGACCTACCAGTCGCCGGCGCTGTTGGTGCAGATCCGCGACGTGGCGCTCTCGGGGCTCGCCTTCGTGCTCTACAACGTCGGCCCTGGCGCCTACAGCGTCGATCATCGGGTGTTCGGGCGCGACGCGGTGGAAGACAAGGCTGACTGGCAGACGCTTGGCCTGTTGACGCGGCTGTCATTGGCGGCCCCGTTGATCGTCGGCGGCCTGTTCGCCGGTCTGGACAAGATCCCGTCGTTCGGCACCTGGGCGCCGATCCTGTTGGGGCTCGGCGTGCTGTTGGCGGCCGGTGTCGGCGTGCGTGCGGCCGGCGCCGGCGTCGTGGCCGTCATGCTGTGGTTCGCCGCCAGCAAGATCAGCTTCGACGCCTCGCTGGTGGTGAACCTGAACGGCTTCAAGCGCGAGTTCGCGTTCCTGGCCGCTGGGCTTGTGCTGGCGCTCTACGGCGCCGGCAGCCGCTATACCGCACCGGATCTCTACCGCCGGGTGAGGGCGGGGATCGCCGGCCTCTGGTTCCTGCGCCGGGCCAGGGCAACGGAGGCTGAACGGCCTTAGACGCACGCGAAAGGCGCCGAGATGGGGCGGTGCAGCACGCGCCGCCCCATGCCTACGCGTCTACAGGCGATGCACAGGGGCCTGGTGGCGATGCCGGCAACGAGCAATGCACGATGATGCCTATTGTTGGGTCCGGCGACTCACTTCGGCCACCAGGGCCTCAGGAAAGGGCGGCGCAAGCGTGCAGCGACCGCTCTCCACAATGAACGCAAACCCTCGGTCGGTGGCACGGCCCGGTGCGCCCTGAACCGGCGCTCGATAGAGGATCGCCATGACGCGCAACCGCGAATGCTCGCCCGCCGGGACCGCCACCTGGAGGATGAGCGCGCCATACCGCAGACAGAGCTCGCCAAATTCCAGCATCTCTTCCGAGAGGTCGGAGGGGGTTGGTCGTGGGGCATCCAGCGCGACCGCCACATCAATGAGACCTGTCGATTGGACGCGATGCACCTCCACCGTGTTGAGGGTAGGCGCAGCACCGGTGCTGATCGGCAGCGCCATGCCCCGCCTCAGCACGTTGTCCTGCGCTCTGGCATCAACGGATGCCAAGGTGAGCGCCAACAACAACAGGCAGGTGCTTGGGCGCCGCAGCAGCGCTATCACGTTCAACCCTCGGTCTGTCTCGTAGTCTCGAGCTGTGGTCATCGGGGACAGCGTATCTGTGCTTTTTGAAGCCTTGTTCGATGGTTAGACAAACCTAAGTGAAGGCTCAACCGAATTTCGATGAATGGTTCGTCTCTTCAACAAATTGGCGATCGACCAATGCGGCGCTTGGCGAGCCGGCGGGCGGCGTGCGCCCCGGTCCGGGCGCATCACACTCTCCAGATGCATGCTTGAGGGGGCGTCCATCCCGGTATCGGGTTGTGCTACGATCTCGTTTGACATGCGGATGGTTGATCAATGACGCGGTTCTGGCTCTTCATCCTTATGGCCTTGGCCGTGCCCACAGGTGGCGCCGCTTCTGACGGGGGGCCGCTGAGTGGCCGTCTCTTCCCTGAAGATGGGCACTTCCAGGGCGCCGTCGGGTACACCGACCTCCGTGACGACTCCCGAATTCTGTTTTGTACGGATGAATTCCGAGCAAGGGAGTTATCGCGGAGGATTGATTTCGCCATTGAACATGACCTTAGCTGGGCCCCAATTCGGGGCACAGGCTGCGTTATTACTCACCTCGTTCTCTTTTTTGATTGCGGATTTAGAGGTAATCCGCCGGACGAGGCCAAAGATAGTTTTTTCAGATTCTATGTTGCTTGGGTCAGCCTGAGAGGCGGGGAGGTTGAGCGCGGACTTGTCGCTTTGGGCCCATCGCATACCGTCTCATGTGGCGGCTCGCCACTCTGGGGCTTCGTCTTCTGACTACCGTGCCGTTCACGGCCATCGTTGGGCCGCTGCCTTCGGGACCTTGAACAGCAACCCCAGAGTCCAAGTCTCTGCCTCCGCGGTATCTAATCTCAGGGACGGCCGTTCGACCGCGAATCTCGAAGTCGTCGTCTTAAGCCGTGCTGAGCGAAGGGAATCCCGCTACGCATCAACCGCAAGCGGGTAGCGTCGGATTTCGCACGTGTTCGATCCGGCCTACCATTGGTCGCCGCTGCCGATGACGCGTTGACAAGTACTGAGAGTGAGAGACGGACATGTCCAATGAGGAATTCGCCGATATCCGGGAGGCGGTGTCGGCGCTATGTGCGGGCTTTCCTGGTGAGTATTGGCGGGAACTGGATAGGGAGCGGGCGTATCCCACGGCGTTCGTTGAGGCGCTCACGGAAGCCGGGTTTCTGGCCGCGCTGATCCCCGAGGCCTATGGCGGCAGTGGGCTGCCGATTGCGGCTGCGGCGGCGATCTTGGAGGAGATCCAGGCAGCCGGATGCAATGGCGGTGCGTGTCATGCGCAGATGTACACCATGGGCACGATCCTCAGGCACGGGAGCGAGGCGCAGAAGCAACGCTGGCTGCCGGGGATTGCGGCGGGGGACCTGCGGCTGCAGGCGTTTGGCGTGACGGAGCCGACCTCTGGCACCGATACGCTCAGCATCGCGACGACGGCGGTGCGCGATGGGGCGGACTACGTCGTCAACGGGCAGAAGGTGTGGACTAGCCGGGCAGAGCAGTCGGACCTGATGGTACTGCTGGCGCGCACCACGGCGAAGGACCAGGTGAAGCGCAAGGGCGACGGGCTGTCGGTCTTCGTGGTCGACCTGCATGAGGCCGTGGGCAACGGGGTCACCATCCGGCCGATCCGGGCTATGTTGAACCATGCGACCACCGAGGTGTTCTTCGACGACCTGCGGGTGCCGGCGGAGAACCTGATCGGGGAGCAGGACAGGGGCTTCCGCTATATCCTGGACGGCATGAATGCCGAGCGCATTCTGATCGCTTCGGAATGCGTGGGCGATGCCCGCTGGTTCATCGACAAGGCCGCGGCTTATGCCGGCGAGCGTGTGGTGTTCGGCCGGCCGATCGGGCAGAACCAGGGCGTACAGTTCCCCATCGCACGGGCCTATGCCGCCATGCGGTCGGCCAGGCTGATGGTGCGCGAGGCGGCCGCGCTGTTCGACGGCGGCCAGGCTTGCGGCGCCGAAGCCAACATGGCCAAGCTGCTGTCGGCCGATGCGTCATGGCAGGCGGCGGACATGTGCCTGCAGACCCATGGCGGCTTCGGCTTTGCCGAGGACTATGATGTGGAACGCAAGTTCCGCGAGACGCGGCTCTATCAGGTGGCCCCGGTGTCGACCAACCTGATCCTGGCCTATCTGGCCGAGCATGTGCTGGGGCTGCCGCGGTCGTATTGATGGGAGGTTGTTCCATGTTCGATCCGGCGGGGATCCGGGCGCTGACCTTTGATGTGTTCGGCACCGTGGTCGACTGGCGCGGCAGCGTTATCCGCGAGGGCGCGGAATGGGCGCGAGACTATGGCGTGGAGGTCGATTGGGCGGCGTTCGCCGATGCCTGGCGCATGCTCTATCAGCCCATGATGTCAAAGGTGCGGGGTGGCGAGCTGCCGTGGACGCGGCTGGACGACCTGCATCGCATGGCGCTGGACCGAATCCTGCCCGATTTCGGGCTGGACGGGCTGAACCCCGACGCGGTGCAGCGGATCAACACGGTGTGGCACAGGCTGGATCCTTGGCCGGATGCCGTCGCCGGGCTGACGCGGCTGAAGCAGCGGTACGTCGTGGCACCGCTGTCGAACGGGCATGTGGCGCTGATCGTCAACATGGCGAAGCGGGCGGGCCTGCCTTGGGATGTGGTGCTGGGGGCGGAACCGGCACGTGCCTACAAGCCCGACCCGACCGTCTACCTGACCGCGGCGGACATGCTGGGGCTTGCCACGAACGAGATCCTGATGGTCGCCGCGCATAACAGCGATCTGGCTGCGGCCCGGGCGCTCGGCCTGCACACCTGCTTCGTGCGGCGGGCAACCGAATGGGGGCCGGGCCAGACCATCGACCTGGAAGCCGAGCCGGGCGTGGATCTGGCCGTGGAAACAATCGAGGAGCTGGCCGACAGGCTCAGCTGCTGACCAGCATCAGGGCCGGCGGGAAGACGGCGAGCGCTTCGGCCAGCGAGGCGCTGCTGGCCACCCGGCTGCGGTCTTCGAACACGGTATAGCTGGCGCCCTTGGGCGTTGCCTGCTTGGCGATGGCGTAGATCGGCCGTTCCGCGGTATGGCGGAAGATGCTGAATACGGCCATGCCTTCCACATGGTCGATGGCGTAGTCGCGCCATTCGCCGCTGGCGACGCGCGGAGAATAGAGGGACAGAAGCTGGGACAGTTCCTGGCGGGTGAAATAGACCCGCGCTTTGCGGCGGCGGGCGTCCCGCCGGTAATCGTTAAGCCGGACGATGTGGTTCATGCCGTTGCTGTTGCCGTCCCCTAAAAGACTTATCTGCTGCGTTGGGACCATTTTGCGCAATTCAGCGCCTGGGTCCAGCACCGACCCGTAAGGTCGGGCATCGCCATTCACCGGCATCTGCCAGTTGGAGCGCCCAGTTGGCGCTCGTCTTATCCAGTTCTTATATACATATCAATGAGTTATATTAGGTCATGCGGGGTTGGGATGGTCAACTCGGCGAGTGAAATCTGATCGGCGGCCTTGGGGCCCGGTCTTCGACCGTCGTTTGATTCTGTAGCTCCACGGATCGAGGGGTGCCTCCACCGCCGGGCGTCCTGCCCGGCGAGAGATCGACGCTGGTCTTGGTCCGACCGAGACCACGGCTGAATTGCAGACCGACAGGCGGACAAACAGGAAGGGCAGGCATGATCTCGTCGGCCCGTTTCGCCATGCCGCCTACGAGCACCGAACGCAGATCAACTTCGTACGCCGTCGTCACGTAGAGACGTCCTGCCACTTCCGCCGATGCTTGAAGGGTGCCTGGGGTTACTGCCGCATCTCATCGACCGGACCGAGGCGGAAATAGCCGGTGCCCTCGATGGTCAAGCACGGCAGTTCGACGCCGACCATCTCCATCGGATCGTATTCGGACGCGCAGGGCGCTTCGAGATCGACAACGATCTCACGGCCTGGGTGCTCGAAGTCTGTCACGCTGTCGGCGAGAAAGCACAAGATGGCGTGACAGCGGCAGGTGCCGCCGCGATGAGTGATGCGCGAGCGCTCGGTGAGCACAAGAGTGTCGCCTTCGACGCGCCAGATGCCGGTGCGCTGCGCCACCCATTCGTCATTCGGTGCGCCATCTTCGCTGCACTCGTACTGATCGCCGTAGCTCCAGACGCCGTGTGTCGCGAGATCTTCCAGCGCGAAATGGGCAGAATAGCCGGCGCCGATGCCGCCGGGGGTGATGTGGTAGAATCCTGCGAGTGACTCCTGGGCCCAACCCGCGGAGGTACCGGTCAGAAGACATGCTGTCAGCAGTGTGGCCGACCTCCAGTCCATTGCCGTCTCCCGTTATCCTTGCATCACGACGATAGCACGGATCACCGTCCGGCGATCTCGATCCCTGTTCGGACTAGTGGCAGAAGCCGGACATTAAGGTAAACGAAAGGTACACTGCGGTACCATCGCGTACATGGATCGACGCTCTCTGCCACTCTGCGTCTGGTCCGCCGTGCTGGCGATCATTCTTGCGGCGCCGGCAGCGGGCCAGACGCAGTTCGACCCCTACCAGACGGTGACCGGAACGGGCACTGCGGTGGAAGGCGACATCGTGAGCGTCGGCGGCCGAACCATCCGGCTTTACGGCATCGATGCACCGGAGCTGGGCCAGACCTGCACGGATCGGCGAGGGCGGGAGTACGACTGCGGGGCGGCGGCCCGCAACATCCTGACCATGCTGATTCAGGATCGCGAGATGGACTGCGCGGTCTACGGCCAGACCATCGACGGGCTGGAGACGGCGCGCTGCTTCATCGCCGGGGCCGATGTGGGCCGGGCGGTGGTGCTGCGCGGATGGGCGTTTGCCTATCGCGCCTTCTCGCACCGATACGAGTCTGCGGAGGGCCGGGCTCAAGCGGCCCGCGCCGGGTTCTGGGAAGGCCGGGCAGAGCGGCCTTGGATCTGGCGCAGCCAGCAGATCCGCGACGGCGCGGGGTAGTGTCCGGCGGGTCTGCGGTTCAGTCTTCGGCCCTGTCCGGTGGCTTGCGGTCCGGGCGGCGCAGCAGGAACTCGCGGCCGACCTTCACCTGGGGCTTGCCGTCATACTCCACGATATCGGCCGTAGTGTAGGTCTCGGCCCACTTCTCCGGCAGGTAGCTGCCGGTGCCGATGACGTCGATCGGCGCCCGGGCCGATGCCATCACCCGGCACTTCGCCGGGTTGAAGCCCGAAGATGCCACGATCCGCACCTTGTTGAAGCCGGCTTCGTCCAGCCGGTCGCGCAGGCGGTGGACGGCGGCCGCCGATACGCCGGTGCCCAGCAGGTACCGCAGCTCGGTTTCATCACGGTAGCCGCGGATGGATTCCGGGGCATGGCGCTCCAGCACCGCATAGGCGCTGGGCGGGTCCAGTGTCTCCATGTACCGCCCGCCCGGCGTGTCGACGCGCACGGCCAGGCGGCCGGAATGGGCTAGCTCGGGGAACCGGGTGCAGACGGCAAGCGCATCCGTCACCTCGCGGCCGAAATAGTCGACCAGTACGGTCAGCGCCCTGTCGGGATGGGCTTCGTGGAACATCTCCGCTGCCCGCACGGTGGAGCCGGCATAGCCGATCAGCGCATGCGGCATGGTGCCCAGCCCCTCGGGCTGGTTGAAGAAATGGGCCGTGGCGTCCGTGGCGTTGCCGATGAAGCCGACGGCCCCGTGCTTGCGCTGAGCGCGGGCGGACCCGACGCTGGCGGCATAGGCCATCAGCTCCGTCATCTCCAGCCCCGCACAGTGCCGCGCGTCCATGGCCAGGAAGGCCGTGCGGGGCAGATCGGTGCACATGGTGTAGGCGTTGTAGGCGGCGACACAGGCCGGCCCGATCTTCTGCAAGAGGATCGTTTCCGTATCCAGCAGATGATAGAGCGAGCCGGTGACGTACATCATGGGCTCGCCGGCGCCGACCCATTTGCCCTCCGCATAGCAGAGGTCGATCTCCAGCTCCGTCTCGCGGGCGCGGGCCACGGCCTGGAGCCATTCCAGCGCCAGCCGCGGGGCGGCGAGCACCGGACGCCGCATGAACACGGCGTAGGTCGCGCGCTTGTCGCCAAAGCGGCCGACGGTCGCCTTGGACCGTTTGAAGTACGTGTCGGTCCAGGCCTCGATCTCGTCGACACTCGGCTTCATGGCCATTGTACCAGTATCCGTCTTTGCCGGGCGGTCCCGGCCCTCGACACGAGCGCTCTGGCTGGGGCTATTCCGCTGCTGCGGCAGAGCGTCGGGCCCGATCGCTCTCCAGGCGTTCCTCTTTCAGCTTCTCCGCGATAAGGAAGGCCAGTTCCAGCGCCTGGTTGGCATTCAGCCGCGGATCGCAGGCGGTGTGATAGCGTGAGGACAGCGCTTCGTCCGTGATCTGCTGGGCGCCGCCGGTGCATTCTGTGACGTCCTCGCCCGTCAATTCGAAATGCACGCCGCCCGGATGCACACCCTCGGCGTGGGCGACGGCGAAGAACTCCCGCACCTCCGCCAGGATGCGGTCGAAGGGGCGGGTCTTGAAGCCGGTGGAGGACTTCACCGTGTTGCCGTGCATGGGATCGCACGACCAGACGACGCTGCGGCCTTCGGCCTTCACCCGGGCCATCAGCGGCGGCAGGTGCGGGTCCACCTTGCCAGCACCCATGCGCGAGATCAGCGTCAGCCGGCCGGGCTCGTTGTCCGGGCTCAGGATGTCGATCAGCCGCATCAGGTCATCCGCCGACAGGCTGGGGCCGCATTTGATCCCGATCGGATTGCGCACGCCGCGCAGGAATTCCACATGCGCGCCGTCGATCTGGCGGGTGCGGTCGCCGATCCACAGCATATGGGCCGAGACGTCGTACCAGTCGCCCGAGGTGCTGTCGACGCGGGTCAGCGCCTCTTCATAGGGCAGCAGCAGCGCCTCGTGCGAGGTGTAGACCTCGGTCTCGCGGATCTGGGGTGTCGTCGCGGCGGTGATGCCGCAGGCAGCCATGAATTGCAGCGTCTCGTCGATGCGGCTCGCCAGATCCTCGTACCGTTCGCCCTGGCGGGAGCGGGCGACGAAGCCCAGCGTCCAGCGGTGGACCTGGTGCAGGTCGGCATAGCCGCCCTGGGCGAAGGCGCGCAGCAGGTTCAGCGTGGCCGCGGCCTGGTTGTAGGCCTGCAACAGCCGCTGGGGGTCGGGCCGCCGCGTCTCCGCATCGAACTCGAAGCCGTTGATGATGTCGCCGCGGTAAGACGGAAGCTCGACGTCGCCGATCTGCTCCATGGGTGCGGAGCGCGGCTTGGCGAACTGGCCCGCCATGCGGCCCACCTTGACCACGGGCATGGCGGCGCCGAAGGTCAGCACCACGGCCATCTGCAGCAGGACGCGGAAAGTGTCGCGGATCTTGTCCGGATGGAACTCCGCAAAGCTCTCCGCGCAGTCGCCGCCCTGTACGAGGAAAGCCTCACCTGCCGCCACCTTGCCCAGGGCAGCGCGCAACGATCGGGCCTCACCGGCAAAGACCAGTGGCGGATAGCGCGACAGCGTCGCCTCGGCCGCCGTCACGGCTTCGGGGTCTTCGTAGACGGGCATCTGCTCGGCGGGTTTCTGCCGCCACCCCGCCGGGGTCCAGTCCATCGCCATTGTCCCGTCCTCGCCGATTGCCATTCCGACCCAGTTCGCGCGGGCGCCTTGATGTGGCGCTTGGTTACACGAACCCACGGCTATACGACGAGGAACCGCCGATTTTCAATGATCGTCGTGGATGACCATACACAATCCCGGCTTGCGCCCGGCGCATCGGCGGCACACGGGGCGTCACATCGATTTGAACCCGTGTCAGGCGACGTTATTTCCCTCAAGCGCGGCGCGGACCTATCTGGGAAGGGCGTGGCGGTTTCACCGCATGGGCCCGGCAAGGATGCACACACGCGATGCGCCGGCCGGGGCCAGGCGAAAAGTCGCCTCCTGGAGACGAACAGAGAGGAGTGAGGAGCATGAATGCAAAGAACCTGACGGTGGCGGCCGCGCTGGTCGGTGCCGTGTCCATTGCCGGTGGGACCGTTTCGATGCAGGCCCACGCCGATGAGATGGAGAAGTGCTGGGGCGTGGCGCTGGCAGGCGAGAACGACTGCGCCAATGCCGCCGGCACGCACAGCTGCGCCGGGCAGTCGACGGTCGACTATCATGGTGGTGACTGGAAGCTGGTGCCGGCCGGCACCTGCGAAGAGATCGGCGGGTCGTTGGAGAGCTTCGACGGCGTCAACCCCAACCCGCCCGCGTAAGCCGACATGGGTCGGCGTACTGCCTCCGGCGCCGGCCCGATTTTGTCGGCCGACCCGATCCCCGCGGCCGCGGGGATCGGGTTACGCCATCCGCATGTCCCGGCCTTTCTCGCCGGCGGGCCGCCGGTCGGCTGGGTGGAGGTGCACAGCGAGAACTATCTGGTGCCTGTCGGCGCCCGCGGTGGTGGGCCGCGGCTGAAGCAGCTTGAGGCGATCCGGCGGGACTATGCGCTGAGCTGCCATGGGGTCGGCCTTTCGCTCGGCTCTGCCGAGGGGCTGGACGAGGCCCATCTGGCGCGGCTGGCCGCACTGTTCGAGCGGGTGCAGCCGGGCCTGGTGTCCGAGCACCTCTCTTGGAGCGTGACCGACGGCGTCTATCTGAACGACCTGTTGCCGCTGCCCTATACCGACGAGGCGCTGGGGGTGGTCTGCCGCAATGTCGATCGGGCGCAGGAGGTTTTCGGCCGCCAGATCCTGGTGGAAAACCCGTCCTCCTATATCGGCTTCGCCGGCTCGACCCTGGCGGAATGGGATTTCCTGGCCGAGGTGACGCGGCGCACCGGCTGCGGCATCCTGTTGGACGTCAACAACATCCATGTCAGCGCCCACAATCACGGCTTCGACCCGGAGCCGTATCTGGACGCGATCCCCGCGGAAACGGTGGGCGAGATCCATGTGGCGGGCCATTTCGTCGCCGCCATGGACGATGAAACGCTGCTGATCGACGACCATGGTGCGCCGGTCGACCAGGCCGTCTGGCGGCTGCTAGAAGCAGCACTCGGCCGGCTTGGCCGACGGCCGATCCTGGTGGAGTGGGACACCAATATTCCTGAGCTTTCGGTGCTGATGGCGGAAGCGGATAAGGCGCAGCGCATCCTCGATACCCTGTGCCCGGAGCCGGCCGCGGCCCATGTTGCGTGAGCTGCAGCAGGCGCTCCGGCGCGGCATTCTGGAGGATGACGGCGCCGATGTGCGGCGCCTTGCGGGCGGGAACCCGGACGGCATCGAAAGGCGCCTCAGGATCTACCGCAACAATGTGCATGGGTCGCTGGCTGGTGTGCTGGCCAGCGCCTTTCCGGTGGTGCAGCGCCTGGTGGGCCAGCCCTTCTTCCAGGCGATGGCGCGGGCCTATGTGCAGCGCCATCCGCCGGATGTGCCGCAGCTTTCGGTCTATGGCGCGCGTCTGCCGGACTATCTGGCGGCGTTCCCGCCGGCGCAGTCGCTGGCCTATCTGCCGGATGTGGCGCGGCTGGAATGGGCGCGGATCGAGGCCTATTTCGCCGGTGACGCCGCGCCGATTGACCCAGCGGAGCTCGCATCGCGCGATCCCGAGACCTTCGCGTCGTTGCGGTTCGACCTGCACCCCGCGGTGCGGCTGGTCGCCTCGCGCTACCCGATCCAGAGGATCTGGGAGGCAAACCAGCCCCAGCATGCGCAGATCGCCAAGGTGGACTTGAACGCGGGCGGTGAGGCTGTGCTGGTCTTCCGCCCGGCGATGGTCGTGACCGCACATGGGCTGTCAGCGGGCGACTTCGCATTTCTGTCAGCCCTTGCCGCCGGAGAGCGTCTGGGCGAGGCGAGTGAGGCGGCAGTGGCCGCTGATCCGTACTTCGACCTGCAGCAGGCCCTTGTCGGCCACCTGACCCGCGGCATCTTCTGTGGGGTTGCGTAGGGCGCGGCAGACCGATCGGCCCGTGGACCAACTTGAACGACTATGGCGTCGATTGGCGGATGATCGGCATCCGCCGATCAGAGAGCGCCGAATGTTGCCTTGGCCTGGTCTTGTCGGGCGGCTTTCCCGGATAAGGCGGCGCGCGGTGGTTCTGGACACGCATCCGATGTCGTTGACAGGGGCCATGGGCGGGCAAATGATCCGATGCCGGAGTCGGAGGAGGCCGCGAAATGACCAACCTTGTGGAAGCCTATAACGGCGCCTGCGGCACCCTGAAGCCACAGAAGCAAGGAACTTGCGGCCTTTACTCGTTCTGGTTCGCGTCTCTGCTGCTGGCGGCGGTGAACCCTAGCGCCAACAAACCGATCATCTATCCTCGCAGCGGCGAAGGCTCGGGAACGGCGGGCGAGAGCCTGCGCCACTATGTCAAGCACACCGTGCACACAATCAGTTCCGACGGCGGCAGCCAGGGGGAGGTGCTGAGCTGCGCGGAAATGGAGCAGGTCATTCGCCGCTTCGGCTACAGCTACGAAAGCCATATCGGTAAAGGCGGCCGGCAGGAGTTCATCACCCGATCCCTGGCCGCCAACCGTCCGGTCATGTTCCCCTACATGTTCGGCAACACGGGTCCCATCTACGCCTTACCGGTGGGCGAGACGGGTGGTGTTGACTACGGCCCACACTGGTCGCTGATCTACCGAGAGTTCGGGGCAGCCTATTACTACATCGAGCCGAACGATCCGAACCACGCAGTGTCTCACCTGAAGGACGTGGTCTTGCGCTCCAATTCCTTTGTCGACTCCTACAAATATGACCGCTACTGGTCGAAGGGTGGCAGCACGGACAAGTTCGGGCGTCCTTTGCCTTATGATGCGACCAGCGAGATCAATCCCGTCGGCAATACGCCGACCTCCAATACGTATTACGACATCGGCGATAAATCCCGCCAATCGCTGAACAACGTGCTGATCGCGGTGCACTGATGCGCCGACGGAGCTGAGGGAGCGAGACGTCGTCTGACGTAATGTGGGCTGGGTTCGACTCACTCAGGCCGGCTAGAGGCTGGGTCAGTGTATTGCACGATCCCATAGCCTGCCGGCCAGCATCCGGATCTGCAGCGGGCACCGTTCGACGGTTCTGGCCATGAGAGAGCATACATCGAGGCAAGACCGGACCCTGCCTGTGCGGCCGGAAGCTGATGGCCGATGACAAGGGTGCTCATTCCCACTGGCGCGCTGGGGCTCGGCTTCGACCGGGCGGCTCTTGCCAGAGGCGTCGCGCAAAGGCCGGATCTGATCGCCGTCGACGGCGGCTCCACCGACAGCGGGCCGCACTACCTTGGAACCGGGACATCGAAGTATTCGCGCGGCACGGTCAAAGCCGAGTGGACGGCGCTGATGGAGGCCCGCGCGCAGGCCCGGGTGCCGCTGGTCATCGGTACCGCCGGCACCAGCGGGGCGGATGCAGCCGTCGACTGGCTTGTCGACATCACGCGGGAGATTGCCGCGGAGACGGGCCAGCGGCTGAGGGTGGCGGTGCTGAAGAGCGGGCAGGACGGTGCTGCAATGGCAGAGGCCCTGGCCCGCGGACGGATCACGCCGCTCTGGCCGGCGCCTGACATCTCGGGCGAGCTGCTGATGGCGTGCACGAACATCGTCGCCCTTGCCGGGGCGGAGCAGATCCAGGCGGCCCTTGCCACCGGGGCGGACATCGTCATTGCGGGCCGGACGACCGATACGGCTATCATCTCTGCCCTGCCGTTGTCGCAGGGGTGTCATTCCGGCGGCGCTTGGCATGGTGCGAAGATCGGGGAATGCGGGGCGCTCGCGACCACCAACCCGAGCTCGGGAGTGATCCTGATCGCGTTTGACGCTGAAGGGTTCGTGGTCACCCCGATGGGCGAGACCGCCTGTGCCACGCCCTATACCGTATCGGCGCACATGCTGTACGAGAACAGCGACCCCTATCTGCTGTATGAACCCGGCGGGCATCTGGACGTCACCCGGGCGAGATACGTGGCGCTGGACGATCGGCGGGTGCGGGTCACCGGCAGCGAATGGGTTCCGTCCGACCGGTACACGGTGAAGCTTGAAGGCGCGCGCCAAGCCGGCTTCCAGACCGTGTCCCTCGCGCTTGTGCGCGAACCGCGCTATGTGGAGAACATCCGCGCTTGGTGTGACGATGTCCGCGCCAGATGCACGGAGCAGGCCCTGGCCAGCGTCGACGGCGATTTCTCGCTAGAGCTGCGCATCATCGGTGCCGACGCCACGTTGGGTCCGCTCGATACCGGGGCGCGTATCGGCAGCGAGGTCGGTGTTCTGAGCATCGTCACGGCAGAGACCGAAGCGCTCTCCCGAGAGGTCGCCAAGATCCTGAACCCCTATCTTCTCCATCACCCGCTGAGCGACGACGAGCCGACGCCCACCTTTGCCTTCCCGTTTTCGCCTGCGGAGATGTCACGGGGCGCCATCTATGAGTTCTGCCTGAACCACGTGCTGGGCCTTGACGATCCGATGGATGCGTTTCGCTTGAGCACGTTGGAGATCGGCGCATGACGCGGCTGGTCGATATCGCAACAAAGGTGCGGTCGAAAAACGCCGGGCCCTTCTGGCTGACCTTTGACATCTTCTGCGACACGCCCGAAGTCTTCGCACGGGTCTGCGAAGCGCTTTCGTCTGAGCGCGTGGCAGCCATGCTCCACACGGATGCCGCGAGCCTGAAGCGTTTCGAAATCGCCGATCTGAATGTGCTCAAGTTCAGCCTGCCGCGACCATACGTGCAGGGCACACGGCTGGACCGCGATATGCATGGGGCGTCCTACGCCAACCTGCTGGCGGAGATGGACATCAACTGAACGGGTAGGGGGCAGGCCGGATCCGACTTGCCGAGTGGTGGCGCCGGGGCGCGATCAGGCCTGTGCCATCGCAACCATGGCCGGTCAAGGCTCGGCTCGTGGGCCATGCATGTCATGCCGGGTTCCAGTTGGCCGAGGCGGTACTGCTGCGGACAGTGTTCGCCGGCATCCTCGGCCTCATCGACAGCCGGCGCGCCCTATCCCAAACGGATCGGAGGACGCAACCGCGTGGACAGCCGACTCCCTTAGCCTTAAGTTCAATGGAGAAGAACCAAATGGAAAGTGTCAGCTTCGAAGGATAAATACACTGTCTTATGAGTAATATGCAGCCATTTGGACAGAATATATGGACTATGGGTGGCGATGATGTCCGCATGTACGGCGTGCTGCCGTTCACGACGCGGATGACGGTCGTCCAGCTGGCGTCGGGAGGCGTGTGGCTTCATTCTCCCGTGCGGCCGACGCCGGAGCGTCGCCGCACCGTCGACCAGCTGGGCCCGGTCGAACATCTCGTTGCACCCAACAAGATCCATAGCCTCGGCATCAAGCCATGGAAGGCGTTGTACCCTTCCGCCAAGGTTTGGGCCTCGCCGGCGTTCAACAAGCGTCATCCCGATATCGACGTCGACGCTGTGCTGACGAACGACCAGGAAACCTCTTGGAGCGGTGAAATTGATCATTGCGTGATTGACGGACATGCCGTTCTGGATGAGGTCGAGTTTCTGCACAAACGCTCCATGACGCTGATCATCACGGATTTCATCCAGAAGCATGAAGCCGCCAGCGAACGTTGGGTTTGGCGCGGCGTAAAGCACGTGGCGGGCATATTGGGCAAGGACGGTGGCGTCCCGCTGGACATCAGGCTCAGCGTTCGGGACAAGACGGCGATGCGGCGAAGCATCGACACGGTTCTCGGTTGGGATTTCGACAATCTCATCGTAGCGCACGGCCATTGCCTGCAAGGCGGCGCAAAAGAAGATGTCAGCCGCGCGTTCGATTGGATCACTGGCGGCTGACAACTCAACGGACGTGGATGGTTGAGCTTGTATCAGGGGCCACCCGGGGACGGCTCGATAGCGCTGGGGCTCCACGAACGTACATTATAGAAAGACCTGCCCCCAGAATTTGGAACGCCAGAACGCAAGATCCCAGAACGCATTGTTGAGGCAATGGCGACCCGAAGTTGAAACCTTGGGTCGATGGAAACAACGCGTTCAACTTTGCGAGGACATCTGACTGTGCGAACAAATGAGAGCACCGCAAACCCCGCAAAGAGAGTGGCCCCGGGTCGCCCGTCCGCGAGGGCCGAAATCCCAGTCTGGCTTTCGCCGCCTTGCGTCAGTCAAGCTGAAGTTTGAGCCTCAGATTGGCACCGAAGTTGGCCGCGGCGCTGGTATTGTTGTCGGTCATGAAGCCCTCGCCACCGAGCAAGACGCCGTCGGCGATCGACACATCGATCGCCAGACTGCCGCCATAGGCATCGAAATCGTCGGCGCCGATGCCGTCGTAGAATACGTCTCCGGTCAGCGTGTAGCGGTCGGCATAGGTCACCGAGACGCCGCCCTCGACCTGCGCCCGCAGAACGGCGCCACCGTCCGCGTAGCCGGTGGCGACTTCGACCGCCTCGGCGTCACCGAAGGTCCAGATGCCGCTGCTGCCGATCTGTGGCCGGATCAACCAATGCGCAGTCGGCTGATAGAGGTAGGCGGCTTCCGGCCCGAACATGAGCCTGCCAAGCGACACGGTCTGGTTCGGATGGTCGGAACCCAGACTGTCCGTGTAGCTCTTCTGCTCTTCTTCGAAGTAGGTCGCGCTGATGCCGGGGGTCAGGTGCCAGCTGTCCAGGTGGATGTCGCCGGTGAGTCCGCTGTGCAGCAGCCAGCGTTCCGTTTCAAAACGGTCGGTGTCGGAACCGACTGGGCCGACCTCGTTGTCGGACTGACCCCAGGCGGCACGCGTGTCGAAGATCAGGTGCTGATGCAGTCGTGTGGCAGCATAAGGCCCGATCATCCAGCCGAAGCCGTCGGTCTGCGTGTTCTGAGCGTCGGCTTCGTCTTCGTTGCTCCAGTCGAACTGACCAAGCAGGCCGATCAACAGGTTGCCTGAGAGGCGGTAGTCGGCGCCGATGTGCAACAGGCCAAAGTCGCTGGTGGTGTCGCCGCCATCGACCCGCGACCAGGTGCCGTCGATCCACAGATCGAGTTCCGTCGCACGCGCTGTGGCCGCCAGATCGCTGATCGAAGGCATGACATCGTCGAATGCTGCGTCGGTGGCGATGTCGGCCTCCACGGTGTATTCGGCCAGGTTTGGAGCGGAAGCGAGCCAGCCGGCGAACCCATCACCCGACCTAGCGGGGCCGAGGCCGAACTGCGCCTGTCGCCAATCGGCAGGGTCCAGCAGATCGGTGATCGCCGCCAATCGTCTTACCCGGCGCGCCCGTTCGGAGGCCGCGATCTGGCGCAGGCTGGTGGTCAACGCGATGTCGAAGGAACTGCTCCGACCGCTGGCACTCAAGGCTACCGGCAGATCGCCGGCGGTCGCCATGCCACCGCTCAACCGCCATGCGAGAGAAGGGGCGTTGGCAGTCAGTTGAACGGCGCGGTCGGCCAAATCAGGATTGCCAGCGTCGATGCCTGCGCCGCCGACAGTCCCAGCGGGCTGGGCCATGGCGCTTTCAGGCGGCAACGCCGCCACGGCAAAAGTCCCGGTGATGGCAGCCAAGAACACGAAAAATCGTTTGATCATTATCCGCCTCACGGCAACGTCAAATCCATCCAGCGGTGAAAAATCCCCTTATGGACGCGGCACCGATCTTCAGCGCATTCGCGGTCCCGCTCTCAATGCTGAGGCGCCTTCACCTGCGCCCCTCGGTTCCGCAGAGATCCATGCGCAGGCGGAAGAGCTGTTTCAGCCCAATGCTCTACCGCGGACGAACCGCGCTCTAGAGGATGTTGGGGCGGCTCAAGGACATCCGCAGGATCGCCAATCGATCCGACCGCCTTCAAAGCCACTTCCCGGCAGCTGTCCCCGTCACCGCTGCCGTCAGCTATCGGTTATAAGCCTTAAATTTATCATAACGGTACACGCAGTGGCGGCCGCAATCCAAGAGGTCGATCTCCGTCTCCAGCGTGGCACCTAGACGCATGGCCACCTTCTTTGAGCGCGCGTTGGAGGGGGCGATGTAGCTGACAAGGGTGTCGACGCCGAGCACGCCATAGGCATAGTCCAGGGACGCTTGCCCGGCCTCGGTGGCGTACCCTTTGCCGGCGGTCGCTTCGGTCAACCAGTATCCGAGCTCAAGTTCCGGCCACCCATGGGATTTCCAAAGGCCGACACATCCGACGAACGTGCCGGTCTCAAGCGCCTCTACGGCCCAGTAGCCGAATCCCATCAGCGCCCAATGACCGACCACAGCGGCCATGTGCCGCCATGCCCGATCCGGTGACAGCACACCGCCAACAAAGCGCGCCGTTCGGATGTCGCTGTAGTAGCGCTGATAGACCTCGAAATCGCTCGCGCGCCATTGGCGCAGCAGCAGTCTCTCTGTCTTCAATTCCGGTCGCTCAGACGTGCCTGTCATTGCATCTCCGATGAAGCGGCAAATTGTACGGCAATGCGATTTTGAGCCGTTGCGTCACCCACGTCATGACCGCGGACGAAGGCGCGCCCCGGATCCACCGTACGGATATCGTGCCATGCCAGAATAGGCGAGTGCGGTTGCGGGCCGTTGACATCGGACACTGCAACCGTCTGCCCGGGAAGATCGGGCGGGAGCCATCGGCTTCGCCGCTACCTTAACCTGCTGATTGTGCGTCTCATGTCTGGGCTGACGGAGCGGTCTTTCGCTTCTCGAGTACATTGACCCAGAGCACAGTCATCAGGCCGGCGAACGACGCCGCAAGCATGAGCGACAGGAGCATCTCCGGGGCGTTGGCTCGCGTGAGCAACAGGCCGGTCACGGTCGTCAGGATGGCGCCTGCGGCAACGGTCAAGGCGCCGATCAGACCGGCAGCGCTTCCGGCCAGGCCCGGCCTGACCGACATCGCGCCCGCTTTGCTGCTCGGCATGGTGATGCCGTTCCCGAGACCGACAAAGATCGTGCTGCTGAAGAACGTCGCCGGCGACAGCCAACCGCCGGCCAGCACGATCAGCCCGGCCGAGAGCCCCCCGCAGGCGACAAGCCGACCCGCCATCATCATGGTTGTCAGGCTTACCCTCGGCGCAAGACGGCTGGCGATGAAGGCGCCAGTCATGAACCCGGCCGTGATGCTGCCGATGAAGACGCCGAGCTCAGCCGTCGTCAGACCGAACTTTGCTTCGGCGACAAGTGGGGCGCCAGCCAGGAAGATGTAGAAAGCGCCGGTCGAGAAGGCAGTGCAGAGGGCATAGGCCCAGAACTCCGGCGCCCGAACCAGCGTCATCAGCGTTCCGGGGTCGGAGATGGCGGCGTCGGACCGCTGTGGCCGCGTTTCGCCAAGATCGACCCAACACAGGATCAGCAGGCCAAGCCCGGATAGGGCATAGAAGTAGAAACTGGACCGCCAGCCGAACGCGGTGTCGAGAACACCGCCAAGCATGGGCCCCAGCATCGGCGCCAGCGCCATGCCCATGCTGATATGGGCGATGAGGCCCGCCGCCTTTTGTTCGGGTGTCGTGTCCCGGACGATGGCAAGCGACAACACATAGCCCGCAATGATTCCGCCCTGAAGCATTCTGAAGGCGAGGAAGGTCCACACGTTCTCGGCCAACGCACAAACCAACGAGGCGGCCATGAACAGCGCCAGTGCCGCCAACAGGATCGGACGCCGCCCGAACCGGTCCGAGAGGGGCCCGAGGATCAACTGGATGATGGCCGTTGCGGCCAAGTAGCCGGCGACCGCCAGGCTGACCAGGGCGTAGTCGGCGTTGAGGTCGCGGGCGATGTTGGCCAGGGACGGCACGAACATGTTGAGCGACAGCACCGAGAAGGCCGTGAGCAGAATGAGAGTGACCAGGTGTGGCGGCGAACTGGCTTTGGGCATCTTGGCAGGGCTTCGTCTTCCGAAACAAAAACGCCCCCGAACTCGGTCGGGGGCGCATGGAGAACGGATATGGCTTCCGCTACCGGACCATGCACCTTCGGCTAACGACGACGACGGAATTCGGGTTCATTTCGTTTCTCCTCAGGCGCGATTTTAGACAGCGTCACCCGCCTGGGCAATGTCCGGTGCCGCAGTCTGCGGCGCGTCGCTCACCTTCGGGAGCCAACCCATCAGATTGCTGCCGGAAGCGATAGCTCGGCGAATGGCTGGGACAGTCGGCGAAGCGGGCAGGACAGGTCGAATGCAGTCACAGCTTCTCGCCGGGCAACTGGCTGGCCTGCTTTACCCAGTCAAGGAACTGGGCCTCGTTGAGCGGCGGGGTCTCGCGGATGTCGAGGTAGCGTACGTCCTTGTGCTTGGACGCGCCGGGCGGCACGGGATGCAGCGACGCGCCGCGGAAGAAGGTGACCTTCACGTATTTGGTGAAGCAGTGATAGCTGAGGAACCAGCCCTGGTCTTTGACGCCATAGAGCGGCGAGTTCCATTTGACGGCCTTCTGCACATCGGAGACCGTCTGATCGATGAGCTGATCCAGGCGGCGTCCGATGTCGTGTTTCCAGCCTGGCATCGCCGCTATGTACGCCTGCACCGGGGCGTCTCCATAGCCCTTCGCGATTTGCGGATTTCCGCCGGAAAGGAGGACAGGCTCTGCCGTCGACCCACTGGCGTCGGCCGCGTTCGCGCCTTTCCCCGAGGTCTTTGAGGTCTTTCCGGCCATGGGTTCGCACCTTTCGGCCCGGACATGGGCTTTCCGCACCGCTCTATCGCATGGCTGCGCGTGTCGCGGAAGGGCTTGGGCCCGCTTGCCTATCGCGGCATCGTCTCGGGAGCTTCGGGCCCGCGTTTGACGCTCGATGTGCGATCTGCGTGGTCCGTGACCGGTGGCGACGGGCCGACGGCGCGCGTACCTTGCAGCCTTCCAGTCAACCGGCACAGGCGGCAGGATCATGTCGCGCTTCAGCCAGTTTGCCGGCGACGGCGTCGATATGATTGCGGATGATGCGCGCCGGGCCGGATGCGGCGGGCTGCGATGTAAGCGAGGGCAGGCTGGGGCGATGGATTTCAGTGTTTCCGAGGAGCAGCGGCTTCTGGTCGACATGGCGCGGCGGTTCGTGGAGGAGGAGCTCTATCCTCATGAACCGTCAGTCGAAGGCACGGGCCGGGTGGCGCCCGAGCTGGTCGAGCGGATCCGCCAGCGGTCCATCCAGCTTGGCCTCTATGCCGCCAATATGCCGGCGGAGCTGGGGGGCGGCGGGCTCGACACGCTCAGCATGTGCATGCTTGACCGCGAACTGGGCCGGGCCAGCATGGCGCTGCAGTACATCGTCGCGCGGCCGAGCAACGTCCTGATGGCCTGCGTCGGCGACCAGCGCGAGCGATACCTGCTGCCCTGCATCCGCGGGGAGAAGGTGGACTGCCTGGCGATGACGGAGCCGGGAGCTGGGTCCGATGTGCGCGCCATGGCGTGCCGCGCCGACCGCGACGGATCCGACTTCGTCATCAACGGTACCAAGCATTTCATCAGCCATGCCGATCTCGCCGACTTCGTGATCCTGTTCGCCGCCACGGGCGTGGATGAGAGCGCACGGGGGCCCCGCAAGCGGATCACCACGTTCCTGGTGGATATGGACACGCCGGGCTTCACCCTGCGGCCGGGCTACGACAACGTCTCGCATCGCGGCTATCACAACTTCATCCTGGACTTCGACGACTGTCGCGTGCCGGCAACCCAGGTGCTGGGCGAGGTCGATCAGGGGTTCGAGGTTGCGAACGAGTGGCTGGGCGCCACGCGTCTGCAGGTCGCCGCCATCTGCCTCGGCCGCTGCGACCGGGCGCTGGAGCTGGCGGCCGACTATGCCGCGACGCGCAAGCAGTTCGGCCAGACCATCGGCAAGTTCCAGGGCGTGGGCTTCAAGCTGGCCGATATGGAACTGCGCCGGAAGGCGGCGGAGCTGCTGACCTATGAAGCGGCGTGGAAGCACGATCAGGGCGCCATGAGCGACGCCGATGCGGCGATCGCCAAGCTGGCAGCGAGCGAGGCGCTGGCGTTCATCGCCGATGAAGCGCTGCAGATCCATGGCGGCATGGGCCTGATGTCGGACCTGCCGCTGGAGCGCATCTGGCGCGACGCCCGGATCGAACGGATCTGGGAAGGCACCAGCGAGATCCAGCGGCTGATCATCTCCCGATCCATGCTGCGCCCGCTGGAAGGCTGACGGCCGGGCGGGAGGGGCACCATGTTTGTTGAGCCGCCCGCGCGGGCGCTTCGGCGCCTGCTCAGTCCGCGCAGCCTCGCGGTGGTCGGCGGCCGCGAGGCCGAAGAGGTGATCCGGCAATGCGACGTGCTCGGCTTTCCCGGTCCTGTCTGGCCGGTCAATCCGAACCGCTCGGAAATGGCCGGCCGCCACTGCGTCCCGAGTGTCGGTGACCTGCCTGACGTGCCCGACGCGGCGTTCGTCGCCGTGCCGGCGGAGCCGACCATCGATGTCGTCGGCGCCCTGGCGGCGATCGGCGCCGGAGGTGCCGTGTGCTATGCCTCGGGCTTTGCTGAAGTCGGCGAGGAGGGGCGCGAACGCCAGCAGCGGCTTGTTGCAGCGGCTGCGGGTATGCCCCTGATCGGCCCGAACTGCTATGGCGCCATCGACTATCTGGACGGCGTCGCGCTCTGGCCCGACCAGCATGGCGGCCGCCGGGTCGAGCGCGGCGTGGCAATCGTCACGCAGAGCGGCAATATGGGGCTGAACATGACCATGCAGCGGCGGTCCCTGTCGCTTGCCTACATGGTCACCCTGGGCAATCAAGCGGTGGTCGGCGTGGCCGACTGCCTGACGGCCCTGCTCGACGACGAGCGCGTGACCGCCATCGGCCTGCATATCGAGGGGATCGCGGATATCCCGGCCTTCGAAGCGGCGGCGCGCTTGGCGCTGGAGCGGCGGGTACCGCTGATCGCGCTGAAGGCGGGGCGAAGCGATGCCGCGGGGCGGTTGGCGCTCAGCCACACCGCATCGATCACCGGGCGGGACAGCCTCTACGACGCTCTGTTCGAACGCCTTGGCATTCCCCGCATGCACTCGGTGCCGGAATTCCTGGAGACTTTGAAGTTCCTGTCCATCGGCGGGCCGCTGCCGGGGCGCCGCCTTGCGTCGATGAGCTGTTCCGGAGGCGAGGCTTCGCTGATGGCCGATGCGGCGGAAGGCCGGCACCTGGTCTTTGCCGAGCTTGAACCCGCGCATCGCGCCGCGGTGCAGGCGACCCTGAACGACTATGTCGAGGTGTCCAATCCGCTCGACTACCACACCTTCATCTGGGGGCAGGAACCGGCTTTGACGGCGTGCTTTTCCGCGATGTTGGATGGCGGGTTCGATGCCACGCTGCTGGTTCTCGACGTGCCGCGGGCCGACCGGTGCCGCACCGATGACTGGCAGGTGACGGCCAATGCCCTGACCTCTGCCGTAGAGCGGACGGGAGCCCGTGCCGCGGTCGTGGCGACGCTGGGCGAATGCTTGCCGGAGGATTTCACGGGCGGGCTCGTAGAGCGGTGCATCGCGCCCATGCATGGGATTGCTGAGGCGTTGACCGCCTGCGAGGCGGCAGCGCAGGTCGGTGAGGCGCACCACTACCAGTCGGCCAAACCGCTGCTGCGGGTGCAGCCGCTGGCGGGCACGGCGCGCGCGCTGGACGAATGGGAGGCGAAAGGGCGGCTCCGTCGGGCGGGCATCACCGTGCCCGAGGGCCAGGTCGCTTGGACGGTGGCGGACGCAGTGCGGGCGGCCGGCACGCTTGGCGGGCGGGTTGCCGTCAAGGCGCTGTCGGCGGAACTCGTGCACAAGACGGAGGCCGGCGCGCTGGCCCTCGGGCTGGAAGGCCCCGAGGCAGTCAGCGCTGCGGCCGAACGCCTGCTTGCCATGGGCGATCGGGTGCTGGTGGAGCGCATGATCGACGATGCGGTTGCGGAGCTGATCATCGGCGTCGAGCGCGACCCGCAGTTCGGGCCTTACGTGATGATCGGTTCGGGCGGGATCATGGTGGAACTGCTACGCGATGTGCGCACCTTGTTGCTGCCGCCGGCGGCCGGGGAGGTGAGGCGCGCGCTGGCCACGCTGAAGCTGGCGCCGCTGTTGAACGGGTTCCGCGGGCGCCCGGCGGCCGACATCGCCGCCATCGAGCGCACGGTGGGCGCCATCGCGGACTTCGTAGCCGCCCATGCCGATAGGCTCGAAACCCTGGAGATCAATCCGCTGATGGTGCGGCCGGCCGGGCTTGGCGTGGTCGCAGTGGATGCGCTGCTCAAGCTTGTGGATCAGGAGTGATGGGATGACCGACAACCCGGTGAGATCGGTGCGCACCGGCCGCATTCTGGAAGTGACGCTGGACCGGCCGAAGGCGAACGCCATCGACGCTGCGACCAGCCGCAAGATGGGCGACGTGTTCGCGCAGTTCCGCGATGATCCGGAGCTGCGCGTCGCCGTGATCACCGGCGGCGGGGGCAAGTTCTTCTCCGCCGGGTGGGACCTGAAGGCGGCGGCGGCCGGTGAGGCGCCGGATGTGGACTATGGCGTGGGCGGCTTCGGAGGCCTGCAGGAACTGCCGGATCTGAACAAGCCGGTGATCGCGGCGCTGAACGGCATGGCTGTCGGCGGCGGGTTCGAGCTGGCGCTGTCGGCCGACCTGATCATCGCCGCGGAGCATGTCCGCTTCGCCCTGCCGGAGATCAACGCCGGCACCCTGGCCGATGCGGCGACCGTCAAGCTGCCGCGCCGGATGCCCTATCACGTGGCCATGGACCTTCTGCTGACAGGCCGCTGGATGGAGGCGGAAGAGGCGCATGGGTGGGGTCTGGTCAACGAGGTCGTTCCGGCCGACCGGCTGATGGACCGAGCGCGCGAGATCGCGGGCCTGCTGGCAGACGGCCCGCCGCTGGTGTTTGCGGCAATCAAAGAGGTGGCGCGCAAGACCGAAGACCTGCCGTTCCAGGCCGCCATGGACTTGGTGACCAAGCGGCGCCTACCGACGGTCGACCGCCTCTATTCCAGCGAAGACCAGAAGGAAGGTGCCCGCGCCTTCGACGAAGGCCGCAAGCCGGTCTGGAAAGGCGTCTGAGCCTTCGTCGGCGTGGACGGAACAGTCAGCTAGGGACTGCCGCCGTCAGCACCGTCGATCGCCCGGACCATGATCCCTTCGGCTATGGAGCGTGCGCGGTGAGCCGCATCGCTCAGCCCGTGCGTATGGGCCGTGATGATCGCCCCTTCCATCAGCAGCATGAGTTGAGCGGTGACCTCATCGGGATTGTCGGCGCCGGCCGCCGCGACCAGATCGCGGACGTAGGCGGCGAACGTCACCTTATGCTGAGCTGCCATCTGGTGGATGGGGTTTGACCGTTCGGCGAATTCCACGGTCGCGTTGATGAACATGCAGCCCTGGAAGCCAACGTCGTTGAACCAGTCGGCAAGGGCATCGTAGAGGGCGAGAACCTGTTCCCTCGGTGTCGTTCCGCGCGTCTCCATCTCCCGCGCCAGCCAGGCACGGCTGTCCTCGTCCCACTTCTTCAGGGCGGCGACGATCAACTCGTCCTTCGAGTCGAAGTGGCGGTAGAGGGTCGGCTTCGAGACGCCGGCGGTGGACAGGATCTTCTCAATGCCCGTGGCGTGATAGCCGTTGCGATGAAAGAGGTCCAACGCGGTCTCGATCAGGTGATCGCGACGACTGCGGGGCCTTCCCTGGCCCTTCTTGTCCCCCTCAACTGTGATCTCTACCAACGCCCCCTCCTGCTACGCCCCGCCATCGGTTGCCACCGCTTCACCGCCATGTGAATGGACCCGTGGGTTCAGATCTCATAGCATTGTGACTGACCGGTAACGGTACCTTGGACAGTGCACCATAACCGGTACGACATCACCGTTTAAGATGGTTCCATGGGGCGACTTGTCAACGCCGTTCCCCAGGGCTGGCGTGCGTCCTGCGCCGCGGCGTTCTCCTGCGAGCACGCGCTAATGAAGGATTGAACTGATTGCGGAACATCAAATCAATCGGAGGATAAGACTATGACGTTCGAAGTAGGCAAGCTGGACTTGAGTGGAGCGGAGCAAGTCGACCTTCATCCGAAAATCGATGGTGTAAAGGTTTACAAGAACGCCGGCTATGGGGATAAAGGACGTAAGACAGAGACGGTCTATATCGAAGTCACCGGCGGCACCGGCAGGCATATCTATCAAGTCAATGCTCGCGCTAAATTCACGCAATCAAAGAATGATTTCGAGACTAAACCCTACTTGAGCGTAGTTGGAGGGAGTAAGCCGCTGTCGGCTCCCGGGGCGACGAAAGAAGAACGTAAGAGTCATACTTCCAAGATTAAGAAGTGGACGTTCCTGCATGATGGTTTCGCTGAAAACAAAGAGAACATATGGATCGATGGAAGTAGCAGCTCCATAGCCCAAGACGATGGAAGCATACTTCGGTTTTTCGATCGGCCAAGCACGGAATTCAAGCAAAGCAGTCCTATGTTCCTCAACGAAGGTGATTGGGCTAAGTTCTTGGCGTATACATTCATTGTGCGTGACAAAGCGACGATCGGTGTTGTGAAATGGTCCATCAAACAAGATGGCAAAGAGACGAGCATGAAGATTAAGAGCGTACCGGTCACGCATGACGTGATTGAAATCGGACTCGAAGGTATCCGGAACCACAACCTATCTCAGGAGAACACGCAACTTGGTTTTGTGAGGAACGAAAAGATACTTAGTGAAATGGTGCAGCAGTTGCCGGGCGTGCCCATCCGAGAATTGTGATGGTATTGACCAGACAGTTACGGCCAACCTTTGGGCTGCCGAAGCGTCGCCGACGTCGTCTACCTGCTGCGCAAGCCCACACTCTGAGGGTCATGCCTTCAGGAACTCGTGGATCAGGCGCAGGCAGCGCGGCCAGGCCGGATCGGTGACCGGGAGGATGTGGTTGGGGGTATCCAAGGTCACGAACCGGGCATCCCTGATCCCGGCCGCCAGTTCCTGCCCCTGGCCGTAGGGGACGCCGACATCGTTGCGGGAATGGAAGACCAGGGTCGGCGCCCGGATCTCCGTCAGGATGCCCCGGACGTCGACGTCACCATGGGCCATCAGGATTGCGGCCGCATTTTCCGGAGACGCCGTCTTCTTCTGCAGGTCCGTGAACCACATCTGGCTCTCCGCCGGCGCATCCGGCATGTAGATCGTCGTGAACATCTGCCGGATGGCCCGGTTGTCGCTGCCCCAGCCGGCGCGGATCAATGCGCACCGGGCCTCGCCCACGGTCACGGAGTCCGGCTCGTCCCGGCGCCGCCAGCCGCGCGCGTAGCCGCCCAGCAGGACCAGCTTCGTTACGCGCTCAGGATATCGTGCTGCAAAGGCGATGGCCTTGGCGCAGCCTTGCGACAACCCTAATAGCGGGAACGTCTCAAGCCCCAGTGTATCGACCACCGCCTTCAGGTCTTCGACCTGACGGTCGAGGCTGAAGTCCGCCACGTCCCAGGATGAAAGCCCGTTGCCGCGTGCGTCGTACCGGACGAGTTGATACGCACCGGCCAGCTCTTTGAAGAAGTGCTTCCAGACCGGACTCTCCCAATCGAATTCCAGATGGTTCAGCCAGTTGGACGCCTTGACCAAGGGCGATCCCGAGCCGGCAAGGGCATAGGCGATCCGGGTTCCGTCGGCGCTATGGCAGAAGCGGATGTCCTGGACTGGCGGCCCTCCCGAGCCTGCCGCGTCCGCGGTTGCCGCCGCGTGCCCAGCCCCCGCCTCGACGACGGGGGCCACGAAGCGGAAGCCGTGTCCGTGCACCGTTTTGACGTAGCGCTGGCTTTTGCCGTCGTCGCCCAACGCCTTGCGGATCGACCGGACGGCGCTCGACACGGCCGCCTCGGAGATGAAGCGACCGTCCCACACCGCCTCGACAACATCGTCCTTCGAGACCGCGCGGTTCCGGTTCTCGACAAGGTAAAGCAGCAGCTCGAACACCTTGGGTTCGATCTTCACGGTGGCCCCGCGCTCGGACAATTCTCTGACGGCCGTGTCCAGCACGAAGGCGTCGAACAGGTACCTCATGGCTTCAGTATAACGCCCGGAATCTGCGCGTCATCGCAGTTGGCAGCGCGGAAAAATCAATAAAAACAATACCCTAGTGCCTTCGGCGGAAATCGCCAGCATTTCCCAATGTTTTCTTCAGGTTCTGTGCAGGACTCGCCGGCCGAACAGGATTATCCCCCACGGCTCGCCAGGCATCGCGCCGCCCTTACGCGGCTGCGGCGCGACGTGCTGGTAAAGGCCACGGACAGGAAAGGTTGAGTCCCATGACCATGCAATCCGAACCCAGTACCGTCAACAACGGCGTCAATGTCGCCGCCCTGCTTGAAGCCAGGGAAGCCTTGCAGGCGACGCCTGAGGCCGGGCAGTTCACCTGGCGCGCCAGTTGCGTATGGGTCGACGGCGTACACAGTCGTTCGACCGTCGAGGGCTTCTTCGGTCTCGGCGAAGAGCAGGCCCGCAAGGCCCCCCATGTCATCGAAGCCGACCATCCCGAGCAGTTCGCTGCCGCCGATATGGGCCCGACGCCGGCCGAGGTCGGTTTGGCCGCCCTGGCCAGCTGCCTGACTGCCGGTGTGGCCGCGGTGGCGCAGAACCGGGGGATCCAGCTGAAGTCGGTAAAGGCGACGGTTGAAGGCGACATGGATCTCGCCGGCGTGCTCGGCGTCGACGCCGACGTGCGGAACGGGTTCAGCGCCATTCGCGTCTCTTTCGCCGTCGACGCCGAAGCCACGGCGGAGGAGATCGCCGGGCTGGTGGCCCAGTCCCAGAAGCGCTCGGCCATGTTCGACATGATCACCAATCCCACGAATGTACGGGTCACCGTTGCCTGACCGGGCTTGGCGACCGAGAGAGGAGCAAGCGTCGTGAAAGCGGTAACGACCGTCATCATCGGCGCCGGCCAGGCCGGGCTCGCCATGAGCCGGGAGCTGTCGCACCGCGGCGTGGATCACCTGATCCTCGACCGCGGCGCGGTCGCCAATGCCTGGCGCACCGAGCGGTGGGACAGCCTGAGCCTGCTCACGCCTAACTGGGCGAATGGTCTGCCCGGGGCCCCTTATCGGGGCTCCGACCCGCACGGCTACATGGCGGTGTCGGACCTGGTGGCACAGCTCGAAGCCTACGCGCGGCGGATCGATGCGCCGGTGCAGAGCCACACCACGGTGCTCAGGGTGACCGGTACCGACGCTGGCTTCCACGTCGAGACCAGCCAGGGACCGGTCCAATGCGCCACGCTGGTGCTGGCGACCGGCGCCTGTGCCCGGCCGAGCGTTCCGGCGCTGTCCGCTGCCGTGCCGGCAAGCGTCTTTCAGACGGCGCCATCGGCCTACAGGCGGCCGGACGACCTGCCGGACGGTGGCGTGATGGTCGTGGGAGCCTCGGCGTCCGGCGTGCAGCTGGCGCGCGAGATCCACGCCTCAGGCCGTCCGGTGACGCTGTCGGTCGGCTGGCACACGCGCCTGCCGCGCACCTATCGCGGCCGCGATGTGGAGTGGTGGCTCGACGCCATCGGGGCGTTGGATGAGCGGTTCGACGCCATCGACGATCTGGAGCGTGCGCGCCGCACACCCTCCCCGCAATTGATCGGGGGCGCGGAGCCGGTGGATCTCAACGCGCTGCAGGATCTGGGCATCGAGATTGTCGGCCGGCTGTCGGCGGTCCGAGATGGTCAGGCGCTGTTCTCAGGCGGCTTGGCCAATGCCTGTGCATCGGCCGACCTCAAGATGAATCGCCTGCTCGACGCGATCGATGCCTGGGTGGCGGAGCGCGGCCTGGGCAACACCCTGCCGCCGCCGGACCGGCCGGCACCGACACGTCTGCCGGACGCACCATCGCTCAGCCGGAGCCTGAGCGACGGCGGGATCCGCTCGATCCTCTGGGCGACGGGCTATCGGCCCGACTTCTCCTGGCTGGACATGCCGGTCTTCGATGCCCGCGGGCGGCTTCGCCATCACGGCGGCGTGGTTGCGGCGCCGGGGCTCTACGCGCTCGGCCTGACGTTCCTGCGCCGGCGCCGGTCGCATCAAATCTCCGGCGTCGGTGTCGATGCGCGCGAGCTCGCCGCGCACCTGTTCCGCCGCCTGGGTCGCAGGTGCGCAGCCTGAATGCCAATGCCTGAAGGAGTTTGCAGATGTTCCGAATGACGTTCTCGCGCTCCAGGTACGATGCCATCGTCGTCGGCGCGCGCTGTGCCGGTGCGGCGACCGCAATGCTGCTGGCCCGCGCCGGCGCGAAGGTCTTGCTGGTCGACCGGGGGGCACGCGGCGCCGACACGCAGTCGACCCACGCCCTGATGCGCGGGGCGGTCGTGCAGCTGCATCGCTGGGGGCTGTTGCCGGCCGTTATCGCGGCCGGAACGCCGCCGGTGACCCGCACGACCTTCCATTACGGCACCGATGTGATGCCGATCGACATCAAGCCGCGCGACGGGATCAACGCGCTCTATGCGCCGCGGCGTCGCGTGCTGGACGGGATCCTTGTCGATGCTGCCGTCGCGGCCGGGGCCGAGATCCGCTTCGGCACGGCGCTGGAGTCCGTTGAAACCAACGGTCAGGGCCGGGTTCGCGGCGTACGTTTGCGCGACCGCGGCGAACACCGGGTCATGCTGGCAGCCGATTGGGTCATCGGCGCTGACGGCGTCGGCTCGGCGGTCGCAAAGCAGGTCGGCGCCGACACGTACGTTCAGTCCGCCCACCGGACCGCGACGGTCTATGGCTACTTCGCCGGCATCGCGAATGAAGGCTATCGCTGGCATTTTCGGCCGGGCCTGAGTGCCGGCGCGATCCCGACGAATGACGGTCTGCACTGCGTCTTCGCCGGTGTGCCGTCGGACCAGTTCAGGACACGCTTCGGCACCGACCCGTTCGACGGCTTCCTCGGGCTGCTGTCGGCGGCGGACGTAGCATTGGCGACGGACGTCTACGCGGCCGGACCGCAGGACGGCCTGCACCGCTTCGGGGGCATCCGCGGGCATCTGCGCCAGTCGCATGGTCCGGGCTGGGCGCTGGTCGGCGATGCCGGCTACTTCAAGGATCCCGTCACGGCGCACGGGATCAGCGACGCCCTGCTCGACGCCGAACGGCTGGCCATGGCCGTGATGCGGGGCAGCGACCGGGCGCTCGCCGAATACCAGGCCGAGCGCGACCAATTCGCCCGTCCCATGCTCAGCGTGACCGATGCGATCGCCGTGCTGGACTGGGATCTGGAGGAGGTCAAGCGCCTCCACGCCGTGCTGAACCATTGCATGAAGGCGGAGCTTGCCCATCCGCCGGGCGGCGCTTTGCCGGCCCGCCAGGCTGCTTGACGGAGGTTGACGATGCCCACTGAAGCTCAATTGTCCACGGCCGCCCGGCGACCCTCGATTTCGCCAAGCGTGGCCGCACGGAATCCCGGGGCCCACAGGGACGCTGCGCCGATGCGCTCGATCCTCGAGACCATCGGGCGCACGCCCATCGTTCGGCTGAACAATATCGGCCCGAAGCATGTCGATCTCTACGTCAAGCTCGAGGCCTTCAACCCCATGGGCTCGGTCAAGGACCGGCTGGCGTTGGGCGTGATCGAGGCGGCCGAGCAATCGGGTACGCTCGCCCCCGGCCAGACCGTAATTGAGGCAACCTCGGGCAACACCGGCATCGGGCTTGCCATGGTCTGCGCGCAGAAGGGCTATCCGCTGGTCGTCGTCATGGCGGAGAACTTCAGCATCGAAAGGCGCAAGCTGATGCGGTTCCTCGGCGCGAAGGTGGTGCTGACCCCGGCCTCGGAGAAAGGCACGGGCATGATCGCTAAGGCGCGCGAGCTGGCCGAGGCGCATGGCTGGTTTCTGTGCCGCCAGTTCGAGAACGAGGCCAACGCAGATTTCCACTCCCGCACCACCGCACCCGAGATCCTGGCGGATTTCGAGGGTCTCGGCCTGGACTATTGGGTCACGGGCTCCGGCACTGGTGGCACTCTGAAGGGCGTGGGACGGGTGCTGAAGGCCGAGAGCCCCCGGACCACGATCGTCGTCGCGGAACCGGAGAACGCCCAGGTGATGGCCAGCGGCATCGGGCAGCCGCGGCTGCCCGATGGGGCTGCTGCTGCCAGCCACCCGATCTTCCGGCCGCATCCTATGCAGGGCTGGACGCCCGATTTCGTGCCGAAGCTTGCTGGCGACGCCGTCGACGCCGGCGTGATCGACCACTTCGAGCCCGTGTCGGGCGCTGCGGCGATGCAATGTGCCAAGGATCTTGCCGCCAAGGAAGGCATCCTGGCGGGCATCAGCGGCGGGGCAACCGTGGCCGCCGCTCTTCGCGTGGCGGAGACGGCCGCACCGGGCGCCCAGATCCTGGCGATGGTGCCCGATACGGGCGAACGCTATCTCTCCACGCCGCTGTTCGAAGACGTGGCGGAGACCATGACCGAGGCGGAGCAGGCGATTGCCGCCTCCACGCCGCGGTACCGTTTCGATGCAGCGCCGGTGCAACAGGCTGCGGCCCTGCCCGAGGCAGCTTCGCCCGCTGCGACTGAATACGTCGCAAACGCGATCGGCGATCCGCAGAACCCGGTGGTGATGTTCGCCCTGGAATGGTGCGAGTTCTGCTGGTCGGTGCGAAAGCTGTTTGCGGCGGCCGGGCTGGATTTCCGGTCAGTCGATCTCGACTCCGGCGCATTCCAGGGAAGTCCGCTCGCCGGTGAGATCCGAAAGGAGCTCCACCGACGCACCGGAGCGCCGACCATTCCGCAGATCTTCGTGGGCGGCGAGCTGATCGGCGGGGCGACCGAGACCTTCGATGCGTTCAACAGCGGCGCGCTGCAAGCGCGCCTCAAGCAGCATGGGCTCGCGTTCAACGCCGCGCTGGACGTCGACGCCTATTCGTTCCTGCCCAAATGGCTGCACCCCCGATGAGACCGGGCTGCGGCGGCCGAAGCCTCTCATGCATTGGCAAGGCCGCCGCGCCCCAAAGAGAGGGCCGCTGTCCCCCGGGTGACAACCGCGCGCCCGGGCGAGCTTGCCGCCGTTCAGGCCTGTCGGCAGACCGGCGCCACACGCCATTGTGAACCGGGGACCTCTGCATGAGGACTTACCCTGTAGTCGGCGCAACTGCCACAGAACCGACGACAATGTAAGGGGGGCAAGCTCATGGATCGTTTTCGCTTCTCAATCGGTGCTGCCGTTGCAGCCTCATGCCTCGGCTGTTTTGCGATGATCGCCACGGCGCAGGAGCCGGCCGGCGTCATCGAGTATCGCCAAGCGGTCATGTCTGCGCAGGCGGGGCACATGGGCGCCCTGGCGCGGATCGTGCGCGGTGAGGCGGATTTCCCCGAGGACGTGCCGGCGCATGCGCGGGCCCTGCACGACCTCGCGGATATGATCCTGCCGGCCTTCCCCGAAGGCAGCCTTGAGGGGGCGGAGACGGACGCGCTGCCGGCGATCTGGGAGGATTGGGAGGGATTCTCAGCTTCGGTCGAGGAGTTCAGGACGGCGACCGCCGCGCTGGTTGCGGCGGCCGACGGCGGCGACGCCGCGGCGGTCGGAGCCGCCTTCGGCGAGGTTGGCAACGGCTGCCGGAGCTGCCACGACGACTTCCGCGCCGAGTGAGCCCGACTGCAAATGGGCGGGCCTGAGAGGGCCGCGCCCCTGATGCGGCCCGTTCCGTGACGCGGCTCATCATACGGATCGCCGCGGTCTGCCTGGCCTTAGGCGTCGCGGTCGCGGCTGCCTTTTCCGGCGCGCGCTGGGTGACCCGGACCGCGGTCGAAGTTCCGGACCATACGGCGTCGGCGGAGGCCGGCGCCTATCTGTTTGCCGCGGCAGGGTGCGCGACGTGCCACACGGCCGAGGGGCGCGATGCGACGCCGCTGGCGGGGGGGCGGGAATTGGCCACGCCCTTCGGCACCTTCTACGGGCCCAACATTACGCCGCATGCCGAGCATGGCATCGGCAGCTGGAGCGATGCGGACTTCATTCGGGCACTGCGTCAGGGCGTGGCGCCGGACGGGCGCGATTATTATCCGGCCTTTCCCTATGCAAGCTATACGCGGCTGAGCGATGCCGATCTCTTGGATCTCAAGGCGTATCTCTTCTCGCTGCCTGCGGCGGCGGAGCCGAACCGCGCCCACGATCTGCCTTTTCCTTTCGGGTTTCGGCCGTTGCTCACCTTCTGGAAGCTGCTCTACCTGGAAGAGGGGCCGATGGCGCCCGAACCTGGGCGATCGGAAATGGAGAACCGCGGCGCCTACCTCGTCCAGGCCGCCGGCCATTGCGGCGAGTGCCATTCACCGCGCAATGCGCTGGGCGCGCCGATCGGCGACATGGCCCTGGCAGGTACTGAGGAGGGGCCGGAGGGGCGGGCGATACCGAACATCACACCACATCGCGAGACCGGGATCGGTCGCTGGAGCGCCGACGATATTGTCTTCCTGCTGCGCGCCGGCATGCTGCCAGACGGGGATTTCGTCGGAGGGGGCATGGGTGAGGTGGTGAGCGAGAACACCTCGCACCTTACCGAGGACGACCTGCGGGCTATTGCGGCGTATCTGCAGATGATGCCGGCCGTCGAAAACGCTGTCGGTGCGTCCGACGACGAAGACGACGAAACCTCGCGGTCGGACGACGACTGGTAGTTCGGTCAGCCCCCGTCCGGATCGCAAGACCTGCTGCTTAGGCGGTCAGCCGTCTAGCCGGCCAGGGCTGACCTCAGCCGACCGGCGATCATGTCCAGCGCTTCGCTGGCGGTGTCGATCAGGCCGCCCCACAGCACGAAGTTGTGGACCTGCCCCGGATAGCAGACATGCTCCACCGGCACGCCCGCCGCAGCCAGCCTATCGGCATAGGCGCCGCCATCGTCGACCAGCGGGTCGGCTTCGGCTGTGACCATGAGCAGCGGCGGCAGCCCTGCGAACCGGCCCCGCTGCAGCGGCGCGAAGCGCGGATCGACCCGCTCTTCCGGGCCGTTCAGGTAATGGCCGACCGACCAGTCCACCAAGGGCCGCGACAACAGAAGGTCATCGGCGAACCGGGCATGGGACGGCAGGTCGCCGAAGACATCCGTGGTCGGGCAGACCATGCAGGTCATCGCTATGGACGGTCCGCCGCGATCCTGTGCCAGATGCGAGACGACCGCCGTCAAGGCCCCGCCGACGCTGTCGCCCATGACCGCCAGTCGCTCAGGATCGCCGCCGAGCCAGGCGGCGTTCTCGGCCAGCCACACGACGGCGGCCAGCGCATCGTCGACCGCTGCGGGGAACTTGTGCTCCGGCGCCATGCGGTAGTCGACGGACACGACCAGGCAGCCCGATCTCGCGGCGAGCGCGCGGCACTGCGGATCGTGCGAATCCAGCCCGCCGAAGACGAAGCTGCCGCCGTGCAGATAGACGATCACCGGCAGCGATCGACCCTGCGTTTCTGCCGGACGGTAGGAGCGGAGCGGAATGGCGCCATGCGGGCCGGGCGCGGTGGTATCGCTGACCAGAACCGCGTCCGTCGGCCGGATGGTGGCCTTGGCGACACGTTTGGCATAGGCAGTGCGGGCTTCGTGTGGCGAAAGCTGCCACAGGGGTCGTCCGGCGACAGCGATTGCTTGGACGAACCGACGCGCTTGCGGGTGGAGATCCATGACCCTGCGCGATCCTTTGTGTTGCGTTTCTTCCCTTATCTTATGATGCCCTAAACCCCCACACTTAGATAGCGAATTCTTTTTCGCCGATCGCGAAATAGGCCGGCAACGGGTCCGACGGGGCCGTGCCTATGGCCGCCGACCCCATATATGGGGTAGGGAAGGGACACCGAAGAGTGCCGCCTGTGGTGCGGCAGGAGGTAGCGATGACTGATGGAGAGCGAGAACCGCTCGCCCGCCTGATCGAAGCAGAGCTTAAGCAGCTTCGCGACTCCGAGCTTCCGTCGGCCCGCCGGCCGCTTGTGACGATTACGCGAGACTATGGCTGTGGCGGCGAAGAGATCGGACGCCGGCTTGCCGAGGTGCTGAACGTGCGCTGGTTCGACCGTGACCTGATCGAGCGTGTGGCCAAGGCCGCCCGCACGGACACGGCTGCCATGGCGGCGCTGGACGAGACGGTAAAGGGACCGCTGGAGGTCTGGATGACGTCGCTGTTGGGCCAGCAGAGCGCTTCGCCGTCTGAATACCTTCACCATCTGCTCCGGGTGCTGATGGGCATCGCGCGCCACGGCGGCGTCATCATGGGGCGCGGCAGCCACGTGATCCTGCGTAAGCAGCACCCCTTCCGCGTCCGGCTGGTTGGTACGGTGGAGAAATGCGCCGAACGGATCGCCGCTGCTGAGGGGATGACGGAACGGGCTGCTGCGGCCAAGGTGCAGCAGAAGAACCGCGAGCGGTCGCTGTTCCTTTGGGAAGACTTCCACGTCCGCACCAACGAGCCGTACAACTACGACCTGATGCTGAACACCGACGGCTTTGCCGATCCTGGTGCGGTCGTGGAGATCCTGCGGTCGGCCTACAACGCGCATTCCGCCGGCGTCAGCCGCGCCGTCGTGTGAGCGACGGCGCGGGGGCGTCGGCCTACTCGGCCGCCTGCCGCTCGGTGTCTTCCGGATCGGGCGCTTTCGTCCGCATGGTCACGAATTCCTCCGCCGCCGTCGGGTGCAATCCGATCGTGCGGTCGAACTGGGCCTTGGTGGCGCCGCAGTTCAGTGCGATCGCCAGGCCCTGAATGATCTCCGGACCGTCGAGGCCGACCATGTGACAGCCGACGACGCGGTCGGTCTCGCGGTCCACCACCAGCTTCATCAGCGTTCTTTCATCGCGCCCCGACATGGTGTGCTTCATGGGCCGGAAGCTGGACCTGTAGACATCCACGCCGCCGGTGAAACGTTGCCGCGCCTGGGCTTCGGTAAGGCCCACGGTCGCGATCGGCGGCTGGGAGAACACGGCTGAGGGAATGTTCTCGTAGCTCACGCCGCGGGGAGTGTTGCCGTAGAGTGTGTCGGCCAGCGCATGGCCCTCTGCCAGTGCCACCGGCGTCAGCGCCACCCGGTCGATCACGTCGCCGACGGCATAGATGTTGGGCACCGTGGTGCGGAACGCGTCGTCGACCACGATGCCGCCCTTGCGGCCCAGCTCAACGCCCACCGCCTCCAGCCCGAGGCCCTGCGTGTTGGGCTTGCGGCCGGTGGCGTACATCACGCAGTCGGCGGTGAGCGTGCTGCCGTCCTGCAGATGGGCCACCAGGCCGTCTGCCGTCTTTTCCAGGCGAGTCACCACGCTGTCGAAGCGCAGGTCGACGCCGGACTTGCGCATCTCTTCGGCCAGGGTCACCCGCATGTCTTCATCGAAGCCGCGCAGGAACAGCGGGCCGCGGTAGAGCTGCGTGACCTGCGCGCCGAGGCCGTGGAAGACGCCGGCGAATTCCACCGCGATGTAGCCGCCGCCGACGATGATCACGCGCTCCGGCAGACGGTTGAGATGGAACACCTCGTTGGAGCTGATGGCATGCTCGCGCACGCCCGGATCGTCGGGAATGTCGGGCCAGCCGCCGGTGGCGATCAGCACCGATTCCGCCGTCACCCGCTTGTCGCCCATGGCGATGGTGTGGGCGTCGGCCAGCGTCGCACGCTCGCGGAAGATCGTAACCCCGGGGCCTTCCAGGATGCTCTTGTAAGCGCCGTTGAGGCGGGCGATCTCGGTATCCTTATTGGCGATCAGCTTCGCCCAGTCGTGCCGCCGCGGGCCCACATCCCAGCCGAAGCCGGCAGCGTCCTCAAAATCCTGCGAGAAGTGCGAGGCATAGACCATCAGCTTCTTCGGCACGCAGCCTACATTGACGCAGGTGCCGCCGAGATAGAGGTCTTCGGCGATGGCGACCCGCGCGCCATGGCCGGCGGCCATGCGCGCCGCACGCACCCCGCCGGAACCGCCGCCGATCACGAAGAAGTCGAAATCATAGCCAGGCATCTTATGCCTCCGAACCCATAGTTCCGTATCGATTGTACATTGGATGTCAGAATGGAACCGGGGTTACGCCGGAGCAAGCGCTGGCTGCCGTCAGGCCGCCGCCGGCTGCATGACATCGCTGCGCCTCAAGACCCGCCGCCACTTCATAACCGCTGCCGCGTAGGCCGCAAGGGCCTGAGCGGCAACCGGCAAGAGTGACATGCCAGGGTCGCCGCCGGGTGTCGGGCGGACTGCGGGGATCAGGCTCTCAGCACCCGCACCATCAAGGAAAGCGGGGATCAGCCCGTAAAGCACGGCAAGGTAGACTAGGGCGGCAAGGTGTCCGCGCTGCCGCCGACTGTCGAGCGTCAATGCGTACAACAAGGCCAGGTCCCGCACGGCGAACAGCAGGATCGAGAGGACGAGTATGGTGAGGGCGGAGGTTTGATCGCCGAAGAGCATGGACAGTGCGATCGTTATGATGGCGCAGACCAGACAGATGATGCCGCTGACCGCCCAGCTGGGGGTCGTGGCTGCCGCACTGCGGGGCGATCCCTCGCTGAGATCATGCAGCCAGCGGCGAAGGCGCACGATGCCCTTCGGCTCGGCAAACGCCGCGACATAGGTGAGGGCGAGCGTGATCAGGAACGCGACGAACCAGCGATCCATGGTCGGCACTGCCAATGTCAGCCAACCGGACCAGTTGATAGTCACGTCGATACCGGCAACGTAGGTCGGCAGGAACAGCGTGAAGCAGAGCCAGCCGGCAAAGCCTGTCCGACATTGCAGTTCAAGGCGCATAAGGCGGTAACAGCCGAAGATCGCCCAAGCAATGAAGATCAGGTTGGTCATGTACAGGAAATCGACCCGGTCGAATTCGAGCCCGTACCAGGAAATCGGGGACCGTTGCCAAGCCGAACTGCCCATCAGGAATGGCAGCGCCAGTCCGATCGCAGCAACTTGCGTCACGGTGACCCGGAAGCGAAGCCGTGGCGGCCGGCCGCGCAGAAGCAGCAGCGCCACGAACATCGCCATCGCCTGGGCAAACAGACCGACGGCAATGAGCCTTATGGGCATCTGTGCATCCGGCGGCACGGCTTCGCTAAAGCCGCCGATGCCAATGCGGAAGGGGGAGGGGGCTGAGTCCATATCCCCGGCGACAAGCGCCGCGGCAGCGCACATCAAGGCTCCGTACCAGACGAAGGCCGTGCCGCCGAACAACTTGCCCCAGACCATCGACCAGGGGCCTATGGCGGACATGCGCTGACTGTCCCAGGTGCGATCCACCACCTCGCCCAGAACGCTGTCAGCGGCGAGGCGCGCACCCCACGCGATCAGCAGCACGCCGGCCATGGTGTTGGCCGTAGACGCGGCCGTGCCGGCCGATCCGCCCATCCATGCAACCGATACCGCCAGGCCCAGAACGAGCGGCATCGCGACCAGGCGATGCGGCGAGAACTCCGACCAGAGATTGCGCATGAATTCCGGGTTCATGCCGCACCCCGATCGGGTTCGGCGGGGCCGTCGGCGCGCAGGCGTTCGCGATAGACCTCGTGCATGGTGCGCTGTTCTTCGGCGAGCGCCGCCACCGGAAGGCCGTCGCCGATCAGGTCGCGCAGCAGCGTGCACTGGGCATTCAGATCGCCGGTGAAGTCGAAGCTGGCTGTGGCGCCGTCTGTCGGAACGACGTCCGCCTGCAAGACGTTGCCGACGCCAAAGTGCCGCATCAGCCGCTCCGGCAGGTTGTCCACCGGGTCGCTCAACATCAGCCGCAATCGCCGCGCGGAGGCCTCTTCGCCGGAGACGGGACAGTGTTCGACAACACGGCCATCCCGCAGGATCAGCATGTGTGTGGAGTAGTCTTCCAGCTCTGTCAGGATATGGCTGGAGACGATCAGCGTCATGCCGGCGTGCCGCAGTTGGCGCAACAGGGACGACAGGCTCTCGCGGGCTTCGGGATCCAGGCCGGCGGAGGGTTCGTCCAGCAGGATCACGTCGGGCTCATGGATGATCGCCTGGGCGATTGCCAGGCGCTGGCGCAGGCCGCGCGACAGGGTGCCGGCGCGCTGGTCCAGCCGGCTGCGGAGGTTCAGCAGCTCAGCCACTCGCTCGACGGCTTGGTTGCGCCTTGACTTGGCAATGCCATTGGCCGCCGCGTGGAACCTCAGGCACTGGCGCACTGTCAGGTCTTCGTAGAGGCCGAAGAAGTCTTGTAGAAAGCCGATATGCTGATGGGCGCGACGCGGTTCCGCCAGCACATCAAGGCCGGCGACCGTGACGGAACCGGCAAACGGTGTCTCCAGCCCGGCGATGCACCGCATGAAGGTCGTCTTGCCGGCCCCGTTCGGGCCGACCAGCGCCGTGATGGTGGCGCGGCCCACACCGCAGCTGACATCGAACAGCGCCCGCTGGGTGGGATAGTCGAATACCAGACCGTCGACCCTGACGACGCTTTCGCTCATCGATCCGTCCATGGGCGGAGGCATAGGCGAGATCCTGGGCCGTATTGTGGCTGGATGACGCCTGAAAGTTGAATCCGGGCCCCACGCCCTAGCGGTCGATGCCACCGAGACAGAGGTATTTCATCTCCAGGAAGTCGTCGATGCCGTATCTGGAGCCCTCGCGGCCGATGCCGCTTTCCTTCACGCCGCCGAAGGGCGCCACTTCGGTGGAGATGATGCCGGCATTGATGCCGACGATGCCGTATTCCAGCCCCTCCGCCACGCGCCAGATGCGGCCGACATCGCGGCTGTAGAAGTACGACGCCAGGCCGAATTCCGTGTCGTTGGCCATGGCGATCGCCTGATCTTCGGTAGAGAACCGGAAGACCGGGGCGAGGGGGCCGAACGTCTCCTCCTTCGTGACCTTCATGTCCGTGGTCACACCGCTCAGGACCGTCGGTTCGAAGAAGGTGCCGCCCAGCGCGTGGCGATGGCCGCCGATCGCGATGCTGGCGCCCTTGGCGACGGCGTCGGCGATGTGCTCCTCCACCTTCTCCACGGCTGCCATGTCGATCAGCGGGCCCTGCTGCGCGCCGTCTTCCATGCCGTTAGCGACCTTCAGGGCGTCAACCGCCCGGCCCAGCTTGTCGATGAAGGCGTCATAGACGCCGTCCTGAACCAAGAGGCGGTTGGCGCACACGCAGGTCTGCCCGCTGTTGCGGTACTTCGATGCGATAGCGCCTTCCACTGCCGCATCCAAGTCCGCGTCGTCGAAGACGATGAAGGGCGCGTTGCCGCCGAGCTCTAGCGAAACCTTCTTCACGGTGCCGGCGCACTCCGCCATCAGCTGCTTGCCGATCTCCGTCGAGCCCGTGAAGGTCAGCTTGCGCACGATGGGATTGCCGGTGAGCTCGCCGCCGATGGCGCCCGATGCGCCGGTGATGACGCTGAAGACGCCGGCGGGCAGGCCGGCGCGCTCGCCCAGCTCTGCCAGGGCCAGCGCCGACAGGGGCGTGGCGGTCGCCGGCTTGACGACCATCGGGCAGCCGGCGGCGAGTGCGGGGCCGGCCTTGCG
This sequence comes from Anaerolineae bacterium, assembly GCA_028285185.1. Lineage (GTDB taxonomy): Bacteria > Pseudomonadota > Alphaproteobacteria > DSM-16000 > Inquilinaceae > JACKIG01. The sequence goes on along the minus strand of JANQQD010000396.1, from coordinate 2,773 downwards.
CGTGATCATCGCGGCCGGGAAGTTCCAGGGCGTGATCGCAGCGCAGACGCCTATGGGCTCCCGCACCACGATGATGCGGCGGTCTGGCAGATGCGTCGGGATGGTGTCGCCGTAGACGCGCTTGCCCTCTTCGGCGAACCATTCGATGAAGCTGGCGGCGTAGGCGATCTCGCCGCGGCTCTCGGCCAGCGGCTTTCCCTGCTCCGCCGTCATCAGGCGGGCGAGATCTTCCTGGTTCGCCATGATCAGCGAGAACCACTGTCGCAGGATACCGGCGCGCTCTTTCGCCGTCTTGGCGCGCCAGGCCGGCCAGGCGCGCTCCGCGGCCTCCACCGCCCGCCGGGTCTCTTCCGCACCCATCTTCGGCACCGTGCCCAGCGTGTCGCCCGTTGCCGGATTGGTGACGGCGATGGTGGCGCCGCTGTCGGCATCGCACCAGCGCCCGTCGACGTAGCACTGTTGGCGCAAGAGAGTGGGGTCAGCGAGCTGCAGCATGGCGGGCTTCCTCAAGGGATCTTGTTTTCGGCGTCAGATGACATTGGGCTCGGCAATGGGGTTCCGGCCAGGACCGGTTCGCATCCCGAGGGGAACCGGTCCGGCTTATTGTAGACGCAATGACGGGCTGAGGGGCGAGCCTACTTCAGCGCACCACGGTGCCGCGGGCGCTATTCGACGGTGACGCTCTTGGCCAGATTGCGCGGCTGGTCGACATCCGTGCCCTTCATGACCGCCGTGTGATAGGCGAGCAGCTGCACGGGTATGGCATAGAGGATCGGCGCCACGAAGGGGTCGACATCGGGCAGGGCGATGGCGGCCATGGCGTCCCTGCCCAATCGCGCCGCACCCTGGTTGTCCGAAAAGACGATGACGCGGCCGCCGCGCGCTTTCACCTCTTCGACATTGGACGCCGTCTTGTCGAAGACAGCATCCCGCGGCGCGATGACGATCACGGGCACGTCTTCGTCGATCAGCGCGATGGGCCCGTGCTTCATCTCGCCGGCGGCATAGCCTTCGGCGTGGATATAGCTGATCTCTTTCAGCTTTAGCGCCCCTTCCAGGGCCAGCGGAAAGCCTGTACCGCGGCCGAGATAGAGCACGTCGCGAGCTTCGCCCACGCTGTGGGCCAGGTCGCGGATGCGGTCGTCATGGGTCAGCACATCTAAGGCCCGCGACGGCACCTCGCGCAGTGCGGCCGCCAGCGCGGCCTCCCGCTGCCGGTCGATGGTGCCGCGCGCCCGCGCCGTGGCGATGGCCAGGCAGGCCAGCACCGCGAGCTGGGTGGTGAACGCCTTGGTCGACGCGACGCCGATTTCGGGGCCAGCAAGCGTGTGCAGCACGGCATCGCTTTCCCTGGCAATGCTGCTCTCCGGCGCATTCACGACGGAGACGATGTGCTGCATCTGCGTCTTGGCGTAGCGGAGCGCGGCCAGGGTGTCCGCGGTTTCCCCCGACTGCGAGATGAACAGCGCCAGCCCGCCTTCAGGCAGCGGCGCCTCACGATAGCGGAATTCCGAGGCTACATCGATTTCCACCGGAAGGCGCGCCAGCGTCTCGAACCAGTACTTCGCAACTAGGCCAGCATAGAAGGCGGTGCCGCAGGCGACGATGGTGACGCGTGGCACATGGGCCAGATCGACAGACAGCTCGGGCAGCGAGATGCGCCCGGTCGTCGGGTGCACGAACGCGTTCAGCGTGTCGCCGATCACCTGCGGCTGCTCATAGATCTCCTTCAGCATGAAGTGGCGGTAGCCGTCTTTGCCGATCAGAGCCCCCGACAGCGCAGTCTGCCGGATCTGCCGTTCGACCTCGCGGTTCTCGGCGTCATAGACAACCGCCTTGCCGGCGCTCAGCACGGCCCAATCGCCCTCGTCGAGATAGCAGATGCGGTCGGTGAGTGGGGCCAGCGCCATGGCGTCGGAGCCTAGATACATCTCGCCCTGGCCATAGCCGATGGCCAGCGGCGATCCGCGGCGGGCGCCCACCATCAGGTCGTGTTCCCCAGCGAAGATGATGGCGAGCGCGAACGCGCCTTCCAGATGCGCCAGCGCGCGGGCCACGGCCTCCGTCGGCGGCAACTGTTCGTCCAGATAGCGGGTGATCAGATGGGCGACGATCTCGGTATCGGTGTCGGTGTCGAAGCGATGCCCGAGCTCCGTCAACTCGTCGCGCAGTTCCTGGAAGTTCTCGATGATGCCGTTGTGCACAACAGCCACGCGATCCGTGGCATGGGGGTGCGCATTGGTCTGGGTGGGCTTGCCGTGCGTGGCCCAGCGGGTGTGGCCGATGCCGACGGTGCCGGGCAGCGGCTCGCTCTGCAGCAGCGACTCCAGATTGACCAGCTTGCCTTCGGCCCGGCGGCGGGCGATCCGGCCGTTGATCAGGGTCGCCACGCCCGCACTGTCGTATCCGCGATACTCCAGCCGCTTCAGGCCGTCCACCAACAGCGGGGCCGCGTCGCGTTCGCCCAGAATCCCGATGATGCCGCACATGATCGTCCGCCTCTCTCGTAACTCACGTCTTGCTGCGTGCCCGTTCCGCCTTTTCTGCGGCTTTGCGGGCGCGGAATGCCTTGGCCCCTCCGGCCCGCTCGGTCTGCTGGCTGCGCTCCACGGCCAGGGCATCGTCGGCCACGGCCTGCGTGATCACGCTGCCGGCACCGGTATTGGCGCGGTCCCCCACCTTGACCGGTGCCACCAGCGAAGTGTTGGAACCTATGAAGGCTTCGTCGCCGATCTCGGTCAGGTATTTCAGGAAACCGTCGTAGTTGCAGGTG